>CACWLF010000018.1 GCA_902761645.1 uncultured Aeromonadales bacterium | reverse complement strand
TTCATTCTCTCATAACGTAGTTCATTCACTTTTCAGTGAAATCACTTAGACTAAGCAAAAGCCTTAATTACCTTAAAGGTTATTATGGATCGTTTACTATTTTTAAATTATTTCTGCTGGCGGTGCTGTTTTAAAAATTACGGATTATGAGCGGATTAAACAAATAAAAAAAGAGGCAGGATAAACAACCGGCCTCTTCTTAAGAAAATGATCTGTTATATCAACAGGAAGGATTACTTAAGCATTTCAGCGATGAATGCGTTAACTTCATCCTGAGTGATCTTGTCATTTACATAGAAAACAACAGCTTTGTCACCGCCTACAGCTACAGCAACTTCTACGTTCTGATCGTTAACCTTGCAGCCTTCAACAGAAGCGAATTCTGCATCACCCTTAACTTCAGATGCACAGTTGAACTGTGGAGCAGCAGCAGTCAGGATTGCGTTTGCAGCAGCGCCTTCGCTAGCTACAACTGAAGCGCCGAATAAAGCACCAGAGGTCTTGTTTACGAATACTGCGTTGTTTTCGCCAGCATCAACCTGTTCGAAGTTAGCTGGAATATCTGCAAAAGCGTAGCTAGAAACCAATAAAGTGCATGCAGCTAATAATTTTTTCATGTTCTATCCTTAAAATACTCATGATAACAAAAAACTCGCCATACCCAATCTGATACAGCGATCACATTATAAACCATAACAACATACATGCAAATATTTTTGAAGCATATATAGTTATTTGTTTAAATTATAAACAAAACAAATCAAAACCGTATATGATATAAACAACAATTGTTCATTTATAAATTTTTTATGAAAAAAAGTATACTGTTTCCATTAAATGAAAATTAATTGAAGAAACAGATCCCGGCGTTTAATATATGATATTGAAATGCATCGTGCACATGCTGTAATGATTATGCCGGTTGCAGCAGAGCGTCAGATACAGCATATGACGATTTAATCCATGTCAATAAACTGATTGTACTCCTCATCCGTAACCTTGTCATTGATATAGACAATCGTAACCTCATCATCGATTATTACCACCGCAAGTTCCATATTGGCGCCGTTAACCAGGCAGTCCGACAGCACAGCAAACCTTTCATCACCCTGAACCTTGCCGGAACAGCCGATCTGTCCCGCGGTTACCTCAAGGACCTTGCTGGCGGAATCATTTCCGGTATTTTTTTGTTGCCATGGTAAAAACACCGCCGGTCTGACTGTTTACATAGGTTCTGATATCCGGATCCGTTCCTTTTTTTTCCACATATCCTTCAGGAATCGCGGCATAAACACAGCCCGTCATCAGCATGGCGCATGCTGCAGCAATTTTTTTCATGGTCATTCCTCCTGGAATAAAATCATAAAAAATGCATTCCTGATATTCTGGTTCAGGAATGCGGGATCAAAAAAGACTGAACCATGCCGCGTACTGCCGGCGATACAGGGTTCAGCCGTTATCATCAACAGGATCTGTCTGGACAGAACATTCTACTTTTTAAGTTTTCTGATCCTCAGGAAGGCCATAACACCGAGAAGCATAACCGAAATTCCGCCCATTGAACCGGATCCGCCACCGCCTTTTTCCTCGCCGTAGGTGATTTCCTTGCGGTCATATGAAACCTTGTAATTTTCATCAATATCCTTGTTATTGATAAATTTATCGGAAGTCAGCATAACGGTGACATTCTTTGCATTGGTATAGTTTGCCCAGTCCTTGTTGGTGTCATAGCGGTACGCATTGGCAATAATGGTATTGTTATCGTTAATGTCACCTACATTGTATATGTAATAATATCTGCCGTTGATTTCGCAGGTTGAACTGGTACAGATCAAATCGTTAAGTGAATAATACTTTCCTGATTCGACATTATAAATGTAACCTTCTTTTTCACGCGGCATTCCGTCAACGGTTGCATACTGAGAATTGGCATTATCGGCAATACCCACCACCAGGTTGTTGTTGTTGATTGCCACTGCTTCATTGGATGCGCCTTTGAAAGGAACATTCTGCAATGCGATATTTGATGAATTGCTGTCAATATTGTATACGAACATTTCAATAGGATATGCAAGACGATTAACCGAACTGTATCTGATATTTCCTATGGCGTATCCGTTATCGTTGGCATCAGCAAACCAGGTGGCACCGTAATGCTCGTCATCCTGACCCGGACGATCTATGCCTGTGGCGTTGTTTGAATCGCTAACATTGCTGAAGGCGCCGTCATTGAAATCAAATGACCACCAGGTTGCAATGCTCAGGGTATCCATACCGACCTTATTTGTTGCGGAGTGACCGAACGCATAGTATTTTCCGTTGCGTTTCACAATCGCCTTGATGTCTGCCGAATTCAAATCGTCGTCAAGATCGGCAGGCCGGAAATGAGCAAGCACCTGTTTTCCGGTAACCTTGTTTGTTGACGGATCAAAAGACCAGACAACAGGCTGATTGGAGTAGCCAGGGCAGTTTCTCACGGCATAGGAAAAACTGTCTTCATCATAGTCACTGTAGCATTCTCTGAAATATCCTCCGTCGGTGAAATCCGTTTCGGAGCTTGCACCGCCGATCAGAAATGAGCCGTCGTCGGTCAGAAGCGAGGATGAAGCCACACCGAAACCTTTCTTCTGTTCAAGAACAATCTTTTCGCCGTTGCTCCACACTACAGGATATCTCACACCTGATTTAAAAGTACGTTCAGGATTTTCAACCCATCCGGCAATCATGGATGTACCGTCGGCACCAAGATTGCGTCTCACGCCGGAGAACATGTCAAGCTGTTCACCGTAGCTCAAAAGGGAGCTTATATATGAGGTGTTTTCATGCAATGCCTTAAAAAAGCTGTGACCTTTGCCGTCCTGATCATTACCATCATCGTAAAAACTGCCGCACACCGCACTGTCATAAATGCAGCCGATAGCATAGGTATGATAATCAGCCAGATCGATGGTTGTCGGATTTGCTTCAAAGTACGACCACCAGTCATACGGCTGGATTATATCCGAATAGATATCGTTCTTCTGCGCGAGCTTATAGCCGTACTCATCCGCATTGTCAGATATTTCTGTGACAGTAAAAAACGGCTGATCTGCAGCATAAGCGGAAGCACAGGCCATTGCCATGGCGGATGCCGCTGCCGTTAACTTAAACTTTTTCAATTTTTTCCTCTTAACTTGTTTTGTAAATCTTCCAGTTCAGTCCAGCGATCATACTTCGTCTGCAGTTCACCGGACAGCATATCCAATTTTTTCAGAGTCTCCTTTATTCTGTCCTCAGACTGTGAATAGAAAGACGGCTCCGATACAACCTGCTGCATTTCCTCAATCTGAGCCTCGAGCTGTTCAATCTGCTGAGGAAGAGAGTTTAATTCCTTCTGCTCATTATAACTTAATTTGGTTTTTTCCTTTACAGCTTTTACGACTTTTTTTACCTCGGGAGCTGACGATTCCTTCATTTTCTGTTCAGTCTGCTGCTCTTTCAGCATGTATTTATTCAGTTCGTCATAACCGCCCAGAATCTGTTCAATGCCGCCGTTGCCTCTGAAATACCAGATTTCTGTAACAATATTGTTTACAAAGGCACGGTCGTGGCTTACAAGAAGAAGGGTGCCACTGTAGCCGGTCAGAAGTTCCTCGAGAAGTTCCAGCGTTTCGATATCAAGATCGTTGGTAGGTTCATCAAGAACCAGAACATTGAATTTCTTCAGAAAAAGCTTCGCCAGGAGAAGTCGGTTTTTCTCCCCTCCTGACAGAGCCTTGACCGGTACCATTGCTCTGCGAGGCTCAAACAGGAAATCCTGCAGATATCCGATTACATGCTTTTTATGACCGTTTACCTCAACTTCTGTTTTGCCGTTTGTCAGATTGTCAATTACGGTTTTCTCACCGTCGAGCTGCTCGCGGTACTGATCGAAATAGGCGATCTCCACATTCGAGCCGGATTTAACCATACTGCCGCCGGCAGGTTCAAGCTGTCCGAGAATGATTTTCAGCAGAGTGGATTTACCGCATCCGTTCATGCCTATTAATGCTATTTTATCTCCGCGCATCACCTGATAGCTGAAATTGTCGATTATGGTCCGCTCACCATATCTGAATGAAACATTTTCTCCGGCAAAAACAATGTCTCCGGATCTCATTCCCTCGGAAAGCTGCATTGAAACATTTCCCTTACGGGATCTGCGGTTGCGGCGTTCCTCTCGCATTTTTATCAGATCTCTGACCCTGCCCTCGTTACGGGTACGGCGCGCCTTTATTCCCTGTCGGATCCACACCTCCTCCTGCGACAGTTTGCGGTCAAAGGCCTGATTGCGTTTCTGTTCAAGCTCCAGCTGGTAATCACGGTTTTTGACATACTGCTGATAATTTCCCGGATATGAATAGATTCTGCCGCGATCCAGCTCCGCTATTCTGGTGGCAACACTGTCGATGAATTCACGATCGTGGCTGATGAAAATAACACTTCCCTGGTAAGATTTTATGAAATTCTGAAGCCACAGTATGGCATTAATATCCAGGTGGTTGGTCGGTTCGTCCAGAAGAAGAAGATCCGGCTCCGACACCAGCGCGTCAGCCAGAGCTACACGGCGCAGAAGTCCTCCGGACAATCCCTGCAGAGGTCTTTCGGGATCAAGATCCATTTTGTTCAGCAGAACCTTGATCCGGTTCTCCGCCTCATAATTATATTCATGATGATGCTCTCCGTGCTCCTTCCGGTAATTTTCCACCAGATAGGAAAGTATGGTCTGATCTCTGCCGAATGACGGAGGATCCTGTTCAAGACGCCTTACCTTAAGATTCTGCTGAAAAACCAGTGTTCCGTCGTCGATTCTGATCTCTCCGTTGAAAATCTTCAGCAGAGTGGACTTGCCGACACCGTTGCGTCCGACGATACATACTCTTTCCCGATCCTCAATACTGAAATCGGCATGATCAAGAACCGGCAGATCTGAAAAGGAAAGATAAGCCGAATCCAGCGATACAATACTCATAAATAAATTCCGAACCTATAAACTCAGAAGCCAGCAGTTATGAAGCGCTTTGGCTTTGGTATAATCCCTGGACAGTGTTTCCTGACTCAGATCTCTGACATTGAAACCAAGTGCGGTTATTTTTTCATAATCGAATCTGAAATTCTTCTTGTTGTTGGAAAAAATAATCCGTCCGCCGTCGCGAAGCAGTTTTTTCAGGTTTGCTATCAGTTCAACATGATCCCTTTCCACATCAAAGGTATTTTCCATGCGCTTTGAATTTGAGAATGTCGGAGGATCAACAAAGATCAGATCATATTTTTCCTGACATGAAACAATCCATTTCAGACAGTCGGCCTGTTCAAAAATATATTTTCTTTTATCGGTAAAATTGTTGATGCGCAGATTCTCCTTCGCCCAGTTAAGGTATGTCCTGCTCATATCAACCGTGGTTACGGATTTTGCTCCGCCCAGAGCCGCCTGCACAGATGCTGTTCCGGTATAGGCGAATATGTTCAGAAAATCAAGTCCGGAGGAATTCATGCGGATGAATTTGCGCACCAGACGGTGATCATTGAAAAGACCGGTATCAAGATAATCGTAAAGATTGACTATGTACCTTGCTCCGTATTCATGAATATTGAGCGTATGATTCAGTTCATCCAGTTTCTGATACTGCTCGTCTTCCCTCTGTTTTTCACGGCGTTTAACTACAATGTTGTCTCCAGGTATTTCAAGAACATTTCTGGTTACCTGCATCATGTCGAGAAGTCTCTCGTGGGCGGTCTTCGCAGACACGCTCTTCGGAGCGGCATACTCCTGAATTACCGCATAATCGGCATAAACGTCTATTGCCGCATTGTAATTAGGCAAATCGGCATCATAAATGCGGTATGCCTCAAGAGATTCGGATTCAATCCATTTTTTCAGACCCTTGAGATTTTTTCTGAGACGGTTGGCAAATTCCTGAGCCGACGGGCTTATCGATCCGTTTCCTTCACTCCCGCTGTCAGCTGCAGGAACATCGGTTCGGTTTTCGGAAATCTGATAATTTTTCAGCAGACATTCCAGTGCGCCGTTGAAAAGTTTATAGGTTTTATCCGCTCTGAGTTTAATGCAGCTCAGCAGATCGGCGGATGAAGATATAACGGTTACCGAAGATCCCGGGAACTCCTGTTTAAACTTGTATCCCAGCAGAGAATAAAGATCCAGCAGTTCGGTAAAATTACCGAGTCGCTCTCCGTACGGAGGATTGGTAATAATACTGCAGACCTCCACGTTTTCAGGTCGTTTCAGTTCCTTCAGAGGAACAGCCTCAACCTCTATAAGTTCTGCAAAACCCGCATTGGCGATGTTGTCCCTGGCGATTTCAATAACGCGTTCATCCTGATCGTATCCGTAAAGTCTGATTCCGCGCTCCGCCAGCTGTTCCTTTCCTCTTGCGCTCTGAGCCTTTGCCTCGAGCAGGATGCTCTTCCACAGCTGCTGATCGTGAATATTGAGATTGGCAAAACCTATATTCTCTCTTAAAAGACCGGGCGCGGTTCCTGTGAGTCTCATGGCGGCTTCTATCAGAATGGTGCCGGAACCGCACATCGGATCCACTACAGTTCCGGAAGGTTTCGCGCGGGCAACTATTGCCGCCGCAAGGTTTTCCTTCAGCGGAGCAGCACCTGCATTGGAACGGTATGTTCTCTTATGAAGCGAAACACCTGTTATATCAAAATTAAGCGAAACCCTCTGCCTGCGGTTCAGATGAGCAACAATTCTCACATCAGGACATGTCTTGTCAACATCAGGTCTTTCACCGAACCTTTTGGAAAAGCGATCTGCAACCGCATCCTTGATTTTCTGCGCACCGTACAGTGTATTCTTGATCGATTCAGAAGTACCCGAGAAATCTATGGCAATGGTTTTTCCGGCATCAAAATATTTCTCCCATGAAACGGAGCTGACACCAAGATACAGTTCAAAATCATCGGAAGCGGCAAACTCCGTGATATTGAGAAGAATGCGTGACGCAAAGCGCGACCATAATGCAGCGCGGTAGCCTGTTGCCAGATCACCTTTGAAATATACACCGGCAACAGTTGATTTGACATCTGTCGCACCTAAAGCTGAAATTTCCTCCAGCAGCAGGGGTTCAATACCCTTTGGACATGTAGCAAAGTAATTATTCATATTCATTCCTAAAAAACCCGTATATTATACCTTAATACTCATCAAAGATTTACAATCTTTTTTCCGGCTTGAACACGATGAAACTGATGAAGTAAACAGGCACATCCGGCTTGAAAGGTTAACGTTGACCGGAGAATCACATTCCACGCATGCATCATGCAGAACGTCTTTTCAGATAGGATTTATATGAACGCTGACATTTTCAGAAAACAAAACAGCAATTACAGAAAAATTTTGTCGCTAATATCACAAATATTGCAACTAATCCCGCGAAATGCTTGGAATATTTAAAATTTAAGGTATAAAGAAAAGAAGGAAAGGTGTAATGGTCGATTTCCGTTTCCGGTATTTTCATAAATTTAAAGAGGTGTTGTCGTGAAAGGAAATGTTAAACAGGAAGGTTTCACCCTTATAGAACTGATTGTAGTAATTGTTATTCTCGGAATTCTTGCTGTAACTAGCCGGAGCCATGAAGGGAGCTGCCACCCTGGTTCACGGAAAGGCGCTTGTTGCCAACAAGGTATCATCTGAAGCCCAGTACGTTTGCATCGGTTCCACCAGCCAGTCAAGCTGCAACGAAAACAGCAAGGATGCAGTCCGGGTGAAATGCGGTTTTCCGGATGCAACGGAAGACGGTATTTTAAGGGCACTGGACGGAACCTTCAGCAAAGACGGTACCTCCGACTGGACATATAAATTCAAAAAATGGGAATCAGGCGCAACACAGATTCTCGTTTCCGTTAAGGGAATGACTCCTCCTGATGCATATCAGACTGAAAAACCGGAAACCTATACAAACCAGTGCTATGTATTCTATAACACTCCGTGTTATGAGGCTACCGATCCGCAGCACCACGGCAATCTCGGCGGAACACAGATTAAGGTATTCACCGACGGATGCTGATATAAAGTTTCATTCATAGTATTATTCCTAGATAAAAAGGTACCGCATGGTACCTTTATTATTTTTCAATACGAATATCCGCATCCATGCACCGATTACTTTATCAAGGATTTTAATCGTTTGATGACAGATAAATAATTGTTTACAGAAACGTGCCTTCCGCAGCAGAGATAAAATTCTCTGCTCAAATTAATAAAAGCAAATGAAGCATGATTTGCAAAATCTGAATTACCGGAAAAAATCTGGCGGTGCAGAATCATTTGCCAATCCGGAAACAAGCAAAAATGAGGATTTTTTTTGCTGAAAATACTGATTTCAAAATATTGTAAAAAACCTGGAACATCACAGTTTGACGAAAAACACCGGCAAAGATTAAATAAACATAGCATCCGGCATGTATTCTGATTATTATTCCAAAGAATGTGACGACAAAGAGCGTTGAAGACAGCAATGATAGAATACCAGCTGTGCGCGGAAAAAAACCTCCCGGCTCACCGGAAGGTTCTTTGTATACAGATATGTAATTACAGACAATCAACTAAAGCTTGTTCAGAATCTCCAAATCACCGAATACACTTCGTGCAGCGGCAATTCTTGCTTCCTTGTTGGTTGAATTGAAACGGTAGTTAATGAAAAACAGAACACCTGCGATAACCAAAGGAGCAATGGCAACATACCAGTTTACTGCAAAACCGAGAATAACTGCCAGAATAACAAGACCGAAAATTGAAAAACCGAAAATGCTGTTTCTCTTATGTAATGAATCATCAACAGGATGAGACATATCCTTCAGATTCTTGTTAACGCCTGAAGAAACGAAGAAGTACTGCTGTTCACCGTAAGAATACTGTGTATACCAGAAAGGAACCAGAACTGATTCACTCTTCTGCTGATAACTGAAATCAAGATTTGAATTGGTGGAAGCTCTTAAATTGCGGTAACCGCTAGGAGCCTGCTCCTCTGCTCTGTTTTCAGCAATTTTTTCAACAACTTTTGTACCTTCGGTATTCCAGGTTAAACGAGGATCCTTGTTAACCTTCATAACCTTGAATTTCGGCTCATCTTCATTATCTGAATTCTGAACCATTGATGAATTGAACAATGCGGCATTCTGATCCTTGAAACCCTTTACCACATCATCGTTTTCAATGAATCTGATAATTTCGCCAGGAAGAGTGTTATCTTCATCATTTGATGCGGTATTGGTCCATGCAGGACATAAAACCTTGAAATTACCGGTGGTGAAACCGCTGTGAGGACGATATTCAGTCTTTTGATCCTGACCTGAACCTACCTTGTATGGAACCTCGCACTGCCATGAACTGTTGAAGTTGCCCTGATAATTGAAATAAGGAACATACAGTTTCATGATATTGTCAAAAGACAGCTGCTGGAAAATATCCAGAGGCACATCATTGGTCTTAACAAGATAAGCAATAATCTGATCGCTGAAATCATCAATTGTGGTCTGGAACGGGAAAATCAGGCTAGGCTGACTGCCGTCGGTAACTTCAGTTGAACTGTTATTGTTCTGATTTTTGAACGGATTTACAGATTTTGCCTTGCAGTAAGGGCAAACCACAAAATCAGCATTTCTATCAAAATCAGTGATATTCTGGCCGCAGCCGGAACATTTTAACTGCTTTAAATATTCATTGGTAGTATTCATATATGTTATCCCATCATTTTTAACTTATTATTTCTGTTCTTTAATGCAACCTTTACATTTTCTATCATGGCTGTATAGTCAGCCTGTTCGCCGGCTTTGATTTTGCTTACAATCTGATGAATCAGATCTGCGGCTTCATCCTCATACTCCTTAACCGAATCATTTGAAAGAGAAGGACTTGCCTTTATAAAATCAACAAGGGAAAGCAAAGCCTGCTTCTGAATAGGATCGGAAAAGAGACTTGAAACACTTTCAAGATCAAAAGCCATGGAACGGATATTGTTTGTTGCATCAATCTGGCCGTTAAGACTTACAGCAGCTTTGTGATTCATCAGCTGATAAACCAGAATCGAAGCCACTATAATCATGGTCAGTATGAAAAACAGTACGAAGACGAATATGCCGCCGCTCTGCGGATTAATAGCCATGAAGAGGAATCCGAGCAGAAGAATAATGGCAAATCCGCCATATGCAATTGCATAAACAATATAGTTTGCCGCCGTGGAATTAGGTAACTGAGGACTTACATAAGGCTGAACCAGAATCAGTCCGTATGCAATATTCACAAAGAGCCATGCAATCCACGCAGGTGCATGCACTGATTCCGCAAATATTAAAATTAACAGAAAAATCACATTAAATGTAATTGGAAATATTAATTTTAAAAGCATGGAAATTATCTTTGTATTCATTGTATTTTTTCCTTAAAAATCTAATTCCGCAAATATACAGCAGCAACACCTGAACAATTTACATATTGGAGAGGATGCTCTTCTTGGTTGCATCAAATTCAGCCTGATCAATCAAACCTGCATCCAGCATTTTCTTTAATTTTGCAAGCTTTTCAAACGGATCTTCTGCTGCAGGAGCTCCCTGAGGCTGCTGCGGTTGTCCGTAAGGCTGCTGAGGCTGTCCATATGGCTGTTGAGGTTGACCGTACTGACCATATGGCTGCTGAGGCTGACCGTATGGCTGCTGAGGCTGTCCGTACGGTTGCTGAGGCTGTCCGTACGGTTGCTGAGGCTGTCCGTATGGCTGCTGAGGCTGTTGAGAACCGCCGAAAATTTCGCGTGCAAGACCGCCCATGGCACCGCCTGCCGCAAGACCCATGCCAAGACCGGCACCTGCACCTGCAAGTCCGCCGCCTTCGCTCTGATTGTTTGCGAGATCGCCAAGAATTTCCATACCTTTCACCATGCGATACTTGTCGCCGTAAATATCCAGTTCTCTTGAACGTACATAAGCTTCTTCCAGCTTGAGACGGTTAGGATCATCCTCAGGAATATCAAGAGCATGAATAGTAAAGTTTTCAAGTTTTAAACCGTATTCAGAAAGAACATTTGCAAATACCGGAGTAAGCTCTGTTGCAAATTCGTCAAGACGAGAACATACACCCAGAATTTCCTCGTTTGAATTCTTTAATGCAGTTGCAATTGCAGACTTAATCTTCTGCTGGAACTGTGTATAGAAGTAATGATCCAGATCTTCAGGAGAAAATCCTCTTACATTGCCAGCCAATTTTGTAATAAACAGACCAGCCTGATCAACAGTTACCTTGTAGGAACCTCTTCCGCGCAATGAGGTCTGCAGTCTCTGTACAGGATCACGAAGCTGAATAGGAGAATCTGTACCCCAGAGAATTTCATTGCTGAGCGCTTTTCTTACGAAATAGATCTCGGAGGTATAAACAGACTGACCGCCGCTGAGAAGATTTCTTAAATTACTCAGGAAAGGCCAGTTTTCTGTTTTAAGTTCGTAACGTCCTGATTCGAATTCCTGCATAATCTGGCCGTTTTTGATGAAAACCGCCGCTTCGCCGGGATTTACAATCAGCACGGAATTAGTGTTGAAATCCATTACAGGAGACTTCCAAATCAAAAGACTCGGATCACCTTCATTGCTGATAGCATTTAAAATATGTACATGAGAGGTAGATCTGATGGTTCCGCCAGATCTTGGTGCATTTCCACCACCTTTATTCATACTGAAAATTGACATCTAATAGTCCTAAAAAAACAATAAAAACTCATCACAGAAGTTAATTTGAACATAAATTCTGCACGATACAATCTTACGATACAAGTATATACAATTTTACTATTTAATGCATAAATAAGACTGATTAATTTATATAAATTTGTCTTAATTCACAACTATTAATAAAATTATAAGGAATTTTTAATGATTAATCTTGATTTTAAGATTAATTGACAGATCTGAAATTATGTTTTTCTGCCGCTTGAATGTAATTAAAACAAACAGTTAGCAATAAAAAATCCCGGACTTTTACATCCGGGATTTGAACTACATTTTGAATTAAATGTTTACTTTTTTATATTAATTGTTTGGTGTAAGCTTCCAGGTCAGATTTGCATCATTAACACTCAAAGTATATGAACCAACTTCGGATATTGCAATATCAGGGCATGAAGCTTCGTTTGAGCAAAGCTTGTTGCTGCCTGCATTACCCCATACTGTACCCTTCCAGTTAGGTTCGCTTGTAACTTTGAAGCGCTGACCGCCGTTGCTGTCACCTTTGCCGTCAAGATTCAGACTGATGGTCCATTCACCTGTAGAGGTATTGTAATTCATGGCGGTGTGACCCCATGTATTGGCAGTACCTGCGAAGTACATTGCACTTCTGGTTGCAGGAATGTATTTGTCTGAAACCACTACCTTGCTTGTGAATTCGGTAGATGCCTGTCCGTCACTGGCCTTCAAAGTTACATTGTATGTACCTGGATTCTTGAAGGTATGTGAAGGGAATGCTTCGTTTGAGGTTGTACCGTCATCGAAATCCCATGTGTATGACAGATCATCACCGTCCTGGTCTGTTGACAGATTGTTGAAAGCAACACTCAACTTGGTTGCAACAGCTGAGAACTTGGCTACTGGAGCGTGGTTGCCAACTGAAACCGGAGTCAATGTCCATGTCAGATCTCTGTCGTTGACAGCAAGTTCATATGTACCAACCTGGCTGATGAATACGTCGCCGCATGAAGCCTGGTTGTCGCACAACTTGTTGCCGCCGGCTGTACCGAATACACGACCCTTCCAGTCACCGGTTGTGGTAACCTTGAAGCGCTGTGCACCATTCTTGTCAGCCTTGCCGGTTAAATCAAGAGTAATCTTGTATTCGCCGGTCTGAACATCGAATGTCATTTCATCATGGGTCCAGCCATTGGTTGTGCCGGCAAAGAACAATGCAGGCAGAGTCTTTTCAAACACAACAACATCAACAGTTACTTCCTTGTTCACTGAATGCTTGTCGGTACCGTCGCTTGCAGTCAGGATGATATTGTATGTACCAGCCTTGGCAAACTCGTGTTCAACATCCTTTGAGGTTGAACCTGTACCGTCATCAAATGACCAGCTGTAGGTTAACGGATCATTGTCTGCATCGGTGGACTTGTTAACAAGTTTAACCTTGAGACCGTTGATCTCAACATCGAATGCTGCAACAGGAGCGGTATTGCCGGCCTTGATGAGGTTCCATGTCAGGTTGTTATCATTTACAGCAAGCTTGTAGCTGCCTTTTTCACTGATCACAACATCACCGCAGGAAGCCTGATCCTTGCACAAGGCTTTGTCACCGGCAGAACCGTAAACATCGCCGTTCCAGTTAGGAGTTGTAGTTACCTTGAAACGCTGTGCTCCGTTCTTGTCGCCCTTGCCGTCAAGCACCAGATCAATGGTCCATTCATCTGTATCCTTGTTGTAGGTCATGGCGTCATGAGACCAGCCGTTTGCTGTACCGGCGAAGTACAAGCCAGGAAGATCCTGTTTGTTTTCACTGATAGGTATAACGATGATGGTCTGATCCTGGGAAACTGAGCCGTTTGCCTTGCCGTCCGATACTGTTACAGTATAGGTGGTTGTGGTTGTTGGCTTAACAGTGATGGTTGCAGTTGTAGCACCGTTGTTCCACTGATAGGTCAATGGATCACCGTCAGGATCTGTTGCCTTTGCAGTCAATGTAACTGAAGCGCCTTCATTGATTTCAGTCTTTGAAGCTTCAATGCTTACAACAGGAGGTCTGTTGTCATTTGCAGGAATTACAACAACTGTTGCACTGGCACTGTCGGTTGCACCCTTATCATCAGTAACAACTACCTGATATGTGGTATCTGCGGCAGGAGATACAGTGATTGCAGGGGTGGTTGCACCGTTGCTCCACTTGTATGCAACAATTCTTCCGTCAGGATCGTGTGATACTGAAGCGTCCAGTGTAACTGACTGACCGGCATTGATTGTCAGACCGGTAGATGAAATTTCAGCTATCGGATTTGCATTGTGTTCAATCTTAACAGTTACAGTAGCCGCGGCAGCGGTTGAGGTTGCACCCTTGTTATCTGTTACAACCAGTGAGTAGCTGCTTGTAGAGGTTGGAGAAACCTTGATTGTCTTGGTGGTTTCGCCGGTACTCCACTTGTATGAAGCAACTGTTCCATCCGGATCGTATGACTGGGAACCGTCAAGAACCACTGAATCACCGAGAGTGATTGTCTTGCTGCTAGGAGTAACAACAGCAACAGGGTTCCTGTTGGCAACAGGACCAGGAACGTCGGCATGAGGACTAACTGTTGTGCCGTCAACATCATAGTTGGCTACTTCATTAACCACAAAGTTGCCGCCGTTTGCGTTCTTGTACCATGAGTTAGCGCAGTCATTGAAGAGGAATTCGATTCCTTCTGCATTGTCTGCTAGAGACAACTCTTTAGCCCAGAAACCTGTGGATGAATTGTATACCATCTTCTCGCCCGGTACAGTAGTCCATCCGGAATCTGCAGATGCAGGCAGTGAACGGTAGTGAATGCAGACATTGGTCAGACTGGAAACAGGCTTGAAGTAAATTGTAGACTTGGCAACCAGATCTGCAGGTTTGCCTTCGGTTACATTTCCTGTAGCCTGATCGATGGTGTATACACCCTGACTCAGACATACATCGTTAGGATACTGTGAGCCTTCGCCGTCATTGGTGATTCTGATGTCTGCGCATCCTGCATCTCTCTTGTAGGATACACTTGCCTTGAAGTACTTGCTGCTTTCGCCCTGAACGGCTGAAGCTTCCTTGGACTTCCATGAATCGGAACCGCGATCCTTGTATTTAACAGTGGCACCGCTCAGATTCTGATTGGCAGGTTTTGCGTAAACAGTCAGACTGTCCTCGAAACCGGTGAAGTTGTCGGTAAAGAACATGTGAGTACCGTCAATATCACCGTTGATATCCTCAACGATCTTGCCGCCGCTCTTCTTGAATTTACCGGTACCTACGTATACAGACTGGATTTCAGATCTGGTAACATTGCCCTTCTCATCGGTGGCTTCCATGTAGTAGTCAATCAGCTGATCACGGTATTCATCAATGTAGGCATAGTAGGTATTACCGATCTTCTTGGCCTGAACAACATCCATTACTGCAGAGTTGGCGTTCTTCTGCCATGGTACACCGTTGATATCAGGAGATAAATCTCTCATCTGGGTATCATAGGTCTTCCATTCGCCTACCTGGGAAGGATCGTTGTTAGGAATATTTCCCAATGATGCAGGATCGTATACACGAGGAGCAATATCTGTAGGAGACATTCTCTTGTCCTTGTGGGTACGGATCTTAACCTTTACATCCTTGATGCCGCTTACGTCGTATGCATAGGTATAGATTACAAATACATTGTCGGCATAAACATGCGTCCAACCTTCAGCCTTGGATGCGTTGCCGCTGCCCGGATTGTACGGATAGCGCTGAACCCACCACATTGAAGGACCTGTGCGGTCTTCTGCAATATGCTGTTTAACGTAAGGTTCTGTGAAATACAGAGACTGGTTGAAACCTAAAGTAGGCTTAACGTTATCGTCGGTGTTTTCATCATAGTAACCGAAACCTGAATCGATGGAAGCAATCAGGAAGTACCAGCCAAGTTCGGCAGGGTTTGCACCGCCCTTGTAATCATTGTTTTCATCGCCCTTTACCGGGAATGACATCATGTAAGGGTTCAGCTGATTGCCTTCATAGGTAACCTGACGTTCCGCATCGGTCTTTGGAGACCAGTAGTTAGGATGTGAATCCAGCCAGATCTGCTCTGCTGTTTCGGCATAGTTCTGTGCAGCCTGCAGCAATGCAAAGTTGCGCTCTAAATAATGATAACCGAATTCCATTGAAACGGCATGACCGAACGGTGTGCCGTCATTGTTCGTAGGAATCTGGAAATTTGTTCCCATTGCGGTGTTGAAATCATTGATCTGTCCTTTCCATACACCCATAGGAATGTGCCAGTGATACCAGGTAGGGTCGCCTGATGAGTCACGGGTATCAATCCATGAACCGTCCTGAACGTGCTGAACATCATTTGCAGGAATAGGATATTTTGCAAGATATTCATTTACACCGATGCCAAGCACTCCGCTCTGTGCATAGGTAAAGTTACCGGAATTCATCCATGTATCGCCTGAACCGGCTCTACCTGATGAGTTATCACCGTCGTGAGCGATTACGAAGTACTGAGGACGGCTTGAATTGTTGTCGTATTCCATGATTGCTGTAGGAGCGGCCTGTCCTTCCCAGCCTTCCAGCCATGAACCAGCCTGTTCTACAGGAATACCGGCAAGACGTGATACAGCACCTGTTTCCGGATCAACATATTGAACCCAGTGAGGAGTTGTGGCAAACGGGAATTTGTTGTAAGTTGTCTGCTGTTCGTGTTCCATTGCCAGAGCTTTCCAGTCGCCTTCATCGGAGGTGTTCTGCAGATCAGCTCTGTTTGGAGGAGAAACCAGAGTATCCTTGCCCAGATCATCGAGGTACGGATAATCCTTTAATGCGCGTGAATAGTGAATATCACCAAGTACAGACCATTCAACACCCAGTTTTCTCAAAGTAGGAATCAGACGTTCGGAGAAACCGAGTTCTGTCGGGAAATAACCTTTTGATGATACGAAATTCTTTCCGAGGAAGTAGTCCTGCTGCAGTGTTACGTTCTGGAAAATCAGATCTTTCAGGAAATACTTAGGTCCAACCAGAGGTCCCATACTGTGGTGACCGGTAAAGTGGATGGCATCCAGTGCAGGGAAACCGTTCTGGGTCTTGAGGCTTGGCTGCACCTGTTTCCAGCCGTTGGCCCATCCCTGTTCATATCCCATGCCTTCGATATTTAAATCGGCAAAGCTCTGAAGATTGTTGATCAGTGCACCTGACATGGTTACATGTGTGGCGCTTAAAGGATATCTTCCGCTGTTGCTCTGGGCTGTTTCAATTGGCCATGACTTGTATGCACCCTGTTTTGCATGGTGCTGGTAATAAGCCTGAAAATCATCATGTGGCATTACCTTTCCGGTTGTCGGATTGAAATAGGTATAGCTTGAAGGAGGATTTTCCTTGATTCTGATAACCTGACCGTCATATGTGTAACGGATAGGATCGCCTACCTTGGTCTTGGCATAATCGTCTACATTATAATAAGGCCAGAAATTAGGCATATGGTTGTGATAGATATGAGTTGCCGCTACTACCGCTTGAGCCTGAGGAGCCGCAACAATGCCCAAAGTAGAGGCAATTGCCATTGCTACAGAAGCACTCATCAATGTACGCTTAAACTTCAAACCAGTTTTTGAACGCTGCATTTTTACTCCATAAATTGAACAAACAAATGAAAAAAATTCTTGTTAGAAAAAGCACAGTTTTTCTAACTTGACAATTATCGAGTATAAATTAAACAAAACATAATTCTTTTGTATTTTATGCATTCAAATTTTTAAACAGATCACAAAAATTGTTTATTACATAATCAAACAATAATTACTAGATATTGTGTCAAAAAAAATCATACTGACTATATAGGGTTAATTATATTTCAGAATTGAATCAGAATGCCGGTACAGCAGAGCTGCAAAAAAACGCATCATTTTTTGAAGAAAATATTATTGATTCCAGTTCAGACGCTGTGCAAAATAACTGTTTTTTTCATAAAAATCGCCGATCGCGCATCCCTGTGCGCCGTAACGTGCAAGATAATTTGCCACGGCATCAATAACAGGAAATCTCTTTATGCAGTATTCGGGAGCCACAAGCTGATCCGCCCTGGCAGTGGCGCTTACACGGTGATAGACAATGTCTTTCGGAGTATTGGCTATCAGTTCGCCCGCGACTTCCACATATTCATCCCTGGTTAAAATTCCGAGACGCCCTGCATGATACTGCTTCTCCATCGCAGATCCCCTGACCACATGAAGAGGATGGAGTTTCAGTGCTGTTGTTCCTGCGTCAAGAACCTTGCTGAGCGTATTCATATTATCGTCAAGATCCTCATCAGGAAGACCGATTATCAGATGAGTGCAGACATCCAGTCCGAAACTTCTTGCCAGACGGCAGGTATTGTAATAACTCAGGAAATCATGACCGCGGTTTATGCGTTTCAGAGTCTGATCATTCGCAGTCTGAAGACCAAGTTCCACAATAATTTCATATCCGGCATCGGCATAAGAAAGCAGCAGATCCAGACATGCCCTGCTCAGACAGTCAGGTCTTGTTCCGATGCACAGACCGACAATATCAGCCTCCTGCAGAGCCTGATCATACAGACGTCTTAAATATTCGACCTCGGCATAGGTTGTGGTATATGACTGAAAATAGGCAAAATATTTCTTGCTGCGTCCGCCAATATTTGCTTTTCCGTAATTGAGCTGTTCTCTGATGGACAGATGCTCCGTCGGATCTGTAAATGACTTTACATTGCAGAAGGTGCATCCTCCCCTTCCGAGAGTTCCGTCCCTGTTCGGACAGGAGAACCCTGCGGCAAGGGTAAGCTTGTGAACCTTTTCCCCGTATCTGTGCATCCATTCACTGCTGACGGTGTGAACAAAATCATCAATATGCATAATCCATCCGTTTGAAAACACCGCACATTTTATAAATTTTTGTGATTAAATGCCATTACAAATTTTTTGCTTCAAAATGCAATATTCTAATTTGTTTAGAAAATAACTATCCAAGTTCATGCCGCTTTGCAAAATGTCTGGACGCCTGCAAATGAAAAATACTGGTGCCAGGAACAAAAAGGGTCCAGAAAATAAACAGCGTCCGCAGTCTACCTGGCACCCTGCTCTTTCAGATTTCTGCAAACAAGATCGTAGGCATCACGGACAAGAAGCACCTTCTGACTGTCTACCCTGTTTTTGTCAGGATGGAATTTCAGCATAAGATTGAGATAAGCCTGCCTGATCTCCTCGTATTCAGAGGAAGGTGAAACATTAAGAATTCTGTATGCCCGGCTCAAGTCGCTGTTGACTGATTTTCGTGCTTTGGACTGATTTGCGGTAATGCAGATGCCGCTGATAAACGGATTATTGGCATAATCATAGAAGGAATCGGCAGGAACCGATTTCAGATCCGCCCTCTGCGCCGCGGTGTTGTTGCGATAAAGATTGTTAAGGTGCATTCTGGCCTTGTTATTGCCCTGCTCGGCTGATTTTGTCAGAAAGTAAACAGCCTTAAGCAGACTCACGGTATCCTCATTTGAGGAATATACCGTTCCGAGCAGATACTGCGCCTCGGCGTTTCCCTGAAAGGCTGATGCCTCAAGCCAGGTTTTACCGTTGATCATGCTGGGAGCAATGCCCTGACCATACATAAACATTTTGCCAACGTACATCTGAGCCTCGGCATCACCGGCCAGCGCCCCTTCAAAAAGAAGATTGAACGCCTTGAAAAAATCACGGGGAAGCCCTCTTCCGTTGTAGTAATTTTTTCCGATTCTGATGCTGTCCTGTACTTTTGGATCAACCTGAATGGCAGGAACTCCGCCGTTGGAATTTGAACAGTCCAGCGGTGCAACATGATCATCAGATTCCTCAACCGGATCTTCATCTATTTTTGTACTGCGAACCACATAAATATTGTATACAACATCAATAACCACTGCTGCCACACCGAACAGAAACAGTCTGAAATCCGGTTCCCTGGCAAATAAATAAATGTAGAAACTGCCGATAATCAGGAAGATCAGCACGAAATTTATGAGAAGATATTTTACTGTTGCTCTGAACCGCAAGGAACCAGGATCATCCTGATCGTGTGCTGTTTCCGCAGTTTCCTGAATATCTGCCTGAGATTCATCAGAAGAATTTCTGGATTTTCCATGAACCCAATGATATATATCATAGACTGACAGAGCGGCGAAGAAAAAAACACCGGCCATAAGCAGCATAAAGTTTGATTCCCTGGAAAACAGGTAAATATAAAAACTTGCAACAATAAAAGAGACAATAAAAAAATTTAAGGCAATATATTTAATTCTGGCTCTGTCAAAATTCAATTTCATCGGATTATCACGGTATTAAATGTCTGACCGGAATTTTCAGTTTCCGGAAAAAATAACTACTTATCTGTTTGACACTCCACACGACTAAAGTCGTGGGATTCCTGCTTCAACCACTGCTGCGTTCCTAACAAGTTACCTTGTTGGCTCGTCTTGCACAATGTCCGCAGGCGTAAATTCCCGTATGCCCTGCGTGATAGTTTCAGAACTTACATTACACGCCGTGCTGACAAAGTAATTTCGTGTCCAAAGACTCGGCATTGCATTAAGCTGTGGAAATTCTTTTCTTAATTGCAGTGAAGTACAAACTTTAATCTGTTTCATTATGTTTGGAACAGACATGGCTGGCAGTACGCTTACGAAGATGTGTACATGGTCTATATGACACTCCAAAGCAAGTATTTCAATACCTTGTTTATTACACCCGGCAATGGTAAGTTCTTTGAATCTATCCTCAACACCTTGAATGTTAAATATTTTTCTACAATATTGAGGACAAAATACAAAATGGTAGTTAATCAATGATACAGTTGTCCGTTGTATCTGTCTTTGTATGTTTATACTCATTCTTCATGAATATATATTAACACATTTGTAGATGTTGGCAATATATTATCCGCAAAGGTTAAAGAGCGGGCCATCAGCCTCACGGTTAAAACCGTGGTTTTTTTCGCCATCATGGGTTATAAGTTTATTCTGATCAAAAAACACATGGTATGCTCATCTTCTGTACTGAATTCACAAAAATATGCATGACTGTAAAAAAACACTCATAAAAAAACATTTTTCGCACTATACTGTAGAAAATTTTTACTGTGTTTGTGCCATGAAAAAATTTAAAAATATTGTTTTACTGGGTGCAGGTTCCCGTATAGCAAGGGAAATAATTTATCTGCTGGCAAAGGAATCCGCTGAAAAATTCTATTTTATTTCACGAAGCGACTCAGCCAACCAGGAATGTATTGCCGCCGTCAAGGCAATCAATCCGGAAATTCTCTGCAATTCAGTGGTATATGACTATACAGATCCAAGGAGTCTGACCGGTCTTGTCGAAAGGCTGGATCCGAAAACCGACCTGATCCTCACTGCAGTGGGAAAACTCATTGCCAGCAGCGAACAGGATCCTGTTCAGCTGGAGGAAACAATCAAAGTGAATTTCACCTACCCTGCTCTCTTCGTCAACGAATTCATCAACCGCATCTACAAAGAAAACAGCTGCAGCCATTATCTGACCGTTGGTTTCATCAGCTCCGTCGCAGGAGAAAGAGTCAGGGGCAGCAATTACTGCTACGGTGCAAGCAAAAGAGGATTATCAGGTTTTGCAGACGGACTG
The DNA here is from genome assembly GCA_902761645.1 of uncultured Aeromonadales bacterium. GTDB lineage: Bacteria > Pseudomonadota > Gammaproteobacteria > Enterobacterales > Succinivibrionaceae > UBA2804. Next base: position 18,573 of record CACWLF010000018.1, on the reverse strand, counting down.
CGTGTCTACTGTGAACAGAACAATCTCAAAGTAAGGATCTGTGTAATCAAACCTGGTCTTGTCAATACTCCGATGATCAGAGATCGCAAAGATCGCAGACTCATTGCCGAACCGGATTCAATCGCACCGGGCATAGTTAAAAATCTCAAATACGGAACCCGAAACATTTACAGTCCCGGCTACTGGGGGGCTTTGATGGATCTGCTTAAACTGATGCCGTACCTGCTGTTTAAAAAAATCAGAAGTTAGCACGGCACCTTGACTGAACGGATTGATTAATCTGTTAGAAATTATAGATTAAACCGAGCACTGCGGCATTTTCGCTTTCATCCAGGACCACGGATTCATAGCGTCGTTCAAGTTCGGTATAAATCTGAAAATTGGATGTCAGATTGTAAATTATATCTGCACTGAGTTTTGATGACAGAACCGACTTGTCATTGCGGCTCAGTTTCTTTTCCTTGTTGTGCAGATATCCGTAGGTGGCCATAAAGGTCCATGCAGCCTCCGGCGTGGTATAGGCAACCGATGCCTCAAGACCGCGTCCCGCATAGGTATGATCAAGTTTGCCGTAATTGTAGACAAGAGCAGTATACAGACCCGGAGCTCCGTAGGTACCCCAGTATGACGAAATCGCCCATTCATGCTTGTCTGCACCGTAAAAATAACCGTTTTCACGATAGCCGTATCTGTCATTGCTTTCATAACCGCTGTATCTGTTGAAACCGGCTAAGAATCCCAGCGGTTTGCCCAGCACACTTTCGTATTCATATCCGAAGGTTCCGCCGTAGGAATGATCGATCTGCTTTGAAACATCTCTGAACTGATATGACAGTGATAAAAAGAAACCTTGGTAATTGACATCATACAAAACCTGACCGTCGCGTCTTCCGCCGTAATCATTCGGAGTCAGCCGCCAGTAGGCAACGCCGCCGTCACCCCAGTTGATCATCAGATCAGTCGGCGATGTCGACTTGTAGTAGGCATCCTCGAAACGGCCGAATGTCAACGTACCGTAATCGTTGAAATCAAAACCCGCAAAGCCGTATCTTATATTGATGCGGTCACCTGCATTCTGCTCCTCCTGTGCGGACAGATCATAAAGAATTTTTCCGTAAACCGAAAAAGCATCGTTTACTTTTGTTTTACCGTATGCACCGAGACGTGCCGTCTGCGTGAGACGGTGAACACTGTCGGCATCGTTGTTGGATAAATCAACCTTCACACGTCCGATAAGATCAAAGGTAACATTGTCATCGCTGTATACTGTTGCAGCCTCTGCTCCGAGACATGACAACGCAGCTGATGCCATTACAGCCGCACCGGCTAACAGATTTGTTTTCATTTTATTCCTTGTGTTTTTTAAAATTCAGTCCGACAGGTCCTGCAGCCTGAAGCATTATTGCACCATGACAGCTATCAGCCTGCAATGCGTGTAGTATATCACATATTGCTGAATTTATTAATTTGAAACTTTTTAACTCTGTTTCCGCTCCGTTACTGAACACTCAGGTAAAAAAAACACTGTGCCTGACGTCAGGAGCGTGATACCTTCTCAGAACACATATCCGCATCCGGACTTTCTTTTTCCGGATTTTACTCTTTCGAAACCGGTCTGAAAAAGGATATAATTCAGAAAGTTTTTAATTACAGTAAAAAGCAATATACATAACAGCATGAAATTTTTAATAGACACAGTTCCTTCAGGACCAGCCACCTGCGATGTCTGGTTCAATTACCTGGAACGAAATCCGCAGACAACAGCAGATCAGGGTAAAAATCAGATAATCTATCTTCAGAAAAACAATGAAAGTCATATCAGTTTTCTTAATGAACTCCGTATTTTCAGTTATTACAGCGAACCAGGAGAATTCGGCGGTGACACTCTGAAGAATCACTGGCAGCAGAAGAAATTTGATTTCGATGCTGTTATGATCCCCGTTTATTTGATTCATACGGTGAAATCAATTGTAAATATATTTCCGCTGGATCAGTATCTTGCCGCCCATTACGAGCGCCAGATGCTTGAAATTATCCCTCATTTTTCCCGTGATGAAATCGACTGGCTCAACTACCACTGCCTGATCGAGGATCCGGACGTTAACGAAGATCTCGGAGAAAACATTAAAAAATTTCTTAAATTTCAAAGAAAATTATATCTGCATTATGAGCGTGTGGATTAAAATAACAGAAAAGGGTTTTGATAATTTACCATAGGCAAAGGAGCAGGAAAATGGTTGCCCGTACACCGATTGCAAAAAAAGATCTTATTGCAATAGCAAACAGGATTATGAAGGAATGCGACGATTACATTGACGGTATCGAGGTGATTGATATCAGGAATTCCAACGAGGCGTTTGTTTTCAGCGGAGAATATTTTCTCAACGAAGACGGAACGCCTTCCCCGAAAACCATAGCTGTTTTCAATGTTTTTAAATTCTTAAACACCCATCTTTCCCAGCTCTATATTCTGGAAGAATAATACCGGGAATCTTGAAGGCATAAAGGAGTTACTGTGAGTTATACACTGGAAAATTTTTTAGGCAAGGATCCTTCCCATCTTGTTGAAGTACCCGAATTCAAAAACTGCATGCTGACGGCAGAAACCGCAGCCGCATTTAAAGCCATGCATGATGCCGCCGTTAAAGACGGGCTGAATCTGATCCCGGTTTCCTCATACCGCAGCTTTGACAGACAGCTGACCATATGGAATGAAAAATATCTCGGAGATCGCAAAGTGCTGGACAATCACAACAATCCGGTAAATATAAGCCAGCTGACCGGTATCGAGGCTGCTTATGCGATTTTATACTGGTCGGCCCTGCCCGGCTTCAGCCGACATCACTGGGGTACAGATCTTGACGTTGCCGCAGACAATCTGATGCCTGATGGATATGAACTTCAGCTTGTTTCATCAGAATATCAGGAAGGAGGAATTTTCTATCCTCTGACACAGTGGCTTAATGAGAATATGGAAAAATTCGGTTTTTTCCGTCCGTTTACCGATAATTCACACGTGCGCGTGGGAACCGAACTGTGGCATCTCAGCTACCGCCCGGAAGCAGAAAAGTTTCTCGCCTTCGTAACCAGGGAAAATATTGAGACATTAATCAGATCTTCATCCATTGCAGGTAAGTACTGTCTGCTTAATATGGTGGATGAACTTTACAACGACTACATCATCAACTCTGACAACAAGGATCTCAGATTCAACGCCTGAGGAGTGACCGGTCTCGGCCCGGTCTCGGCCGGAGCTGCATTACTGCCGCGTAAAATTCCGGAATACCGCACTCGAATTAAGAAAAAAAGATAAAGAAAAGGCCTCCGGAACACGGAAGCCTTATGAAGTTTCATGAGTTTTATAAAACTTTTAACACCGACCGGTCATTAGATTTCGCAACCGATTCTTGCAGCTACTTCCTTGTAGGCTTCGATTACTCCGCCCAGACCCTGACGGAAACGGTCCTTATCCATCTTCTTACGGGTTTCCTTATCCCATAATCTGCATCCGTCCGGTGAGAATTCATCGCCAAGTACGATCTTGCCGTCATACAAACCGAATTCAAGCTTGTAATCAACAAGGATCATGCCTGCATCATCAAATAATTTCTTTAATACTTCGTTGATCTTGAAGCTGTATTCCTTCATGGTCTTAACCTGTTCTTCGGTTGCCCAGTGGAATGAAGCGATATGGGAATCGTTAACCATAGGATCGTGCAAAGCATCGTTCTTTAAGAAGAATTCAAATGTTGGAGGATTCAAATCCATAGCTTCCTGAACACCTAATCTCTTGCAGATTGAACCGGCAGTAACATTACGAACCACACATTCAACCGGTACCATATCAAGTTTCTTAACCAGGATTTCAGTATCTGATAACAATTCTTCGATCTGGGTAGGAATACCAGCTTCTTCAAGTTTCTTCATGATGAAGTAATTGAACTTGTTATTTACCTTACCCTTGTCTTCCAGCTGTTCGATCTTGAGACCGTCAAATGCTGAAGTATCATTACGGAAGAAAATAATTAAACGCTTTGGATCATCTGTTGTATATACAGTTTTAGCCTTACCGCGATAAAGCTCATCCTTCTTTTGTACCATTTGAATTGCTCCAATATCAAATATATTAATTTAAAAAATTCAATACTTTAAAAAATAAAGTAAAATCAACTGTAATATTATAATTCTAAACCACTTCACACGTCTATAAATTTATAGACAATGTTGGTTAAATTAATTCCTATTTGTTAAATTCCATTTCAATGGAACGTGCAAAACCGCTGTACATCTTCAGGAACAAATCGTCACTAAGCGGCTGCTTGAGATTATTGAAAATAGTAATTACCGTCTGCCCGTTTTCAATACCAACCTGGAAACGGTACTTGTCATCCTCGATTACATAATTGTCGATGCCGTTTTCGGTAAAGAACTTCTCGCTCGGCTCGTCATAATCAACATCAATAATACCGCGGGTCTTTTCACTAAGCTTGATTTCAAATCCGCAGTTTGGAAGCATTTTGACAAAGCGGTTCCACACGGTCTCATAGTCGGCATTTACAATCCAAGCATACTGACCGTTCTTGTCCCTGCCCATTTTTGCAGTAATATATCCGGTATATCCGATACGCAGATCATTGTCATCGATGCCGTTCTCATGATGCAGAGAGGAAACAAAATCATTTATAAACAGACTTGAATAACGGGACTGGACAAAGGAATCAGGATCCGCATACAAACGGTCGCCTCTGTTGTATACCTTGAAATTGGTAAGAGCGGCGGCAATCTGAATCACATGCTTTTCCGGATCGGATTTAATCGCTACATCATACTTCACACGATACTCGTCAATATCGTCATCCTTGGCAAGCTTTTCGGGAGTAAGACGGTTGAAGTTCACGTCAACTGAAAACCAGCCGGTGGTAAGGGTATTGTTAAGAGAGTCTATCTTTTCAATGGCGATGTTATGAACCTTCAGATAATGAATGAGGTGCTCCCATATTATATTATCATAATTTTCAACACCGTTCTCATAGGTATCGATGGAAAGAACCGCAATATTGTTCTTTAAAGTAGATACTGAACCTGGAATAGTATCCAGGATCTGAATCGGCGCAGTAATATCAATCTGCTTGCCTACAAGAGCGTCATCAGGATTTTTGTTCTCATCCTGAATATAATAGCTTTCATTGAAATTGAAATTGTTATGTTCCGGATCCACAGAAAACTTCATGCGGTCGGCATCGGTCTTCAAATATCTGAAACCGTTGTTAGCCTTCTTCGGTGAATCATGAAGAAGATCGGTAAGATAGAAAGAACAGCCCGATAATAAAACAGAAGTAGATACCAATAAAATTCCGGCTAAATTGGTATTGATCTGAAACCTCATTAGTTAGACTCCAATTTAATAAAAATTTTTCGTAGATTATATCATTTTAATCATTATTTTTCGACTAATCAAAACTGAAAGTATAAAAAAGATCTACCGCCTGCTCAACACCGTTTACATACTGCAGATACAGTTTTTTCATCAGCTGGTAGCGCAGTTTCAGCTGCATGATTGAATCAAACAGACCTACTCCGTAGGATACCTTGAAATTCCTGGTCAGGTAGAATGACGCCTGTACCGCCGAACTGTCGCCGGATCCTGTTGATTCAAGCTGGAAATCCTTAAGACCGATTGAATTTGTGAAATCCTGAAGGGAATTACTTGCGGAGCCTAGACTGGCACCGAGGAGCATACTTGCAGCAGCCGCGGAGTTCTCGCTTGCATCCTCCGACAGTGCCGTTCCTTTAAGCAGATAGGACAGTTTCTCTGCATCGGACAGTTCAGGCTCCGAGAAAACCTTCAGATCAATCTTGAGCGGCGTACCGAATACACGAACTCCGACAATCACTCCGCTGTTGTCATTAATGGTTTCAGGATCTCTGATTGCTTCAAATTTAATGCTCGGATTTGTTACAAGACCGTCGAACAGAACCTCTCCGCTGCGGATAATCAGACTCTGTCCCATGGATCTGAATTTTCCGTGAACCATACTGATTTTACCTCTGGCATCTATTGAATGATCCTCGTTGGCAGTATTGTTGACAACCATCTTTCCGATAAAGCCGGATTTCAGCCCGAATCCCGCCACTTTGATATACGGTCCTACAGAGATATTAATATCATAGAAGAAATTTTCCGGAGCGGCAGGAAGTTTCCTTACCTTCTCATTTTCCTCTGATTCTTCATTCACAATCTCAACATCCTTTGAGAGAGATTCCCCGCTGTCTGCAACATTGGCGATTTCAATATCGGCTCTCGGGATCTTGACTACACCTTTGAGATAAGTGAGCAGATTTGATGGATCCTTTTCATTCTCCTTGAAGGAAAGTTTCAGATTGCTGTCTACAACCACGGTGCCGAAACCCATGGCATTAACCGATGCATTGTCCAGAATAAGGGCAATATCTCCCTTCGGTGCCGAAGGCTTTGCCTGGTACATCGGACGCAGATCTATGTTTCCCTTGATGAGTCCGTTTCCGGATCCCATGTTGAATCCGCCGTCAAGAGTTACGGCGTCGCGGCTGGAATTAATATTGAAATGGATATTTTCGACATTGGCTATATCGAGCTGGGTAACAACCTGACCTTCCGTAAGATCGAAGTTTCCGTCCAGATAAATGTTGCCTGTCGGTTTGTCGTACTTCAGAACTCCCTCTCCGTTAAGCACCGCCTTAAGTGTTTCAACATCGTTAAGCAGCGGATTGAACAGGCCCAGATCAAAATTCTCGAATTTAATAACGGTTGAATCTCCGATAAGAGCCTTCTGATCATTGATATCCAGAGTTGAGACAGCAGATAATTTTCCGAACTCGTCTGCATTTAGTGCAACCGAAGCGCTGGCATGCATCTTTTCATCCAGAGAAAAATTGATATCGAGTTTTTCAAAGCTGCTTTTATCGTCGATGCCGATTAATGTGCCGTTCTTGGAATAGATATTGGCATCAACCACAAACGGTCTGTTCGGTTTCGACGTTACATTTACCGTGCCGTTGACAAGCGCCATAATCATGGTGTTTTCCGGCATGAATCTGTTCACATATCCGAGATTGAAACGCTTTAACTGGATATGAATGTCACTGCTCATGTCACCTGCATTGTAGAAACCGGGCTTGAAGACGAGACTCTGCTCGCCGTTAAGCAGATTGAAAGCGCTGAAAGTCACCAGATTCTTTTTGAAATCATAATCAAGATCCAGTTTCTGTTTCTGTTTCCAGTTTCCGATAGGTGTATTAACCTCTATCTGATCAAAATGAGCATGATAGAATCCGTCTTTCAGACTGCCGGTTTCCTTGAAGGCAAATGCCTGATCCGCCGTTTTCTCAAACCAGAAAATCAGTTTATGAGCCTCATGACTGCCTTCCGCCTTCAGAATTATATTATTGATTTCCTGACCGGCTATCTGAGATTTTTTAATTTTCAGAAGAGTCAGACCGTCAAACTTTATATTTTTGAAACTGCTGAAATCAGCCCTGGTTAAATCAGCCTTTTCATTGACTGTAAATTTCAGATCATTGATGGCAAAAACTTCTCCCATGGACAGATGATCCGTTTCTGCGGACACCTTCAGGGAAGGAGACAGAAGATCACCTGTCAGTTCAAGACCGGCATTCAGGTATCCTTCGATCGGCTGCATCAGGAAAAGTTCAGTAAGCTTATTTAAATTAGGCAGTCTGATATCGGCTCTGAAGTCGTTTCGGTCGATTCCGGAAATTCTGCCTTTTGCTGCAATGGTGTTTTTATAAACATCCACTGCAAGTTTACCTATATTAACATCAATTTTCATCAGATCGTCAAGCGGAATTCTGCCGTCAAGACTGGCGGTGAAATTTATCGGATATTTCATGATTGTACCCAGAAAACTGAATTCCGGGAATCTGAAATCAATCGTGTTTTTATGCAGATCGTAATTCAGATCCGTATGCATGCGGCCCGCAAGACCGTCAACCAGATTTTCTGTCAGAATATTTGAAATTTTTCCCTCGATGCCGAAGTCCAGATCCTTTACCGACAGCAGATCGTCCCTGTAATGCACAGCTGCGGCAAGCGACAGCTGATCCTTTGCTCCCGCCGAAAGATTAAGTCTGTGTATATTAATATCTTCAAGGGTACCGTCAACAGCACCGGAGAATTTCAGCGGTTTTCTGCCAAGGAAAACCGTGGAGAAGCCGGTATCGATTCTGAGATCCAGTTCGGTCAGTGTTCCCCTGTAGTCAATCCGGCCGTCCTTCAGAACATGATCCGGATTTTTTGCATTCAGCGGCCATGACAGATGTCTGAATGCAATATGAGAGTCATTGGTAAGATTGCCGTCCAGAACATTAAGACGTGATTTAACCTTAATCTCTCTATCGTCAGAGGTGGCAAGCTCCGCATTCAAATCAGTCAGATCACCTTTGACTGCTGCGGTAAAAGGGAAATTCAGGCGCAGATCATCAGTGACTGTGTAATCAAGAACTCCGTCGGCCTTCAGATCGAGATCGAGATTATCCTTGAGACCCACATGACCCTCGATATTGATTTTTCCGTACTGTTCGCTGTCGATTGATGATTTTTCAAGATCGATATTGTAATCCAGAATGTGACCGCTGATATCCGCAGAAAGCGGCATGGTATCATAGGAAGACTGATGGTAACGGGCATTTTTCAGCTGCAGTTTTTTTATTTCTATTTCAAAAGGAATAAATACAGGAGCAAGTGTTGCAATTTTTTTTGCAACCTCCTCTTTGTCAAATCCGTCATTGATCTTCAGTGAAGGAAATACAGGATATACGGGAGATTCAAGATCCTTGAGTTCAAAATCAATCGTATCGCCGGTAACGCGGACATCAGAAAGCCTGTGTTTGTAAAGATGCGTGCTTAAATCAAGCTGTCTGCTGGTAAGCCTGAACAGATCTGTGTCCATCAGAAAATTTTTTACTGAGGTCTGTTTCAGATTTATTTCAAGAGGAATATCAATATACCATGGTTTTTCCTTTTCCGCCTCGTTGTTAAGATTATTCATCTCGACTGCGGCAAGAAGATCGTCCTCGAGTTTTTTATCAAGCTCCGACGGATCCTGATTATTCCACAGAGCTGCGGCCTTTCTGTAAAAGAACCTGTCATAATCCGCATCGGTAACCGCAGGAGGAATATCAATGTTCAGAGTTATGCCGTCGACGTCAAGACTGCTTATATCGAAACGGCCGTACAGCAGAGTAAGCATATCCCAGCTGCTGTCAAGTCTGTCGATGGTAAGTTTCAATCCGTCGAGCTCCAGACCGAAATTCCTGATGTTGAGTCCGTGAGCCATATTGCCGGATTCGATTTCGCCGCGAATCATCGGAACATTGTCCTTTACCAGGCTCCAGACAAGGGATGTTCCTTTATCGGTAAACAGAATGCCGAATATAAATGCAAAAACCAGTATAAGTGCAATTAATACGATTACTGTAAAATAACGCAGTACTCTCATGATCATAATTCAGGTCCTATGCCAAAATGAATTTTCCACGGAATATGCTTTTCCATTATTCCAACTGCAACATCAAAACGAATAGGTCCGATAGGTGAAATATAGCGGACACCGGAACCTGCCCCGTAATGTATATCAGGATGCTGATAGCTGTTGTTTACCGTACCTGCATCCAGGAAGGTCGCAAGACGCAGATCCTGAATAATCGGCCACTGCATTTCAACCGAGCCGACGGAAAGATAACGTCCGCCCAGCAGATAGCCTTTGGAGTTTTTAGGAGCTATTTCCTCATATCCGAAACCGCGGATACTCTGATCGCCGCCGGCGAAAAATCTGAGTCTCGGAGGAATTTTATGCATGTCGCCTCCGAAAATCCAACCCTGTTCATAACGGACAACCAGACGGGAATTAGCAGTCGGAGACAGAACAAATTTCAGATACGCATCGACGTGAGCCAGATGCTGATTTGAAACCAAACGTTCAAGAGAGGTCTTTCCGGTTACCCTGAAACGATATCCCCAGGAAGGATCCATTGTGTTCTGTTCCATGGAAGAGGTGGACAGAGTGACACCAGGCATCAGCAGACTGGCATTGCCGTGCTCACCGCCCTGATTGAAATCGTCATAGCCGTACTCGATGAAGTATTTGCGCTCCCACCTGCCGTGGGTCTTGGTTATGTAGGCCGCGGTCAGAACAAAGGAATCGTACAGGGTATCATTGTTGTCCTTGTGTTCAAAATGAGGGCTGATCATGTAGAAATCCTTCAGAGGATTATCCCTCGGAATAATATAGTCTCCGTGCAGAAACTGATTGACCTTGGAAATCTTTAAAAATGAATTGAATGAATGTCCCCTGTCGTTAAGCCACGGCATCTTTCCGAAAAGCTGCAGACGCGGACCTTCATCGGTGGAGAAACCGATACCTGCATCCAGCGTGGCAAAAGGTCTGCGGGCCAGCTCCACGATTAACGGCATCTGATCTCCGGTTATATCATCTTTTTCAGTCTTAATATCGGCGGTTTTGTAATATCCGGACTCATAAAGATTATGATTCATCTGCGCGATTTTATCGGAATCATAATATTCCCCTACCCTGATCGGAGTAAGCTTGCGCGCCATTTCATGGGATTCATCGAACCCGTTGAAGCGGATTTCACTGATTTTGTAGCGAGGACCGCCTTCAAGAATAACAAAAATATCGGCTACATTCTTCTCAGGATAAATTTTTACCTTGCTGACAGCCAACTTTGCCTTCAAATATCCCTTGGATACTGCATTGGCTATCAGGGATGACTTGTATGTTTCATAATTTTTATGTGAAAACTTGTGTTCGTGAACAATTTTGCTGCTGATTCGGACATTTTCCAGAATCGCGCGAACCTCGTCATCAACCTCAAGTTCAACCTGAATATTGCGTATTTTTACCGGTTCTCCGCGTTTCAGCTTTACCATCACAAGTCCGTTGTTTCTGTCGGACAGATCCTGGAGTTCAACCGAAATTTCAGGATGGTAGTAACCGTACACCGCAACGGCATCAGCAGCTTTCTGTTCTATTTCCTTTTTATGAAATGCAAAGGCGCGGCGTCTGATTTTTGATAACGAGCCGAGATATGCCCTGATGTTGTCCTCGAGAGTACCGTTATCGGCTGAAACCTGATAACTGAGATAAACAGGCTTGATTTTATCGAATCTTGCCATATTGTTCTTGAAGGTTTCACGATCCTCGGAGGTTCGGATATTCATCCAGATGCCGCGAACCACGGAGGATACATGGCGAGGCTCAGTTATCAGTTCACCTGCCTTCGGAACATCCTGAATACGGGCATAGCTGACGGATTTGCCGTCACGGGCAGACTTCCCTTCCTTTGCGGCTCCGCTTTTACCGGTATTCTTTCCGGTCTCTGTCACAGCCGGCATGCCGGAGACCGAAGCCGAAATCTTTTCCTTATCTGCATCCCCGGTATTTTCTGACGGTGACGCCTGCACTCCCGCAGCGGCAAAGGCAAGAACCAGAACAAGACCGCGCAGACATCCGCGCTGCAGGTAATTTTTAAAATCTATCATAAAATTTCAGTTAAAATTTTGGAATCAATGTACTTTCCCAGATTATTCAGTTCCGCTTTCTGAACATGCGGGATTTCTCCAAGTAACGGTATATCCTTAAAATAATTTTTCAGCCATGCGATGTTTTCATCAAACCGTTCCATGTGCGGATCAGCATGATTTACTACATATCCGGCCACTCTGCAGCCTGCACGCATGATTTCATTGCGGGTTAAAACCGCATGATTGAGGAAACCGAGTCTGGCTCCCACAGTTATGATTACCGGCAGCCCTCGGGCGGCAACCCAGTCGCTCATGAATGTACAATCCGACAGAGGAAGATACCATCCACCCGCGCCTTCAATGAAAAACACATCGGGATGAAATTCTGAAACAAGCCCGTCGGCTCTTCTGGTAAAGACGGAGGTATCAATATTCACGCCGCTTTCGGCAGCGGCAATATGGGGTGCAATTGCAGGAGGAAATTTATAACAGCTGAGCTTTTCGTAGGGAACATCAAATGACGAGTTTCCATGAATCGAACTGACATCGGTGTTGATTAAAACATTGTCCCTGAGTTCGCAGCCGGAGGCTACAGGTTTCAATCCCAGAACTTTGAGCGACAGAGACCTTGCCGCCTGCATCAATGCGGCAGTAACAGTAGTCTTGCCGGAATCAGTATCGGTTCCGGTAATAAAAAAAGTTTTGGTCATTTCAAGTTGTGATTATTAAAAACGGCTGTTTATACCCTTGTTCCTATTATAAAACATATTTTCCATGAAATATTAAAAACATTGGCTTTTTCTGAATTTTTTTGAGTGTACTGAACCAGATCTCTTATTATTTTCTTTGAAAGTCTGTGTTCACGTTTCTCATTGGTATTGGTATAGGCGCCGACCTTGGAAATGCTGCGCAGAACGTCAAGCACTCCGGGATATACCAGTCTGACGGTTTCAGTGGTAACGGAAACCGAATAATTGTTCAGTTTTGCATCGGCAAGATACTGTTTAACCTGAGCCTCGGTATAGAATTCATTGATGAAGCCATCTTCACCGATCGCCCTGAATGCCTGTTTCAGTTCGGACAAAGAGCCCTCAACCGGGAAAGCAAAGGCGAACATTGCCTTTTTGGTGGAACAGCGAGGAATCGAAGCGAACAGTTTCGGCAGATTCTGGCTCCACTGCAGTGAGTAATTGGAAACAATCAGATCGTAATTGGATTTCACGTAATTGTCCAGATCGTCAAAATTGCCGAGAATCGTATCCACGGTGGGATAATGAGCTTTTACGAAGCCGATCATCTGTTCCGATGCATCAAGACATGTCACCTGACGGGCCAGTTCCTGCAGATTCGGTATGAAGAAACCGGTTCCGCATCCGAGATCCAGCACTCTCTGGAAATTCAGATCAGGAATACGTTCAAGGAGCATCTGTCCTGACAGTTTCTGTATTCTTGAATACTGATCATAGAACTTAGTTTTACTACCAAAATTATCAATAATTTCATTTACTGAAGTTGCTGACATGAGGACAATCCTTCTGTTAATTTATCTATCTGTTCATAACTGTGATTTGCTGTAACAGTTACTCGTAATCTTGCGGTATTTTTGGGTACAGTAGGATGACGGATAGCCGAAACATAACAACCAAACGATTTCAGTTTACCGCTCCATTGTAACGCTTTTTCTGAAGATCCGATTATAATAGGCTGAATTGATGTTGTAGATTGCGACACAGTTAAACTTAATTGGGCAATCCGGCTTCTGAAATAGTCGACTTTGGCTCGAAGCTCCTCCCTGAGCTCATCCCTTTCGCGGACGATCCGCACCGCTTTCCGTGTTGCATGGGCAACATTCGGTGCCATATGCGTGGAATATATATACTCGCGTGAAAAGTTGATCATGTAGTCGATGAATTCCCTTGATCCTGCTACAAATGCGCCGCTTGTTCCAAGGGCCTTGCCGAAGGTTCCCATGACAACATCGATATCCCTGTGCCTGAGCCCCTGCCTGCTGACAGTGCCTTTTCCTTCGGCGCCGTGAACACCGAATCCGTGTGCGTCATCCAGAAAGAAAATATTTCCGCTGCCCTCGGCCAACTTTCTGATTTCCGCGAGCGGAGCCTCGTCGCCGTCCATGCTGAATACACCTTCGGTGATAATCATGCCGGTTCGCGGCGCAAGTTTTCCCTGCAGCGATACAGGATCGTTATGAAGAAAACGGACATATCTGGCACCGGAAAGAACACTGGCCTCCTGGAGCGAGGCATGAGCCAGACGGTCAGCATAGATAACGGTGTTCCTGCCGTTAAGTGCCTTGACCACCGCCTGATTGGCGGCGAAGCCTGAATTGAAAAGAATAACCTCCTCCACACCGAGCCAGTCCTTTATTTCATCCTGCAGTTCCCGGTGGGCGCGGGTCAGCCCGGTAACAAGAGGCGAGGCACCGGAACCGCAGCCCCATATGTCAATGCCTTCCTTCCATGCTTTCATAAGATCCGGATCCGAGGACAGTCCCAGATAATCATTTGAGCAGAAATTTATGTAGTCTCTGCCGTCTATTCTGATTTCTGTTCCGTGCCGCTCTTCAATGCATGCGCAGGACCGGAAAACATTTTCAGCCCGTCTTTCGTCAAGCTGTTCATTAATTTTGAGAAAGTCAAATCTGCTGTTCATTTTCCGTCTTATTCCAGTCTGAAACAGCCGTGATGCTCTTCCTGATCCTCATGGGCGCCTTCATGGATTTTTTCAAAAATTATGCCCAGTTCCTCCTCGTCGCTGTACATTTCAGCCGGCAGTCCCCTTATGCCGAGTTTTTTAAGAAGGCTGTCATCACGGCTTTCGCAGGAATTAGGAGTAGTCAGCAGTTTTGTTCCGTAGAAAATAGAACTTGCGCCCGCCATGAAAGCCAGAGTCTGCATTTCGTCGGACATTTTCTCGCGTCCTGCCGATAATCTGATAACCGATTTCGGCATAATGATTCTGGCGGTGGCAACTACACGGATGAAGTCAATCGGATCAAGATCCGGCGCATTCTCCAGCGGAGTTCCCTTGACCTTTACCAGCATATTGATCGGCACGCTCTCGGGATGAGGATTGATTATCGCAAGCTGTCTCAGAAAACTGGCATGATCCTCGCGGGATTCACCCATGCCCAGAATACCGCCGCAGCAGATTTTAATATTATGTCTGCGCAGGGCGCTGATGGTATTGAGCCGGTCTTCATAATTGCGGGTGGTTATGATGTTCTCGTAAAATTCAGGAGAAGTGTCGAGATTATGATTATAGTAATCAAGCCCTGCCTCTGCAAGCCTTGCGGTCTGTTCATCGGTCAGCATGCCGAGAGTCATGCAGGTTTCAAGACCGAGCTCCTTCACACCTCTGATAACTCTGACAATAAAATCGATATCCCGATCCTTCGGATTGCGCCATGCCGCTCCCATGCAGAAACGGGTGGCTCCGATCTTTCTGGCCTGTTTTGCCTTCTCGATAATGGTTTCGTAGGAAAGCAGTCTTTCCTTTTCAAGACCGGTGGAATAATGCGCACTCTGAGGACAGTATTTGCAGTCCTCGGGACAGGCACCTGTTTTGATTGAAAGCAATGAGCTGATCTGAACCTCATTGGCCGGAAAATTTTCTCTGTGAACCGTCTGCGCCCTATACATCAGATCCAGGAAAGGCATTTCAAGAATTTCTCTGATTTCTCCGACAGTCCAGTCATATCTTAATTCACTAACCATTGCGCACCCTTTATTCCATTCTGATGGTTCTAGCATAATACGAAAATACGTTTCTGCAACTTTTCATGATAAATTAATCGTTTAACAATTAACAAATGGTCACTTTTTAGCTATCGGCTTAAAAGTATCTCGTGTATCGGCTGGACGATCTGCCTTTTACCGAATAAAAAAAACTTCATAACGGCGCGGCAATGCCTGCGTCAGCAAATAAAAATAAGGAAATCGAAATTAATAAGTCCTATAATACAAAGTTGTAATTTCAAAAAAATCAGGGGATAAAAATGAAACACAAACTGTTTGATAAATTGATTAAATGTTCCTCTATCGGCATGATGGTCTTCGTAACCTGTCTGCCTGCAGTGTCCGCAGAGGAATATACCGAGGAAACATACAAAAAAATGGGCGTTTTTCTTTCAAATTTCACCGAAACAGGATTGAGAAACTTTGAAAGTTCCGAACTTAACGATACGCCCGAGGGAAATGAACAAATCATTAATTTCGCAATTAAGCATCTCAGAATAAATACACCGAAGAAATACGAATCATATGCCGGAGAATACGGATTGCTTCACGGAAAAGCAGGCAATAACGATCTGACAGAAGTAATCTTCAGATATTTCGGTTTCAAGAATTTTCTCCCTCCTGCAGATCAAGTACTGGAAAAAATACTGCCGTCATATGACAAGAAGAGCGACAGCTGGGAAGTCCATGAATATACTCTGGATCTGGCTGAATACGTGAAGGTTACAAAGATCAGTCCTGCCAAGGACGACAGACTCGATGTCGAAGGCTACACCTATTATCCGGATCTTGACAACAAAAAAGGTTCAAAATGCACAGCCGTGGTTGCTCCTCACTCATTCAGCAAACAGTACAAGTGGGAAATCGTAAGTCTGCACTGCGATCCTTACAATCTTTAATGAGGCAAGATATGTTTGACAAGTTATTAATTGCAGCCGGCGCGGCGTCAGCGCTGCTCCTTTCAGGTCAGGTTTCCTCCGGTGAACTGAAAGTTGACGATGCGGCAATGAACAGCATAGAAAAAGTTATGGCATACTGCACATCAAATCTAATGTTCAATGTCAGAACTGAGGATCTGTTTACAGAATCACCTGATGTGAAAAAAATAGTGGAAGAAGCTATTACATACCGCTTTATCAAAGAGTGGGACACCGTTCAGCGCTGTCCTTCTGAAAACGGTGAGGAACTCAGTCTGACAGCGTGCTTCACCAACTTTGATATTAATTCAACATTGATGAATGTTTTCGGAAAAAGCCTGTCATTCGACAAAGTCGAAAGCTATACATCAAACTGGCTGAGCTACAATGCAAAAGATAAAATCTGGACATATCCGGTGTCAGAGTTTGATGCGACTCCAGGCTTTGTCATCGAATCGGCGGTTCCTGCTGCAAACAGCACGGATATCGTGGTAAACGGTCACCTCGACTACCAATGTGAAATGGACGAGACAGAAAACCACCCGAACCAGGGAGCCGAATGCACTGCGGTACTGACACCGAACAAGCTCAAAAACAATCCCGGCGGCTACGCACTCGTATCTCTGAAGTGCGACGTCAAGGAAGAAGAAGATGATGATTCCGGAAACAGCGGAAATAAAGAGTGAAACTACTGAAAATATTTTGGATCAGGAATTTTTTTGTTCACTGTTTAATAGACAATGTTTCCGATTATTTGGAAGCATATTTCAGGGTTGAAATTTTATTTATTTAAACAGCTGGCCGTTCAGGCTTCTGTTTTTACTTTCAGGATTTTTAAAATGATAAAAAAATTATTTGTAACCGCAGTGGCAATCGTATCGATTGCATTATCAGGTATATGCAGCGCAGAACAGCTGAAATTAAGCAAGGTTGAAAAAGAAAGAATCAATAAGCTTTTTACTTTCTGTACAAGTTTCAATCTTCTCGACTTTGATACGGAAAAATTTTTTGCCGACACAAAAAATCATAAAAAGCTGGTCGATATGGCAATCAGAGAACGCCATATATACGATTTTCACAGTGTTGCCAAATGTTCCGACAGCGCCGAGGATTTTACCGGATGCGTTCCGAACTACCAGATTATTTCATATCTCAGAATTTTCTTCGGCAAAACAATATCCTTTGATAATTACAAATCAATCAAGGATAAATGGTTAAGCTATGATGCCGACAGAAAAATCTGGATCTATCCGTTTGCAGACGGCGAAATAACTCCTTCCTTCGCCACCGACTCTGTAAGTACGATTGACGGAAGCAAAAATCTGAAAGTTCAGGGTCATATATTCTATGATGTTGACACTCAAGATGAAAAGCATCAGCAATGCACCGGAATTATCCGTCCTAATCCGATGAAAAACGATCCTAAGGCTTATGCTGTTGTTTCACTGAAATGTGAAGGTGCGGAATCAGGCGGCAGCGGCGAAGATGAAGACAATGAAGAAGATGAAAACGAGGATGACGAAGAAGAGGATGACGAGGAATAAGCACTTACCGATCTTTAACCGTTCTTTTTTTATCATGGTGTTTATATATGTCAGATAAATTATTTGAATATATAATTGCGCAGGACTGCGTAAGCAGCGGATTTGATTTCGGTAAAAAATGGTATGATCATCCGTGCTCCGATGAATATTGGAGCACAGTAAGACCTATATACAAAAAATTATATTCATGTAAATCAGAAGGTAAAAAACGGTCCGATCTGCCTGATATAAAATCGAAAATATATATGTCTCTGCTAAAAGCATTCATTGACGAAATATATCGGGCCTATGAAACTGATAAAAATCTACCGAAGAAAATAGTCGAATATCTAATCAGCACAGATGACTGCTTCAAAACAGCGGGCGGAGACAATAACAGACTGACAGTAATACGAACAGTTGACATAAAGGAAACTCTGAACAGACATGACCAACTAAAGAATTCAGAAGATCCAATCGTGGAACTTCCTACAAAATTAATAGATTTAAGTTTCAGGGAAAACCATGAAAATACTGTTGAAATGATTTTAAATAACGGATGGAATCTTAGTTTCAGAATTCATGATGCATCAGCAAAAGAAGAACAAGGTTTGAAATTTGATATGCAATTCGTGGGTATGCCCGTTGGTATTTTGAGTTTTGAATGCAGATGGACACAAGATAATCTCTGCTGCTGAGAAATCAGAATCCGGCGGCGATTATCGTTTTTTACATTATTTTCGTAAACGCTCCATAATAACCTTTGATGCTATTTAAGATTGTTTAAAATCAACAATCCATCCTTTTCTTTTTTCAATAAGACTTAACTTTTTATA
>CACWLF010000017.1 GCA_902761645.1 uncultured Aeromonadales bacterium | reverse complement strand
GGTAGTGTAGCATTCGCTATGTGAGAGTAGGTCATTGCCAGGATCCCGTATTTAAGTCAAGGCACCTTTTTCAAGGTGCCTTTTCTGTTTCTGTATTCCTTTTTTTTTCTATTCCTGCGGTACTGTCGGTTGAGCCGGTTCATGTCTGTTAACAGTATTCACTATGTTTTGACTATCCTGGAATGCATTTCAAATCAGGGATATATGAATCTTCATTATTTTAATCAGTGCTTGTAAAGTTCGGTATGTTTCATTTTTTTCGAGTTGTTCACATACCATGACTGTATTTTTTACCCTTTGATTTATTTTACTAATCAAGTTTAAAAAATATTTATCTATATGTCTTTTGTACTTTTAAGATTTGGCTATATTTGTTAAAATGTGCACGTTGTCACAAATTGATGTTTTTATAAAGTTATTTATTATATTGTTAGGTAGATATTGGTATGCCATCGTCATTTTTACTTCGTGTAGGACTTTTGTTGCTTCCAATATTTCTGTTACCCCTGGCGCAGCTTATTCAGACTGGAACATACCATACCGATTATTATGCAACCGGTATTGAGATCAGCAAATATATTCTTTTTTCCGTACCTTTATTGTTTGCCATCTTTGCCTCTCTTACTGAGCCTAAT
This sequence comes from uncultured Aeromonadales bacterium, assembly GCA_902761645.1. Taxonomy (GTDB): domain Bacteria; phylum Pseudomonadota; class Gammaproteobacteria; order Enterobacterales; family Succinivibrionaceae; genus UBA2804. The sequence continues at coordinate 32,620 of CACWLF010000017.1, read as the reverse complement.
ATTTCCAGGAGCTGGCAGGTTGTAAGTACTGTTGCTGTTTATTTCTTCCTGCAGTTTTTATTTCATTCCTATCTGCAGAAGTATGATAATTCCGAATATGCATCATCTTTCTGTGCAGCTCTTATTTCAGGAGCGTTATCGTCACATATTACTGCCAATACGGTTTATCTTCGTCGTTATATTTTTTCCCGAGTGCTGAATCTTTCTATTTTGCTCATCGGTTGCGTTATAACCTTCTTTTTGGTTGTCTTGATTTTTTATGTATTGGATCTGCTGTTTTTATCACATGATTCCAGTAATATTATTATGGGATTACCGAATGAGATAAGAAGTTTTGTCTGCATGTTTGCCTACGAACTCGCCATCCCTTTCGGGCTGGACAATTATCTTGCTGAATTTATCATGTGGGATCCGTATCTTAATACAATATCCCATCAGTACGTCTATGCCAGCATAACCAATTTTGTTCCGATTTACGGAGTTGCTGCCATGCTGCTGGCAATTATTGTAAAACAGGATTCCTATAAATTTTTACCGGTATTTTTCCTGATGATGATCAGTCTGTTATCCGGAATTTTCAATCAGGTTCAGCCGTACATAATGCTGATGATTCTTTGGATCTGGTCAGGATTGTTTTTTCTTCATGCTTTTTTGGCAGCTTTGATTTTTGTTATTCTGCTGAATTTAAATCTTGATTATGATGTACTCTTCTACTCGGAACTGAAAAACAATATTTATGAAGATTACCATAGTATTTATATTTTGATTTTCATTGTTGCAGTTTATTTCTTCATTTCGTTATTTGTCATCAGAAAGGTTTCTCTTAAACGGCTGACGTGGAAACTGAAAAAACAGAAAAACATGAATATCAGGATAATCCGGGATAGAAAAAACTCGAAGGATTTAAGTCTGCTTGCAATACGAATAATCAAGGTTATCGGTGGCTTTGACAATATTAACAATATATCGTCCGATGAGCGCAATATTATCATAAATTACTACAACCGGGACTTTATAAATGAGGAAGCACTGAAAGGTGTCGGCTACGACAGTTATTGTGAAAACAAGAAGCGACAGGTTACTATTACAGCGTCAAGCAGCGGAGTGGCTTCATCAGTTGTAGCAAAGATAATTGTATTTGCCCAGAGAGAATTTTTAGATTTATCAAAAAAAACTGATTATGTTGAGGAGCACTAAATGCCTTGGATTCAGATCAGAGTATCGTGTGATGAGACAAAAGTAAAAAAGATTTCTTCAATGCTGCAGGGATCCGGAGCGCAGGCTGTTACCTATATGGATGCTCAGGATACTCCTGTTTATGAACCGCCGTTGGGAACCACTAAACTGTGGGCCAATACAGTGGTTATCGGTTTATACGAAGCAGACGTTGATCCTTTTAAGATCGTTCGTTTTATTGAAAAGAATTTGGGTAGCCAGGTTCAATGCAAAGTTGAACAACTGGAAGATAAGGACTGGGTTAGAGAATGGATGGAACATTTTCACCCGATGCAGTTTGGCAAAAAATTGTGGATTTGCCCCAGCTGGTGCGAAATCCCGGATATAAATGCAGTAAATGTCATGCTCGACCCGGGGCTTGCTTTTGGAACTGGTACCCATCCCACTACCGCCATGTGTCTGGAATTCCTCGACGGTTTTGATATGAAGGGAAAGACAGTTGTTGATTACGGATGCGGTTCAGGAATTCTCGCTATTGCCGCCCTTAAATTAGGAGCTGAAAAGGTAATAGGTATAGATATTGATCCTCAGGCTATACAGGCATCAAGGGATAATGCTGAAAGGAATAATGTTAGTAAGAATTTCGAACTTTATCTGGTTGATGAACGTCCGGAAGGATTGAATGCGGATCTTGTGGTGGCAAACATTCTTGCCGGTCCACTAAGGGAACTTGCACCTTTGCTTCAGTCACTGGTAAAAAAACAAGGTCATATAGCGTTATCCGGCATCCTGGAGTCTCAGGCTGAAGAGATTAACCGGATTTACGGACAGTGGTTTGATATGAGTGCTCCGAATATTCGTGAAGAATGGAGCCAGTTATCGGGAATTAAAAGATAATTTATTTTGATCTTAATCACATAAATAGTGTATAATACGCGCACTATTTAGATTGATGATTATTATTTAAACAATATATTATAAAAAAGGATTATTATGTTAGAGCAAAACAGTGAAGCCAGCACATTAGTTACAACAACAATAAGTGCTCAAACTCATGAACCAACAAAGACTCCGTTAAGAGAATCTGTTGAGCAGGCGGTTAGAAATTATTTCACCCAGTTACCTCCGGGAAAAACCGTTGAGGATTTGTATGAACTGGTTTCTACAGAAGTTGAAGCACCGTTTTTTGATGTGGTAATGCAGTATTCAAGAGGAAATCAGACTAAAGCAGCCAAGATTATGGGTATTAATCGCGGTACTTTAAGAAAGAAATTGAAGAAGTATTGTCTTAATTAATTTATTGCTCTGATAAGTAATAAACCGTTTAAATTTTTGAAATTCTTATTGGATATAGGTCCTTTAAGAATTTTTTTATATGTGTGTAGAATAAATGATGAATTTTGTGACAGTTGCTCAGCGTGTGAACGATTGCACCGTAATCGCTAATATATAGAGTTTTAATCACAAAATTATCATTTAAAATTTGGTATTATGTTTTCAATTAGTCGTACAGAAGGTTTAATATGTCTAAAACAGGAGTAACAGGTTTTAAGCGAATCGTAAATGCCGGAAAATACAGTTTGCAAGGATTGAAAGCTGCTTGGGTAAATGAGGCGGCATTCAGACAGGAGTTGGTATTGACGTTGATTATGACAGTCATTGCTGTCTGCATACCTGCTGTTGATGTTGTATCACGTTTGCTGTTGATTTTAATGCCTTGGCTTGTGATGGTCGTTGAAATTTTAAATTCAGCCATTGAAGCAGTGGTTGATCGCATGGGCGATGAGTGGAATGAATTATCTGGACGTGCTAAGGATTTAGGTTCTGCCGCTGTTTTTATCATGCTATGGCTGACAGCAGTGGTATGGGTAGTTATTTTAGTTAAAGCCTACATATAATATGCTGACAACACCACGTCCTTTTGTTCGCCGCAAGTACGATGAACATAGTAGATTGTTTTCAAATTACGATCCTATCGTAAGAAAAATCCTGCTCAGCAGGGGAATTAAAGATGAAAGTGAGCTTGATCTTTCTCTGCGTTCATTGCTGCGGTTTGATGATTTGAAGGATATCGGCAAAGCATGTGATATTCTGTATCAGGCTTTGCAGGAACAATCCAAGATTGTGGTTGTTGGCGATTATGATGTTGACGGAGCAACCAGTACCACGCTGGCTGTACGTGCACTGCGCGCTCTCGGCTTTAAAAATGTGGATTTCTTTATACCGGATCGTGTTGTTCTCGGTTACGGTCTTTCTGAAAAAATCGTTGAAATAATCAGAGATACTCACGGTGCTGATCTGATAATTACCGTTGATAACGGCATCACCAGCTTCGAAGGTGTATTGAAGGCCAAGGAACTTGGTATCAAGGTCCTGGTAACTGATCACCATTTGTCTCTGTCTCAGCTTCCTCCTGCCGAGGCGATTGTTAATCCGAATCAGCAGAATTGCCGGTTTAAATCCAAAAATCTGGCAGGTGTCGGTGTTATTTTCTATTTAATGCTGGCATTCAGAGCTTATCTTAGAAATCAGGGATGGTTCAGAGCAAGAAATATTCCTGAACCCAATATGTCCCGTTATGTGGATCTTGTCGCCGTCGGCTCCATCGCCGATGTGGTAACCCTCGATCACAACAACAGAATTCTTATTAAAAACGGCATTGAAAATATACGCAAGGGCAAGTGCTGCAAAAGTTTCACTGTAATTCTGAAAAAATGCAAACGTGACATTTCCAAAATAGATGAAAATGACATTTGTTTTGCGATTTCTCCTATTCTGAATGCTGCCGGACGCATCGATAATATGTCTTTAGGTGTAAACTGTCTGCTTTCCGATAACGATCATGAGGTTGAACAGTTGGTAAACGAACTGATCGGAGTTAATAATACAAGGAAGGAAATCGAAGCCCAGATGCACAATGATGCAATTCATGATCTGGATAAGAATTATGATTTGCAGAACCGCAACAGTATTGTTATTTTTGATGAAACATATCATCAGGGAATTGTCGGTCTGGTGGCAACCCGTATCAAGGAGGTTTATTATAAACCTACTGTGGCTTTTGCCGTTGCAAATGAGGACGGTTCGGAATTAAAGGGCTCGGCCCGATCTATCGATAATCTGCATATCAAGGACTTGCTTGAGAAGATCAATAATCGTTATCCGAACATTCTGCTTCGTTTTGGCGGGCATGCGATGGCGGCCGGAATGACCATAAAAAGAGAAAATCTTGCAAAATTCAGTCAGATATTTGAGCAGGTTGTGAGCGAGAATGTTCACAGCGATGATCTCTCAAATATCTGGTATTCAGACGGTGAACTTCCTATCAATTACCTGGTGCCTGATTTTGCTGAATATATTCTGTCTCTTGGACCGTGGGGAAATAATTTTGCACATCCTACCTTTGATGGAATCTTCACTGTCAAACATTTAAAACTTCTTGGCAATAAACATTTGAAACTTGCTGTTGTTTATGCAAACTCGCATATAGAATTTTCCGCCATAATTTTTAATGCAAGCAAGGAAACAAAAAACGAGGACTTCTGGCATCGCCGTGTGAGACTTGGATATAAAATGGAAGTTTCCGAATGGCGCGGCAACAAGTATGTTCAGCTGATTGTTGAAAATTACCAGATTCTGGAATAATTCATTTCTGATGGCGTTTGTACATGAAAATATGTTTTTCTCTGCATGTGTAACAGTGCCAATCAAGATATCTGCTTCAATGTTTTATTAAATTTTTACTTCAAATATGTTAGAATGCTCAAAAAAATTCTGAGAGTACTGTAATGTTTGAAGTAAATCCTGTATTGGCAAAAATCGAAGATCTGAAGGAAAGAACAGCCTCTATAAAAGGCTACCTGGATTACGGTCAGAAAAAGGAAAGGCTGGAGGAGGTTTCTGCAGAGGTGGAACAGCCTGATGTGTGGAATGATCAGGAAAAATTTCAGAAACTCAGTAAGGAAAAGAATCAGTTAATACAGACAGTCGGCACTATAGATGCACTTGAAGCAGGCGTAGAGGACGTTCAGTCGTACCTTGAACTTGCGCAGGAGGAAAATGATCAGTCGGCTTTTGATGATGCGGTAGCTGAAGTTGAGAAACTGGAAGCCAGACTGGCAGATCTTGAATTCAAGCGCATGTTCTCAGGCAGCAGCGATCAGGCTGACTGCTATATGGATATTCAATCCGGTTCCGGCGGAACAGAGGCTCAGGACTGGGCTGAAATGGTGCTCCGCATGTATATGAAATGGGGAGACCATCATGGATTCAATCCTCAGATTGTGGAATATTCGGAAGGTGATGTTGCAGGTATCAAATCGGCAACCATCAAGTTTACCGGTGAATATGCATACGGATGGCTGAGAACTGAAACAGGGGTTCACCGTCTGGTTCGCAAGTCTCCTTTTGATTCAGGAAACCGCCGGCATACCTCGTTCTGTTCGGCTTTCGTTTATCCTGAAGTTGACGACAATATTGAGATTGTTATCAATCCGGCGGATTTGCGCGTCGATGTTTTCCGTTCATCCGGAGCCGGCGGACAGCATATTAATAAAACAGAGTCTGCAGTCCGTATTACCCATATTCCGACTAATACAGTTGTTACATGTCAGAATGAGCGTTCACAGATTGCCAACCGTGAAAGCGCGATGAAGCAGCTGAGAGCCAAACTGTATGAAATAGAGCTGCGCAAGAAAAACAGTGAAAAGCAGGCGGTTGAGGACAGCAAGTCCGACATCGGCTGGGGCAGCCAGATAAGATCATACGTATTGGATGATTCCCGAATAAAAGATTTGCGTACAGGCGTTGAGAACAGAAATACTCAATCGGTGCTGGACGGAGATCTGGATATGTTTATAGAAGCAAGTTTAAAATCAGGTTTGTAAAGATAGGATTAAACAATGACTGAACAGGTAGAAACTAAAGAAGTTCAAGACTCAGGTTTGGAATTAAATAATGTGATGCTTGAGCGCAGAGCAAAACTGGAAGCAATCAGAGCACAGGGCATTGCGTTCCCAAATGATTTTCGCCGTGATGCAATTTCTGATGAGATTCACGCCAAGTATGAAAATATGTCAACTGAAGAACTGGCTGAATTGAAACCTCAGGTAAAAATCGCCGGTAGAATGATGACCCGCAGAATTATGGGAAAAGCTTCTTTTGCTACCATGCAGGATATGGGCGGCAGAATTCAGATTTATGTTACCCGAGATAACCTTCCTGAAGGCTTTTATAACGATGTTTTCAAAAAGTGGGATTTAGGTGATATTCTCGGTGTGGAAGGTTATGTTTTTAAAACCAAGACCGGTGAATTAACAGTTCATGTTGAAAAAATCAGATTATTAACCAAATCACTTCGTCCGCTTCCGGAAAAATTCAAGGGTTTAACCGATCAGGAAACCCGCTGCCGTCAGCGTTATCTTGATTTGATTGCCAATGAAGATTCAAGAAGAACATTCCAGATCAGATCCCGCACAATTCAGGCAATTCGTAAATACCTGACTGATCACCGCTTTATGGAAGTTGAAACTCCAATGATGCAGGCTATTCCCGGTGGAGCTTCGGCACGTCCGTTTATTACACATCACAATGCACTGGATATTGATATGTATCTGAGAATTGCTCCGGAGCTGTATCTGAAGAGACTTGTGGTTGGCGGTTTTGAACGTGTATTTGAATTGAACCGTAACTTCAGAAATGAAGGTATTGATGTTCGTCATAACCCTGAATTCACAATGATCGAGTTCTATATGGCTTATGCTGATTATCATGATTTAATTACTTTGACTGAAGATTTATTCAAGTATGTTGCCAATGAGGTTCTTGGTTCTCCGAAGTTTATTTATGCAAAACCTGGCGAAGAAGGTTTTGAAATTGATTTCTCCAAGCCTTTCGAAAAGATGACTATGAAGGAAGCTATTTTGAAATATGCTCCAGGTGTGACCGAAGATGATTTGAATGATCTTGAAAGAGCTAAGGCTGTAGCCAAGAGACTGCACATTGAATTGATGGACAGCTGGGAACTTGGTCATGTATACTCTGCAATTTTTGAAGAGACTGCAGAGGAGCATCTGATTCAGCCTACTTTCATTACTGAATACCCTGCCGCTGTTTCTCCTCTGGCCCGCAGAAACGATCAGAATCCTGAATTTACCGATCGTTTTGAATTCTTTATCGCCGGCAGAGAGTTAGGAAACGGATTCTCAGAATTGAATGATGCTGATGATCAGGCTGCACGCTTCAGAGCCCAGGTGGCGCAGAAGGAAGCAGGAGATGAAGAGGCAATGTACTATGACGGCGATTACGTTACAGCGCTTGAATACGGTTTGCCTCCTACAGCAGGTGAAGGTATCGGTATTGACCGTCTGGTAATGCTTTTAACCAACAGTCATACCATTAGAGATGTTATTTTATTCCCTGCATTAAGACCTAATGCAAACTAGTACGCATCATTAACATCAGTTTATTTACGGGGAACCTTCATGCTGGGTTCCCTTTTTGTTTCATGTGTGCAAATATACCATTTTCGGCGTATTTGAATGCAATATCCCGTCAGTGTAAAAGTATCCGAATACACAGATTTATGGTTAGTCGCTGATTACCGCTAATGAAATCATGGTTCTGATTGTTTTCTGATCCTGTAATAATCAGCACATATTTTTTAGCCGAATACTCATCTGCAGGGATGGTTTGCAGTATATTATCTGTTTAGAGTAGTAATTGCTAACCGGTATATAAAATCGGATGTGTATAAATAATAACCTGTATATACCTTTTTAATAAATTTGGGGATTTAAAACTTGACTTATATCCCATAAATAATTATTATTAGTTAGTCATTGCTAATTAACGAATGTAATTCGTTATTCAGTATAAAAGAGGTGTTACTATTACTTAACAGGTATGGTTTGCATATGCTACTAAAGAATTTAAAAGTCCGGGATAAAGGTACTATCAGCCGGATTAATACAACAGATCGCAGTCGCAGTCGTCGTTTAAGCGAATTAGGTTTTTTACCGGGTACAGAATTTGAGGTTTCCCACAAGGCTCCGCTGGGTTTTCCGATTGCATTAACGATACGCGGGTATCAGATAATTCTTGGTAAAGATGATGCCATGGTAATAGAAGTAGAATAAATTTGAGGTGTTAAAATGTCATGTTCCTGCGGTGATAATAAATGTAGTTCATGTCCTTGCGACGTACCACAGATCCCGAGAAAAAGAAATGTTCGTCATGTAATGCTGGCAGGTAATCCGAACTGCGGAAAAAGTACTCTGTTCAACCGTTTATGCAATATGCGCGTGAGAACCGGTAATTATCCAGGTGTTACGGTAATGTCTCACACCGGCAATTATTCTGATTCTGTTCAGATGATCGATCTTCCCGGCATATATTCCCTGACATGTTCAACCGCTGAAGAAAAAATAGCATCGGAGGAATTGCTTCATCACGATCCTGAACTTATTATCAACATAATAGATGCAACCTGTCTTGAACGCAGTCTGTATCTTACATCCGAGTTAAAACTTTTAGGCATTCCCATGCTGGTTGTTCTTAATATGTGTGATGTTGCCGAAGAGAGAAAAATCCGTATTGATGCAGATAAGCTTTCCTCTCTGCTCGGCACTGCGGTTATTCCTTTAAGTGCCACCAGCGGTAAGGGCATAGAACAGTTAAAGGAATTCCTCAACAGATCTGAATGGGAAATGCCGTCAGAGTCATATATCGGATCAGAGAGGGTTGCTGAAATATTAAAAGAAGTTGCCGGAACGGTTCCGGAGGAATACCGGAAGGATGCATTGCATTATGCAAAGAGTGCCGTGCTTGATGATCCTGTTCCTGCTTCTTTAAGCGGCAACAGGAATTTTACTGAAGCTGTCAAGGATGCAAAATCAAAAATTTCATCATTAGGTATTAACGGCTCCTCTTCGGTAGAAGTTGCAATCGCCTCGGATCGCTACAGCAGAATAGATGAAATCATTGATAAAACCGTAACAAGAGATGCTTCGGAAGGAAATAAAACTCTGAGTGAGAAGCTTGATATTGTTTTGCTTGGAAGATATACCAGCATACCGGTTTTTGTCGCTGTCATGTTCTTTGTTTACTTCATTTCGGTAAGCTGGATTGGAAGTATTGTAACCGACTGGACGAATGATACGTTTTTCGGTGAAATGATTATTCCTTGGACTCAGGAATTTTTAACGGAACACGGTACTTCTGAAATACTGAGTTCACTGATCACAGCCGGTATTATCGGCGGTGTCGGTACAGTGCTGGGATTTGTACCGCAGATGATTATTCTGTTTTTGTTCCTGTCTCTTCTGGAGGAATGCGGTTATATGACCAGGGCCGCTTTTATCCTGGATCGTATTTTCCAGTGGTTCGGTCTGAGCGGTCGAGCTTTCATTCCTTATTTAATCGGTTCCGGCTGCGGAGTTCCTGCTCTGATGACTGCGAGAACACTTGGTTCCGAAAGTGAAAGAAGAATAGCACTCTTTACCGCAACGATGATTCCGTGCAGTGCGAAACTGCCGGTAATCATAACTTTTGCCAACTGTTTATTCAGTTCCGTTCCGTTATTTGCACCAATGATGTACTTTTTATCCATTGCAGTGATAATTTCCTCTGCAACCATATTTAAGAAGTTCTCTGCTTTCAAATCATCCGGATCATCATTTTTGCTGGAACTTCCGTCATACCATTTGCCTAATGCAAAGGTTGTTATCAGAACAGTTTACGGCCGTATAAAAGCCTTTGTAATAAAGGCCGGTACAGTAATTTTTGCATCTGTAACTCTGGTATGGTTCATGTCAACTTTCAGCTTTGAATTTGAGAACGGCTTTTTCAAGGAAGCTGAAAATATAGACAATTCAATGTTGAGAACGGTTTCCGAACCTGTTGCTCCGATATTTGCTCCTTTAGGATTCAGTGATTACAAGGCTGTGGTTCCTGTTGTTGCCGGTCTGGTTGCAAAGGAGAATATCATTACAACACTGGCTGTAACAGCAGGTGTTTCCCAGAGTGCCGATGATGAGGTTGACGATGATACCATGGCAGCTGCGCTTGACACACATATTTTCCATAATGACAAGCTGGCGGCGTTCTCTTTTGTAATGTTCAACCTGTTTACTCTGCCGTGCTTTGCTGCAATAGGTGTTTTGCGAAGAGAACTTAATAACAAGCGTTTATTCCGTCTTGCTGTTTCCTATCAGCTGGGATTTGCGTATGCACTGGCTGCAATTTTTTATAATTTTGCCATGTGGTTCAAGTTTGGCGTATTCAGCGGTTTTACTGTACTGGCCATTGTTTTTGCTGCATTGATTTTGTTCCTGCTGTTGAGAAAGGGCGCAGATCATGATGACAGTATAAAGTTCGAAATGGTGTTCAATAAATAGTTTTTGTACTCATTGTCATCCTGTAAGAGGCAATATACTTATTATATTTAAGGTATTGCCTTTATTTTTTGCCTGAATCCGTGAACCGGCGTCAGCGGAACTTAATGATTCCTGCATGCGGATTACATTAACAAAATGTGATCTGTCATGATATTTTTTTATTACTTTGCGAGAGGGTATCACAATAACAATAATTTTTTCTACTGTGCTGCGGGCATATAGAGTAATATACTGATTATTTATTATAATTTTTTCATTGTTTTTTTATCATTACAGATATGGTCGATAACGGTATTTTACTTATTGTTGATGATGCCATGAGCAATCGTGTTCTGCTCAAGGCTATTTTCAAAAATGAGTATCAGATAGAAGAGGCTGCAAACGGTCAGCAGGCCCTTGATATTTTATCAAAAAAATCGGATAAGGTTGTTGCAATCCTTCTTGATTTGGTTATGCCGGTAATGGATGGCTACCAGTTTCTGGATAATTTTAAGAAAATCAGAGAATCGAGTAAAATTCCGGTAATTGTGATTACCGGGGACATGTCAATAGAATCACAGAACAGAGGTTTTTCATTAGGTATATCTGATTATATTGCCAAGCCTTTTGCAACATCGGTGGTTAAGCATCGTGTTCGCAATCTGGTTGAACTGTTTGATCATAAAAATAATCTTGAGTATCTGGTGGAAAAACAAAGCTGCAAAATCAGGGAGCAAAGTTCCAAGCTGATCAGTTCCCTGTCGACACTGGTTGAATTCAGAGATTTGGAATCAGGTCAGCATATAAACCGTATCAAGTTTTTTACCAAGGCATTAATGTCCGAGGTGGTAAGGGAGCACCCTGAGTACGGTTTTACTCAGATGGATATTGAAAACATTGCTATTGCGTCGGCTCTGCATGATATAGGCAAGATCGCAATACCTGATAATATTCTGCAGAAACCTGGACATTTCAACAACGATGAATTTGAAATCATGAAACTGCATACCCTTAAAGGTGCGGATATCATTAAAACCATCGGCAGTGACGATCCTAGCGATCCGTTTTTCAAGTTTGGATACGAAATTGCTCTATATCATCATGAAAGATGGGACGGACGCGGTTATCCGCAGCACCTTAAGGGAGATCAGATCCCGAAGTGTGCCCAGGTTGTATCGGTAGTGGATGTTTTCGATGCTCTGATAGCAGAACGCTGTTACAAGACAGCATTCAGTTATGACGATGCCTACTCCATGATACTGGCAGGAAAATGCGGTAATTTCAATCCGATGCTTTTGAAATGTTTTGTAAATATTCGACATGAGATTGAAAAAATTGCAGATCAGTTAATGCACTGACAATTCTGTTTATCTTCTTTTTTAATTTATTCACTGTTTCCAAGAAACATCCCGTTTTTCCGGTTTATTTATCTATGGCACGAGGAAAACACGGCATTATGGCTTCAATACGATATATATGGTCGTAATCTGAAAATGGAATGTCATGATTTAATTTTGTATAATACCAGGCAGTCTGGCGTTAAGACGGTAATCATTACAATTATTGCAAAAACAAAGGAGTTCCGGATGTTTGGAAGAATTGCATATTGGATTTACAGAAACCCTCTTGATTTTTTTATTCCGTGGATGCTGATTGTCGGAATTTGCGGCACAATACCAGGTTATCTTTTTTTGAATCAGCATCAGATTCCTGCGCCTTCCGGGTGTTTTTACGTGAACGATTTCATGAAGGTTTTGTCTTACGACACTGAAAATTATATCCTGCGTGAAGCAAAGGAACTCGAGCATAAAACAGGGTATCAGGTTGTTGTGCTTACTGTTGATTATGATACTGAAAGTCATTTCTCTCACAATTACAACCGGTTGTTCGACGTGTGGAATATAGGAGACAAATCCCGCAAAGCTGTTGTTATAAGTGCTGTTTTTTCTAGCGGTCCGGAGAGCGACAGTCTGCTGCTGGCACAGAAGAATGCTTTGAGTCCGGGAGAAATTACCGAAAAAATATCAAAATTGCGCTGGTCCAGTGTTCATTTGAATCAGGATTCAAGAGTACGGAATATAATAAATCGTAACATAACAGATGAAATACTTTATAAATATGCTCATAAGGAAGACGTATCACGGATCAATAATACTGTAACAAATGTATTTGTTGCAACGGCGCAGGAAATTTACAAATCTCAGAATATAACACCGCCGGAATCTCTTGCGTTTACTGGCGAAAATCATGTTGCAGACGGCACTGTATCCACAGCTGATTCTGATTACATTGAAGATCCGCTCAAAGGACTGTCGGTAGACAGACTTTTGAGTTTTGAATATCTTCTGGCCGGTTTCTTTATTGCACTGATGTCCTGGCTGATTACAGTCATGATAATCGGATATAAAATCGGAAATATGGTAAAAAATAATGAAATAAATGATCTGAGTGACAGTGAACGAAAGCAGATGGATTATTTTTTTAACAAGAGAAAAAATTGGTAGAAAGCGGCTCTGATTTGCCTGTCCATTGTGCAGAACTGTTATTGAGTAATTGATTTGTATAATCTGGTAACTGGGTGAATTTTATTGTTCGGGACCGATACCGGCTGATTCATATGTGGTGCTGCATTCATGTACGAAACAAAACAGGGACGGGATATTAAACAAACCATCCCTGCATATGCCTGAAGCTGTCTAGAATTTGTATTTCTGATTTTCCTCTGCCTGCTTCTTTGCCAGTTTGTTCAAATCGGCGCAGGAATTGGTAACCTTTGCAACTTCCTGAACATTCTTTTCGGAAATTTTAACAATCATGTGAATATTCTGAGCAACCTCGCTGGTGGTCTTTTCCTGATCATCTGTTGCACTTACGATTTGATCGGAGTATTCATTAATTGTCTGCAGTGATTCGTTGATTCTGGCGATTGCTTCATTTACCGCAGATGTTTGTTCAATTGATTTCTCCATCTGTTCGGAACACTCATTCATTGAAGCCACGGCTTTTTGAACAGCTTCATGCAGCTGTTCTATAACATTTTTTACCTCGTTGGTTGATTCTTCCGATTTGTTGGCAAGAGATCTAACCTCTTCAGCTACCACGGCAAATCCTCGACCGTATTCGCCGGCGCGCGCCGCCTCGATTGCAGCATTCAATGCCAGCAGATTGGTATGGTTTGCAACGTCTTTGATAACCTGTATTACAGAACCGATGTTATCACTCATGGTATTAACGTCGTTGATCAGCTTCTCTGTATCAATCAGTTTTTCTGCAAGATAACGGGTAGCTTCGATATTCTTGTTAATAATTTCACATCCCTGCTGCACGGCGGTTCCTGCATTCAGAACAATCTGATAGGTCTGGTGAGCAGATTCGGCCATTTGGGCTCCCGTTGTTTTCAGCTGATCCATTGATGCGGCAACCTTGTCTGTCATACCCTGCTGCGATTCAATTCCTTTAACGGTATTGTTTACAGACTCAAGGTTCACCGAAGCTGCCTGATTTATTTCAATATTGGCGGTAGCAACCTGACGAAGAATGGATGCGAACAGTTTTCGCAGCTGGTTCATCTTGGTGGTCAGTTCACCGAATTCATTTTTGGCGTTGTAACCGAAGTCATGAGTGTAGTCTCCGTTCGACATCAGACCGATAGCCTTAATAATTCTGCTCAGCGGTTTCTTGATTGACACTGATACAATATTCGCAGTTGCGGATGCGATGATTATGGCGACAATCAGAGCGATCAGCTGGATAAGCTGGCTTTTGTTGAATGTGGTTGATGCGTTGCTGTTGCTTTCTGCAATAACCGCGAGTGAAATATCCTGTACCTGTTTGATACATGTTCTGATATTGTTGATCAATTCCTCTGCATTATTGGCTGCAGTTTCAGCTGCGAGCTGCTCGGTTACCAGATCAAGATGCTGACTGAGAACACCTTTAGGATCTGTGGTATCGAATACAAACGCCTTGATATAAGTACCGATGTTGTTATCAATGTCCTTGATTTCAAGACGAATATCCTTCAGGTTCATCTCAAAGTCTTTCAGGTACTGCTGATTAACCTTCATTTCCTTGGCAATCTCTTCAGGCAGTTCAGAATTAAAGGCTTTCATTGTGGAGTTTTCCATTATGTTCTGGGCCGCCTGCATTCCCAGAAAACTGTCTTTAAGAAAATAATCATCAAGCGTCGCATAGATAAGAGTTTCTTCTCTGTTCAATGTTTTTGAAAGACCAATGAATGATGCCTTTTCCTTATTGATTTTTTTGGATTTGGTCAGGATTTCTTTTCTTAAAGTCGGTAACTTTTTGGTTTCTTCTATATACTTATCTGAAAGCGCTTCCATGTTATCGATGATTTCCTGCAGAACACGGTTTCCTTCTGCGTATAATCTGAACTGTTTCAGTCCTTCTTTGTATTTTACTTTCAGATCTTCAAGAGAAGATGTCATTTCTGCAATGCTTTCCGGTTTTTTTGCGGTCACAATCAGATTAAGCTGGTTGTGAATGGAAAGAAGGTTTGCTTCAAGGGTTTTGGCTTCCAGCGCCAGAGGTGTAGCCTTGTTACTGATACGATCAAATGCTCCGCTCAGATCACTGAGACTTGAGTAGGTGATGATTGCATTGATAACAATGTTCAAAAGCAGAATGCCGAAACCGAATTTTATTACACTTATAATCGAACTGTTTGCAATTTTTCTTGAAATTGCTGAAACAACAGGTATCTTGTCGATAAAAGTCTTTTTAGGAACATACGTCTTCTGCTGATTTGCGTCGCTTTTTTTAGCATTCTCCGCTTGTCGCTTTTCTTTTATCTTTTCCGACAGAATACTTTTCTTTGAAATAATACTCATGCTTATTTCCTACTTGTGTAATATTTATAATAATTATTGAGCGGTTAAAATCTCTGAATTTCAGTGTTACTCGATTACTCGTTTTTTTATTACAGTAACAATAATGCCATACTAAAATTCTAACAACAAACAAGCCAAATTATAATAAATAACATTTTAATGTGTGTACTAGTTCTAAAATTTAAACGCTTGATCAGTTGTTGTTTTATGGCAGTATAAACGTATGCCTCAGCGTAAGAAAATTTTTTTTAGGTTTTCCTGCTATTATCGTGAAAAAGTTAACGGCTCTCCGGAAATTCCTTCGATTATCTTTCCTTCCCTGTAAACCGGATTTCCGTTCACAAATGTGGCGAAGATCTCCGAATGGAATGTTCTGCCTTCAAAAGGCGACCACCGGCATTTGGAAAAGAGCTTATCACGTGTAACGGTATTTTCACTGTTTAGGTTAACCAGTGCCAAATCAGCTCTGTATCCCTCTCTGATAAATCCGCGATCTGCAATGCGGTAGCGTCTGGCAACATTATGGGCGGTAAGTCTTACGATATCCTGGAGAGACAGCTGATGCCGGTGATAAAGTTCAAGAAGAGATATCAGCGAGTACTGGATTACAGGAATTCCTGACGGCGCCTTGAAATAGGTGTTGTTTTTCTCTGATTCTAGATGAGGTGCATGATCGGTTGCAACCAGATCTATCACATTGTTTTTCAGAGCCCATATCAGTGCTTCCTGATCTTCTTTTGTCTTGACGGCAGGATTGCATTTTATTCTGGTTCCGAGCGTATCGTAATCGCGATCGGTAAAAATCAGGTGCGGAAGACAGGCCTCTGCGGTTATTTTCTTGTCATTGAAAGGTGTATTCTGAAATTCCTTCAGCAGTTCAACTTCCTCTTTTGTTGATAAATGCAGGATGTGAAGGTTTGCGTGATATTTTTTTGCCAGTTCGAAAGCAATTTTTGATGATTCCACGCAAGCTTCCCTGGAGCGGATATTGGGATGTTCACTTACCGGAACGTCGTCTCCGTATTTCTCCCTGGCTTTCTGCTCGTTTGCGCTGATGATTTCCGGTTTTTCGCAGTGTGTGGCTATCAGAACGGGACTTTCCCTGAAAATATCTTCAAGTGCCTTTCCCTGATCCACCAGCATATTGCCGGTCGATGAACCCATGAATATTTTAATTCCCGGACATGCTTTCGGATCTGTTTTTTTTATTTCCTCAAGATTCGAATTCGTAGCTCCAAGGAAAAATGCATAATTTGCAATGGATGTGGCTTTTCCGATTTCCATTTTATGATTGAATTCAGCCTGACTGACGGTCTGCGGATTTGTATTCGGCATATCCATGAATGATGTGGTTCCTCCTGCCACCGCAGCGCGGGATTCTGTTGCAATGGTTGCCTTGTGTGTGTTTCCGGGCTCGCGGAAATGAACCTGATCGTCAATTACACCTGGCAGCAGGTACAGTCCTTCCGCATTGAAAAAAGTATCGGCATCCCTGGTTCCAAGATTGGAACCTATCTGTTCTATAAATCCGTCGGATATTTTTAAGTCGGCATTGTAAATCTGATCTTCATTAACTATTGTGGCATTCTGAATTAGTATTTTTGACATGGATGTTGCTCTCTCGAACTGTTTATTTTGTTCAATTATAAGTAAATCTGATTTTTTTAACGAGATCAATATCGTAGATTGGACTAGATGAAGAAAAAACAGACAGATTAACTGTTTCTTTTTTCTAAAATATACTGAATATTTACTGATTGCATTCCGGAACCGGAACTGAATAAAGACAGAACGCAGGATGACTGAACTATGTATTCTTATCTCTGCAGCATGAATATCACCACGTTGGATAACAGCAGTACAGACAGTGAAGTATACAGAAACCATACCATTCTGGTTTTTGCATTGTCTGCAGTTTTTTGTGTTTTCATTTTTATTTTCCATTCGAATATTTCAACTGTGTGTAGTTTATCAAAAAAAATTTTTGAAAAAAGTTTTGACTTTTTTTTGATCGCAAAATGACAATGCAGATCACAAAATGTTCAATAGTGTGAGAGAATTCAAAGTGCATATTTTGAGCAGACTGACACCGCAGAATGGAGAATTCATAACCTGATTTGCCAAAAAACACCTATCTGTATACGGTAAAAAACATGTATTTCCACTTCGGATTTGTTTTAATCCCTATATGGTAGGATATATTCTTGCTGCCGTAGCCGTTTTTCTGAATCAGCTGACTCAGATATTTATTGATTTGGGCAGTATATCTTGCGGATTTTTCGTATTGCGGTTCGTAGGATAGCATGAAATTGGCCACCTTCTGTTTTCCTGCAAGAATGTGATTCGCAATAGCCAGAAATCCGTTCTGCGTTGAAATATAATAGGTTCCGAATAATTTACCGCCGGTGGCATTGTGTTCGGCTGTTGTATAGTAAAAGTTTGCATCAACTTTTTCTGCAATTTTTAAACCGGCTTCGTAATCCGTGTTCCAGCTGTGGGTGGCACCGATGATTTCCCGCGGAGCGTTAAAGTAAACGTAGGT
Organism: uncultured Aeromonadales bacterium; assembly: GCA_902761645.1. Lineage (GTDB taxonomy): Bacteria > Pseudomonadota > Gammaproteobacteria > Enterobacterales > Succinivibrionaceae > UBA2804. Next base: position 14,678 of record CACWLF010000017.1, on the reverse strand, counting down.
AGGATGCTTTAGATTTTCTTTGATGAAACCAGGCTGATCGTTGGTTGCATCGACAAAATAGGTCAATCCGTCTATGGTAATGGTGTTCCAGGCATGAGGCTCTGTTGCTATGCCGGACCAGTAGCCCACGTTCAGTCCCGCAAGATTGCCGAGCAGATAGAATGCATCGGTAAATCCCTGACAGTTTGCTTTCCCCTCAAGGAGAACACCCTGGGCGGATCTTCCGGGAGGAAGAGCATTGGCCGCAGTTCTATCAAAATCCACGGATTTATATTCCGCCATTTTAATGATGGCATCATGTATGAAAAGTTCCCTCTGAAGGAGAGTCGGCTGCTGTCTTGCTTTATCGGCAACAGGTGTGGCCGCTTTCAGAATAGCCAGATCGGTACTGCTGAGAATGCTCATATCTCTGTTTTGTACTGCATATACAATACGGGCTCCCGGATAATACAGAGGTTTGTATATTATCCGTGTTTCATTGCTGTCTTCATCGGATGGTACATTATAAGTTGCAACAGCGGCTATTCCAGTCTTGTCAACGGCATCCAGATGATCTGGCAGAAAACCTCTGCTGTAGCGGACCGGGATAACCTTCTGCAGTTTATTTGCGGCATGGCGCATATATACAGCCAGATCCTTCATGTTGTCAATGACCGGCACATCCGGCCAATTAACATTGAACTGGTCCGTATATTTTACAGAGTCATATAATATGTCAATCATCATTCCGGGCTTAAGCGTCAAAGTCTGGTTTGATGTGTTCTGCCGGTTGTTTCCGTAGATAATGCGGATACTCCAGTCTTCGTCCTTATGCCATCTTTTCTGCCAGGGAACAGTGATGTTGTAGCCCGTGTGAAGACAGTCCGGAATATCTCTCATCAGGTTGGACCATTGCGATGTTCCTGCAGGTGCGATCAGCACCTGGCAGACATCGTCATTGGAGTAGTTGGTAATAAGTAGTGTTTCTCTTGCGGCAGCCGGTTTGCAACATATGCAGAGAAATATCAGCCCGAACAAAAATCTACAGGGTAATTTCATGGAAGCTCCTTTGAAGAAACAATCTGTTATGATTTTATCAGTTTTTGTAAAGAAAAATTTGATTTACAACATTTTTTTACAAAATGCATATTTGTATCGGAAATACACAGGTACCCCGGTCTGACCTGCAGTTATGAGCATATGGACACGACGCATGGGTGCTGCTCATAAACGCTGAAAACAAATCCGGATGCCGTTGCGTCTGCGGTGTTTCCTATCTGTATACGGTAAAAAACATGTATTTCCATTCAGGATCCGATTTAATCTGGATCTTGTAATTCAGATCAGCACCGCCTCCGCTGTGACTGTCTATGTACTCTGCTATCCGGGCAGCTGCGGATTTGACTTCTGCATATTTCGGATCGTAGGGAGTCATGAAATTTGCCATGTGCAGCCTTTCTCCTTTCAATTGTGCCGCTATTGCTCGAAGACCTTCTTCCGCACTGGAATAGTATATTCCGAACTTTTTACCGTCTGTCTGCTCATATTCGGGAGTTGTGTAAAAGTAGTTTCCGTCTGTCTTTTCAGCTATTTTCAGACCGGCTTCATAATTTTTGTCCCATTTGCGGTTGACTTCCATAATTTCCCTCGGGGAATTGAAATATATATGGGAAAAATACCGGACATTGTTCCAGATGAACCCGAACTGATTTACGGTTATATCGACAAAATAGGTGAGACCGTCTATGGTAACGGTATTCCATGCATGATTTTCACTGGTTTCTCCGGTCCAGTAGCCTACATTCAGACCGGCAAGACTGCCGAGCAGATAAAATGCATCGGTAAATCCCTGACAGTTTGCCTTGCCGTCCAGCAGAACACCTGCTGCGGTTCTCTCCCTGGCGAGAAAATCGGAAGACTGTTCCGAAAAATCCACCGGCCGGTATTTTGCCATGCCGACAATCGCGTCGTGCAGATACAGTTCCTTTTGCAGGAGAGTGGGCTGTTTCAAAGCCTTTTCGACTATCGGTTCCGCTGCCTTCAGAATTGCCAGATCATCTCTCTGCAGCAGATGCTGCAGGTTGTTTTTTACGGCATGGACAATGCGAGCTCCGGGATAGTATTCCGGAATATAAACAACCCGGGTTTCTCTGCCTGTTTTTGAAATCTGAAATTCCGTAACTGTTGCTACACCTGTCTTGTCTACCGCTTCGATTGAAGCAGCCATGAATCCGCCGGTATAGCGGACCGGAATGTATTTTTTTAATTTTCCGGTTTCATTTCGCATGTAGAGCGCCAGTTCAGCAGTACTGCCGACAGCCGGGACGCTGTTCCAGTTTACTGCAAACGAATTATCAACATCCACTGACGAGTCCCTGATATTAATCATCATTCCCGGAGTAAGTCTGACGGATTCATAAGAGACGGTTCCTTCTTCGTTTCTGTAGACAATGCGGATGTCGGAAATTTCATTTCTGCGCCATGATTTTCGCCAAGGTGATGCGTAGTTGTAGCCGGCCGGCAGACAGCCGTTAAGATTGCCTATGATATTTGTCCATTTTTCAGTTCTTGCCGGCGCGATCATAATTCTGCATACATCCTCGACGGCATGATTTGTTATAAAAACAGGATCTTCTGCATACGCGTTACCGCAGCCGGCTGCGATGAGCGCGGCAATGAATATTCCGTTTGGTGATTTCATGTTTCTGTTCCTGGTAGATAACTGTACTGTTCTGGATTTTATCAGTTTGGAATGCCGGCTGCCGTGTTATGATTATTATTTTGACAAAAAAAATCACGATCATTGCGTAAGACCGTGATTTTCTTGTCTGCCGGCAGCTACGAACCGGAAAATACTGCAGATTGTTATATACCGTAATAAACAGGCTTTTCCAGTTTTTATTGTATTTTATTCCGACCTGATAATTGTATTTAACGTTTTCGTAATTATTCTGCTGAACAACCCTGTTCAAACTTTCGTTGATTTTAGCAACGGCATTGTTGACATTTTCGTATCTTTTATCATAAGGCGGCATGAAATTTGTCAGACTCCAGTCGCCGTCGATAAGCTGTTCGGCAATCGCCGTAAATCTTTCGTCAATTGAAGAATAGTATGTTCCGAACAATTTACCGTCGGTTTCATCATATTCAGGTGTGGTAAAAAAGAAATTCCCATCTACTTTTTCCGCAATGTTCAGACCTGCTTCGTAATCTCTTTTCCATGTGTGGTCGGCACTGATAATTTCGCGCGTAGCGTTAAAAAATACATGAGAGACGAAGTTGGTATTGTTCCAGGTGAACCCGTTCCGATCGATTGTAACATCTACAAAGTAGGTAAGACCGTCGATGGTGACTGTATTCCATGCGTGAGGTTCTCCGGATTCGCCTGTCCAGTAGCCTACATCAAGTCCGGCAAGATTTCCAAGAAGGTAAAAAGCATCGGAGAATCCCTGACAGTTGCCGGCTCCGTCAAGAATTGCGCTTTTTGCCGATCTTCCCGGTGAAACTGTAAAAGGCTCCTCTTTGGAAAAATCCACGTGTTTATAGGTAACCATACCGGCAACCGTATCGTGTATATAAAGTTCGCGCTGCAGCAGTGTAGGCTGCTCCATTGCTTTTTTGACAATGGGCCTGGCCGCTTCAAGAATGGCCAGATTATCACTGTCAAGAATGCCCATTTCGTCATTTTCAACGGCGTAGACAATGCGTGCTCCGGGATAGTATGCAGCTCTGTAAACGATTCTGTTTTCTCTGTTGTCGTTTGAAACATTGAATGAGTCAATTGATGCGATGCCGGTGCAGATCATGGTGTCCAGCAGTTCCGGGTTGTAACCGTTGATGAAGCGCACAGGAATGTAATTTGCGAGGGTCTCCGACATGTTTCTCATATACACGGCCAGTTCCCTTGCATTTCCTATGACAGGAACGCTGCTCCATTCAACCTCGTCCGGCTCGTCCGTTTCCACGTCATCACTCCTGATATCAATTATGATTCCGGGATTCATTTCAAGGGCTTCGTCATCAGTAAGACTGCGGTTGTTGCCGAATATAACGCGGATATCCCAGTCCGTATCCCTGTCCCATGCGCTGTTCCTCGGGATAACCACATTGTTTGACGACTTGAGGCAGCCGCTGAAATTTTCCAGAACATTCATCCTTTCCTCCGTACCGGCCGGAGCAATCAGAATCCTGCAGACATCCTCCTTGGTGTGATTTGATATGAAAACATGATCCTCCGCCATGGCTGTTCGGTATTCAAGGCAGATTAATGTCAGTGCAAGCAGTATCCTGTTTAAAAATTTTATATTACATCCTTGTGATGATTGTTTTTCTATCAGATTGTATCAATTTTTGGGCGAAATTGCCTGGTTTATAACGTATTTTGTGAAAGCGGTTATAACAAAGCACGGTTTTTCACCATCATCCGGTTTCCGACAGTGTTTTTTGCTCTAACCGATGTGTTTTTTGCGCAATATCACAAAGTTTTTGATAAAATATACTTCAGGAAGAGTTAACAGAGGCGCAACATGATACCTAGATTATCGCAGCAAGAGACAGTAAATGAATTATATGTCCGTTATTTCAATGAATTAAAGGATTCCGGATTTCAGGGAGATATTGAAACATCGTATACCAGCAGACTGGCAGTGGCAACCGACAACAGCGTTTATCAATGGCTGCCGCAGGGTGTTGTTTTTCCAAAATGCATTCAGGATGTGGTAAATCTGGTAAAGATTGCCGGACGCGGGGAATTTAAAAATATCAAATTTACTCCGCGCGGAGGAGGAACGGGTACCAACGGTCAGTCTCTGAACGGCGGAGTGGTGGTTGATCTTTCCCGCCATATGAATGTAATTCTGGATTACGATCAGAAGGAACATTCCGTAAGAGTTCAGCCAGGTGTGGTAAAAGATCAGCTGAATGCGTACTTAAAGCCTTCCGGATACTTCTTTGCTCCGGAACTGTCGACTTCCAACCGGGCAACACTAGGCGGCATGATCAGTACAGATGCCTCCGGTCAGGGTTCTCTTGTTTACGGCAAGACTTCGCAGCATGTTACATCGGTAACGGTTGTTCTGTATGACGGTTCCATTGTCGAGTTCAGCAGAGTCGGCGGCAGTGAATTAAAGGAAAAACTGGCGCTTGATAATCTTGAAGGCCGTATTTACCGCACTGTATATGAGATAACCAAAGGCAAAAGATCTGAAATTGAAAAAACCTTCCCTAAACTGACACGTTTCCTGACAGGATATGATTTAAAGAACGCATACAATCCTGAAGATGATTCACTTGATGTGTCACGTCTGATCTGCGGTGCTGAGGGTACGCTTGCATTCATTGTCGAGGCAAAACTGGATCTGACCAAAATTCCGAGTTTCAGAGCTCTGGTAAATGTTAAGTACGACAGTTTTGATTCAGCTCTGAGAAATGCACAGGTAATGCTCGGTTCTGGCTGTCTGTCGGTTGAAACAGTTGATTCCAAGGTTCTGAATCTGGCCAAGACGGATATTGTATGGTATTCGGTAAAGGATCTGCTGACTGAAGTTCCGGATCATGAGATGCAGGGCATTAATATTGTGGAATTTTCCAGCGATGATCCGGAACTGGAAAAATCGAAGGTTGAAGCTCTGTGCAAAAAACTTGATAAACAGATTAAAAACCATGAAGCAGGAGTTATCGGATATCAGTTTACATATGACCTGCCGAGCATCCTGAATATTTATGCCATGAGAAAGAAGGCGGTAGGTCTTCTGGGCAAGGTTGAGGGCGATCATAAACCGATTGCTTTCACAGAGGATACCTGCGTTCCTCCGGAGCATCTTGCGGATTATATTCTGGAATTCCGCGAACTGCTTGATTCCAAGCATTTAAGTTACGGTATGTTCGGTCATGTTGATTCAGGGGTGCTGCACGTACGTCCCGCACTTGATCTCTGTGATCCGGAAGAAGAGGCCATGCTTCATGAAATCACCGGAAAAATGGTGGATCTTACAGCCAAATACGGCGGACTCATGTGGGGTGAACACGGACGAGGCTTCCGTTCGCAGTACGGTCCGAAATATTTCGGCAGCCTGTTTGATGAACTGAGGAAGATCAAGTCGGCATTCGATCCTGACAACAGGATAAATCCGGGAAAGATATGCACTCCTTATGAAAGTGACGATCAGCTGGTCAGAATTGATTTTGACAAGCGCGGAACCTATGACAGACAGATTGATATCAATGTGAGACACAGTTACAACGAGGTGATGATCTGTAACGGCAACGGTGCCTGCTTCAATTATGACGTGAATTCACCGATGTGTCCGTCATACAAGCTTTTAAGAGATCGCCGCCATTCTCCGAAAGGCAGATCAACCATGGCCCGTGAATGGCTGAGAGAACTGCAGAATATCGGTTTCGACCCTACTTCCGAAGAGGATTTGTCCAAATCAATGAGCCTCAAGGATTATGTGTTAAGAATAAAAAACACCTTTAACCGTATGCGAGGGGAGTATGATTTCTCAAATGAGGTTATGAGTGTAATGACGGAGTGTCTGGCGTGCAAGGCCTGTTCAAGTCAGTGTCCGGTAAAGGTGGATATTGCAAACTTCCGTTCCCGTTTTCTGCATATGTATCACAGGCGCTATCTGCGTCCTTGGCGTGATTATTGTGTTGCCACTATAGAAAGTACGGCACCGCTGATGGCTAAATTTCCTCGGACAGTTAACCTGATGCTGCAGAATCCGCTGATGAATTTCATGTCGAAAAAGACCATCGGTGTTGTAGATCTGCCGGCATTAAGTTATCCGACTCTGTCGTCCATTATGCATCAGCTTGAACTTCCTGCTTTCGATTTGGATTCCATGAAGGCAATGTCACCGGACGAAAAGAAGAAGGCGGTTCTGATCGTTCAGGATCCTTTCACTACCTGCTATGACGCGAATGTCGTACGGGATCTTCTGCGTTTTGTAAAATTAATCGGCTATACCCCGTATGTTCTGCCTTTCAAACCTAACGGAAAGGCTCAGCACGTGAGGGGATTCCTCGGCATGTTTGCCAAAACTGCAAAAAATACCGCTGATTTTTTGAATCAGGTTGCCGAACTGAATATCCCGATGCTGGGACTTGATCCTGCAATGGTTATCTGTTACAGGGACGAATATCGGAAGGTTCTGCAGGAACGCCGGGGGGATTTCTGCGTGCTTCTGCTGCAGGAATGGCTGCTGGGAATCCTTGACAGCATTCCGGCTCCTGCTCTGGCAAATGAGCATGCTTATTATCTGCTGGCTCACTGTCAGGAGAAGACTTTCAAACCTTCAACACATAACGACTGGGTTAAAATCTTTGAGCATTTCGGAGTTACCCTGAAACCTGTTGCTGTAGGATGCTGCGGCATGGCCGGCATGTACGGTCATGAGGCTGTGCATCTTGAAAGTTCCACCAGGATCTATCGTCAGAGTTTCGGCGCGGCAGTCAGAAAGTACGGAGTGGATAACTGCGTTGTGACCGGATATTCATGCCGCAGTCAGGTAAAACGACAGGAAGGAAAAGCTGTTAATCATCCGGTCCAGGTGCTTGCCGACTGGCTGGAACAGCAGGAAGAGAGAGACTGAATATCATGAAAATATGGAAAGATGATTTATCCCTTGATGATATTAATAATTTCAGCAGCAATACCATGGTTTCTCTTCTTGGAATCGAGTATACGGAGTACGGCGATGATTACCTCAAGGCTGTTATGCCGGTGAGCGAAAAAACATCGCAGCCCATGGGATTTCTTCACGGCGGAGCCTCGTGTACCCTTGTTGAAACCGTTGCATCAGCTGCAGGTAATTTGTGCTGTTCTCCTGACTGCTTCTGCAAGGGATATGAGGTAAACTGCGTTCATGTTCATTCCGCGGTGGTTGGAGAAACTGTGGAGGCTGTCGCCAGACCTTTTCATCTGGGCAGAAGAATGCAGACATGGCAGGTGGATATTTCAAATAAAAAAACGGAAAAATTAATTTGCCGTGCAACAGTAAGTTTAGTAGTATGCAGTAAAGCGGAGCTTGAAATCGTACGCAGGTGATTGTTTATTTTTACTCTTAAGGAAAATTCTGTAATGAAAAAATTATCATTGTTGCTGGTAGGATTGTTTTCTCTGACAATGGTTACCGGGTGTATTGTTCTAGACGATGATTTTGATGAGCATCATCACCATCATCATCACCCTGACCAGCCTCATCACGGTCCATCACACCATGGTGATCACGGCCCGTCACATCACGGAGATCACGGTCCTAAACATCATCACGGCAGATAAGGGATTGTATCTCCATATCATGCAATAAGCGCAGGTTTTCAACTGTGCTGCTGTGCGTGCCGGCAAATCACGGATATTTGCAATGTTCCGGTGGACGGCACGCCGAAATGTCCGGTATTCCCGGTTATTTCAAGTATTCACGATCAGAAAAAACAATAATTTCATTAAACACCTGATTTTTAATAAACAGAAACTTGATTTTGATCACGCTTTTAAGTATAGTACACCCGTCAATTAACGTTAATAATTCAGAGCAAATTCTTATAATTACTTTTTACTTTCAAAGTTATTCTAGGCTGGTAGGCTGAAACTATCAGAAATCAGATGTTAGTCGTTGTTTGATACATACATATTGGGTGAGATGTTCTTTTTTAATTATTCGGCATATCGGCAGACAGTGCAACGGTTCGTTAAAACATCAAAGCCCTTGATCGTTAATTTTTTTTGCAGGGAAACAAGATGTCCAGTAATGAACTTATAGAAAATGAAAGAAAGGATGAGGATCTTAATGAAATGGTTGGTTTTGCCGGTTTAGGACTGGCGGAGCCGGTTTATCAGGCAATCAAGGATCTGGGGTTTGAAACTCCGTCAAAAATTCAGGAAAAGGCAATTCCGGTACTGCTGGAAGGCCACGATCTGATCGGTCAGGCTCAGACGGGTACCGGCAAGACTGCAGCATTTGCTTTGCCGATCCTTTCCAGACTCGACGTGTCGCAGAAATCTGTTCAGGCTTTGATTCTGACACCTACCAGAGAACTGGCAATCCAGATTTCCGAGGCATGCCAGAGTTTTGCCAAACATATGCATGGATTTCATATTCTTCCGATCTACGGCGGCGCTTCATATGAGACTCAGATAAAATCACTGAAACGCGGGGTTCATGTTGTGGTGGGAACTCCGGGCCGCGTCATGGATTTGATGAGAAGAGAAAAACTGATTCTGGATGATCTGAAATATCTGGTTCTGGATGAAGCTGATGAAATGCTTAATATGGGTTTTATAGACGATATTGAGTGGATTATGGATGAATGTCCGCCAGAGAAACAGATCGCACTGTTTTCCGCCACTATGCCGAATGACATTAAACGTGTGGCCAAACAGTATTTGATTGAGCCTGTCGAGGTTAGAATAGCGGCAAAGACGGCAACGGCATCAACTGTAAGACAGCGGTTCTGGTATGTTTCCGGCTTCCATAAAATAGAAGCGTTGTCCCGTCTGCTTGAGGTTGAACCTTATGATGCGGTGCTGATTTTTGTAAAGACCAAAAACGATGCCGAGGATGTTTCCAACAGACTGTGCGCCCGCGGTTACGCCGCTGAATCTCTGCACGGAGATATTCCGCAGAAAATCAGAGAAAAGATTGTAGACAAATTAAAGAACGGACAGCTTGATATTCTTGTTGCTACGGATGTTGCGGCAAGAGGTCTTGATGTGGATCGCATTACCCATGTTGTAAATTATGATATTCCATATGATGTTGAATCATATGTTCACCGCATAGGCAGAACAGGACGTGCCGGCAGAACCGGCGATGCAATTCTGTTTGTGTCTCCGCGTGACAGAAAAATGCTGCGTATCATTGAGCAGGTTACCAAGCAGAAGATTGAACCTATGCTGATGCCGACCAACGAGGATATAAACAAGCATCGTATCGAAACCTTCAAGAACAGAATTCTGGAGGGTATGGAAACAGAAGGACTTGAGCCTTATCAGGAACTGATCAGTGAAATTCTGGCCGATGATTCTGTGGATCCGCTGGAGTTATGCGCATCACTGGCAAAAATGGTAAACGGCAACGAACCGTTATTCCTTGATACTAACGAAGAAGAGCCTGAACAGAAGGAGATCTCCGACGATGAAAGAGGTTCAGGAAACCGACGTGAAAAACGTCCGACTTCGGCAAAGGCTGAAATGCTGAGAGATTTTCCTGAAATTGAAATGAAACGCTATATGGTGGATGTTGGTCGTTTTCATGGTGTTAAACCTGGTCAGATTGTGGGAGCCATTGCCAATGAAGGCGGTCTGGAAAGCAAATATATCGGTCATATTGATATTTACGGCAATTTCTCCACTGTTGATTTACCGGAAATTCCTAATGATATCATGTCGGTTTTGAAAAATGCCCGTATATGCGGCCGTAGACTTGATATTAAAATTTTTGATTTGGACAGAGTGGAAAAAGAGTCCTCTTCCCGTTCGTCAAGAAGAAGACCTATATTTATTGATCATGACAGTGATAAAAAATCACGCGCCGGATCAAAAAATTACAAAAATGATCGCTCAATGAGAGATCGCGGTCACTCACATAAAGGCTCAAGAGGTAGATAATGTAAGTCTTGGTATGCCGAATTGATGTTTCGGTTATAGTTGAAAAAAAAAGACCAGTTGTTTAACTGGTCATACCACACGGAGGAAATATATGAAACAAAATCTTCTAACTATAACTATAGACAGGGCATATTTAAAAAAGTTCCAAAAAAAATTAAATTTTTTTAAAATTTTTTCAAATAAATTTAAATTCTTTATAAAATCAGCATATCTGCTTGCTATTCCTGCAATGATGCTAAGTCTGAATTCCGCTGTTTATGCCGAAGCAGGAGAAAAGGCTTCAGAGCTGCAGATTGGTGCGGCTGCTGATTGTTCCAGACTTGAATTCGTGAGCTCCGATACCGACCCGCTGATTGCGAGATGCAAGGATCTGGCGCTCGGAGGAAATCCTGAAGCCTCTCTTCATCTTGCAAATCTGTATCACTACGGTTCCGGAAATGTTTATACTGATGCCGATGCTGTTTTTAAATGGCTGGAACTGGCTGAACAGAATGGAAGCGCTAAGGCCAGTCTTGAACTTGGAATGATTTATTATCTCGGAGATCTGGTTAAGAAGGACCCTTCCAGGGCGCAGAAGTATTTTGAAAAAGCCGGCAGGGAAGATAAAGAGGCTTTCATGCTTTCCATAGAACTGAAAATGAACGAAGCTTATGAACTTTCCTTCGGTACCGGGAAAGCCGTGCGCGATGAAAGACTGGCACTTGAAAAATATCACGATATTGCACAGATTGACAGTGAATACCGCGACCCTGCCAGGCTGGCTCTCGGCAATATGTATTTAAACGGCAGGGGAACCATGGTGGACTATACAAAGGCCTTTTACTGGTTCAATCTTGCATTGCCGAAAATCAGTTCCATTAATGCCGAAAATCAGAATGTGGCGCTGCTTAAAGCCACGATGTACCGCAAGGGTATGGGTGTAAAACAGGATTACAGGAAAGCTCGGGATATCTATGAACTTCTGATTGAAAAATACAGAAATGCAGGGGCTCTGTTTGAACTTGCCAGCATGTATTCCTACGGTGTAGGCGTGAAGCAGGATCTGGATCAGGCGGTAAAACTGTACGAGGAAGTTCAGAATATCGCATGCACAGAACATAAGGTAATAAGCGGATATCCGAATCTATGCGCGGTTGTCGGTTACGAGATAGCAAATATAAACGCACTGAAAAGCAGACTTGAGCAGGTCAAGTAGACAGTCTGTTGCGGTTGAACGGTATTTGACAGGAAGAAAATTCATGAAAAATGATTTTGGAACACTTAATCTGGATTCAGACGAAGTTTCTTATACTTACAAGGAGCTGTCTTATCGATTGTCATCTCATCCATATGAGCCGTGTTTATATTTATGGTGCGGCGATAAACTTGTCTGTGTTCTGCACAGCGCCTATAACACTGAAGAACTTGTGGAGGCATTTACGGCGGGAAAAACAGTCAAAACAAACTTTGGAAAGGATTACGATAAGGAATATGATGAAACAGGTTTCTGCAGGGTTTTAGCGGCTGCGATTGACAGCGGACGTAGTGACATGGATTTCTTCTATGCAGCAAAACTGGCAAAGGAAAAAAACGTTAAATTCCTCCATTGAGATATATTTAATAGATACAGGTGCCGGTTTTCAACTTCTTGCCGGGGTCGTGCACTGTCTGATTTTGCTGTTTTCATAAATATTTGTATGACGGCTGCTGTATCAGGCTGAATGTGCTACGATGCAAATGATAAAGCGGCATGTCCGGATCCTTGTATTATCTGTGGCTGTACTTTCTTATGACTGAAAATGATGATTAATCAGTGAATTCTGATATTCCTGACGATTCAGACGTTCAATCTTAAAACTTTTCTGATAATGATGCTGCATAAGTCTGGCAGGCGGAGAGGACGAACCTCAACGGAAAAAACAAAGCCGCCTGACTGTGAATAATCAGGCGGCTTCTTTAACTTTTGATTCTTAGAACAGAAAAGCCAGAACAGTGCCTGCGGTCATAAAACCTATTACTGCACCGATGATCTTTGCAACGGTGGAACCTGCTTTCGGTAAAGCCTTGGTAAGAACACCGCCTAAAAATACCCAGCCGAAAAAATAAATCCAAAGAATCGACAAAATTACATAAACTGCGTGAGTCATAAGTTCTCCTGTTAAAAATATAAAAAACAATTCCGGGATGTTGAAATTTCCCGGTAAATGAAAATCATGTATTATTTGTAGCCTAATTTATTCAGCCACGCATTGATATTCGCGGCTGTTGAAGCAGGATTGTTTCTTACATCCGAGCCGCGAACCGCAATACCGTCCAGCACATCAGCCTTTGTTGTTTCCTTCAGACGCTGAACCGTAACGCCCTGACCGCTGCCTTCATGAGTATTGAACGGAATGATGGTTTTTCCTGCAAAATCGTGTTTTTCAAGGAATGTATAAACCGGCATCGGCATATCTCCCCACCAGATCGGGTAGCCGAGAAATATGGTGGTATAACTTTCCAGTTCGATATCTTTCTTTATTTCTGGACGAGATCTGTTCTGAAGTTCTTCGTTGGCCTGTTCGGTGCATTCCTTGTAATTTTCAGAATACGCCTTCACAGGTTCGATCCTGAAGGTTCGTGCACCGGTTTTTTGGGCAATCATTTCTGCCATCAGTTCCGTGTTGCCGCGTTCAACAATACCGACCTTATAGTTTTCACCTGCTCGGGAAAAATAAACTATTATGGTTTTGTCTGCTGATGAAACTGCGCCGGAAGATACTGAATCTTCGGCCGGTACAGGTGAACTGCAGAATAGTGCCAGTCCCAGAGCTGCAATTGCAAATTTCCTTAAGCTGTCAAATAACATTGAGCTACCTCCTGTTTACTTTAATCTAACCAGTCTTGCCATATAAAAACCGTCAAATCCGGTTTTGGACGGCAGGACAGTATGCTGATCCTCAAGTGCAAATTCATCTCGGTGTTTCTTCAGAAATACATTGATCTGTACTTCATTTTCCACCGGCATGATTGAACATGTTGAATATACCAGTTTTCCGCCGACCTTAACCATTTTGCTGTAATTTTCCAGAATGTTGGCCTGCATTTCATACAGTTTTGTCAGCGTTCCGGGAGTATCGCCCCATTTCGTATCCGGATTTCTTTTCAGCACGCCGAGTCCGGAACATGGAACATCAAGCAGCACACGATCTGCACTGTTATGAAGCCTTTTTATAACCTTGGTGCTGTCTATTACTCTTGTTTCAACATTAAACACGCCGTTGCGGCGGGCTCGAAGTTTTAAATTCCTTAATTTCCATTCCTCTGTATCGAGTGCGATAATGCTTCCCTTTCCCTGGGAAATTGCCGCAAGATGCAATGTTTTTCCTCCGGAACCTGCACAGGCATCAATTATTCTCATTCCCGGTTCACTCTGCAGAAACGGTGCAATCAGCTGAGATCCTGCGTCCTGCTGTTCAAAATATCCGTTCTGAAATGCATGCAGTTTAAACAGAGATGCGTCGCTTACAACCTCAAGTGCCGTATCAACGCCATCAACCTCTCTGGTAACAACATCCGACCTTTTAAGTTTTGCCATAAGCTCTTCTTTGGTGATTTTAAGCGTATTGACGCGGATGAATCTTTTCGGAGGCTGTGCCAGTGCATGTCTTTCAGCAGGCCATTCATCCCCTAATTCATAAAGACCATGCTGTTCAAGCCATTCTGGGCAGCCGTCTATCAGCGGTTTGTTCTTTTTAAGATCGCGGATCTTTTTTCTCATTTCATCTTCATTCAGCGGCTCGGTTCTGGCTCCTCTGGTCTGCGGCAGATTATTGAGAATATGCCAGAGATGAACAAGACGGTCTACATGCTTGCAGGAATTTTTTTCGTTAATTCCAAGAATGGCATAAAAATAATTAAGACGGCGTACAATATCGCCTACTACGCGGGTTATCAGGGCCTGTTCTCTGTTTACTACCTTGACTTTATTGAAAAAGTGCGAGTATGACTGATCGATTGAAAATTCCTTGCTCAGAATATGATAAAGAATAGTTGTTGCAAGCCTGAACTGAAACGGTGTTAATGAGGCAATTTTCATTTTTTCTATCTCTCTTGTAAATCTGGATGC
>CACWLF010000016.1 GCA_902761645.1 uncultured Aeromonadales bacterium | reverse complement strand
TAGTATATGGAGATACTAATGGACAATCAAAAAACGCCTTCTGAACGCATTTCTGGCACGGTTAAATTCTACAACCGCGACAACGATTACGGATTCATTCTTGCTGACAATAATCAGGAGTTTTTTTTTCGTTTATCCAATTTCGCTCAGTCCGTTAATGGTGTTATCTCACCTTATACCAAAGTTACTTTCGTTCCAAAACCTACTCAAAATCCAAAAAAGAAAAGCTATGCTACCGATATTTTACTTGTGGCCGGTAAAGTCGATAACAGCACTGTTACTTCTTCTGATGCTTTACCACCGCCTTGTCCTCATTGCGGGGCTAGAAAAGGCAGTCATTTTGGGTGGTAGGTAGTTATAGAAATAAAATTTATCTCTGTAACGTATGTGGCAAAGAGCATATCTATGGTGATATGCTCAAATATAATTCTGAAGCCAAAAAGTGGGCGAAAATTAATTTTTATGCGCTTTTTATATATTTGGGTGTATTTTTTACTATATTTTTGCTGTCGTCAATGTTAATCTGCTGCTGTATTTCCTGCGGAAATATTGATGATGCGCATTGTGATTTACGTGTGGTAGTGTACAACGTTTCAGATATGTTCTCCTGGCGGTTTTATTTTTTTTCTTCAGCAACGGGTTCTTCGGCATATTAAAGTCAATCACTGTCTGTAATCTTATTTCCATGCATAAAAAACACGCAAATAAAAGTGTTAATATGTTCACAAAAATTGTTTAATTTTTATCAAAGTATGCATGTTTTTTACACGGTAGTTGTATCATATTTGTCGGTCTTAGAGACCGGTAAATTATTCAATACTTTTCAATTCAATTTTAGAGTGTGTTTGTTCTATGTTTTCTGAAAGATTTCTTAATAAACTCGTAAGAGTGCAATACATGGTTGGTAACGCTGCCAATGAGGTTAATGCTCATATTGTTGATGAAGATCAGAACTTTATCTATTTAGAGGAAAATTCTCAGTGTATCCGACTGGATTCTGTTGTATCCGTAAGCGAGGTTGTTGTTAAAGAACACGCTAATCCGTTGAGTTTTCTGAAACTGGAGAAGAAGGCAGAGGATAAGAAAGTTGAACCTGAAATGTCTGAGGAAGAAAAAATCAGAGCTAAAGCGATTGCTGATGCCGTTGCCGATTTCCAGAACAAGGTTCTTCCTGAAGAACATGTGGAAAGAGATCCGGGACAGCATGCCCAGTTTACCTTAAGCGCTACAATTTCAAAGAATTTTACCGCCATACGCTGTGAAAAGAATATCCGCAAGGAAGAAGAACAACGCAGAAAGATGCAGGAAGAGGAAGCTAAAAAACAGGCGGAAATGGAGAAGCATGCTCCTCACACTCCTGCCACCGTTCAGCTGTCAACAGTGAGCAGCAATAATTTCCAGGTAATCCGTTCACCTGAGAATATTGCAAAAGAGCAGGAACGGGCACGTCAGGAGGAGCTCCGTATCCAGGAGGAACTTCGTGCCATTGAACGCAAGGCTGAAGAGACCCGCAAGAAACTGGAGGAAAACAGACGTCCGAAGACTATTCAGCTCAAGACTTTCCAGTTAAGCGATTTCATGGTTTCCAAGAAAAAGGCTCAGGAAGAAATTGTTCCTTACATTGAACCGACAGTACAGGATGTGGTTGTTGCAAACGATGATCAGGCTCGTGCAGCCGCCCCTGAGCAGATTGTACAGAGATTCAACAATGTAGCCATCGGTCACAGCATTGCGGTTTAACTGATGTGAAGTGATTTGAATTCAGGTGCTCCAACTTTGATTTGGGGCACTTTTTTTTGTATATGATAATGATTTAAAGATTGCCTGCTGAAAATATTTACGATTGGTTTGAATGACTGTTTTATGTTCAGACAAATTGTCAGTATTGCTAGTCAGTACATACTTTTGAATTTATATTTTTGTTATCATGACCGGATATTTTAGAAAATCAAAGGAGATCAAAAAGATGAAAACCTTGAGATACTCTTGGTTAGGTCTGTTGGTTGTAATAATAATAGCGATAGCCGGATTGAAGGAATATCCGGGTCTGGTATCTTATGATTATTATTACAAAAATATGATTTTTAAACTGCATCTGCAGGGACAGGCCCTGGATGACAGCGAAAAGAGAGACGGAATAATTAAAGCGATAAAGGCAGGTCTTGAATCCAGTCTTGAGAAGTATACGCATGAGGATGTTTCGGATCCGGAAATGAAAATCAAACCAAAAGATCTTAGATTAACATTCAATATTAAAATGAAAAATTATTCCAACTGTTATTTTTATCTGCTTCATCATCGAAAAATCGATCAGGTGCTGTTCAAGGAACTTACACCTGAGTATATAACCGATTTTAAGCGGGAATGGAATAAAACCTTTTTAAAGGAGCAGGGAGCGCTCAATGCGCAGGAACTTAATGAAATTGGTTCATACAAGGCGGAGATAACCTGCACCATCTGATTTTAATTTTTAAAAACTTTATCGGCGGCTGTGTTGATCACGGCCTTTTTATTTGGCTCTGTTGTAGAAAGTGTTGATTTTGTATGCACTGCCGTGTGAAAACAAAATTGTTGAAAGATTTTCTGTTTCCATATTGTAAAAAACGGGATGCATCTGGCGCTTTTTATAGTTGTTCTGGCACTTAATTATTAGGCGTCGGTTTACCAAAGTTTCAGTTACTGGCATCTCCTGGGCTCTGATTGGTATTGCTTTGATGGTGGAACAACTACGCGCCTCATGGAAATTTATCATGAGGCTGTTTACTTTTTATCACTCTCGTCAAGATGCATAAATTCGTCGGCATCTTTATTTTTAGTTCTACTGCCGTTGTTTGCTATTATCGTTTTTAAGTATGGATAAAACAGGAAAAGCAGTGACAAGAGCAGTAACGCTATGCCTATCTCTTGATATGCAAAATACCATCCAATGCCGGCAATAAACAGAATGACAGCTGTACCAATCCTTAACGGAGCTGACATGTTCCAGTCTTTTTTAGTTTTTGAACCGTTTATTACTATGCTGGCGAACGGTATTTTCAAAAACCAGTCCCACGGCATCAGATATGCGGATATGATAATCAGAATGATACCGATCACCCTGGTGATGAATGAACCTCCTGTTACATTGGATGATACTTCACTGATGATTTTTTCCGGTTCAACATTACCGATCATGATTTCACCCAGATTGATATTGTTCGGATCATCGGAGCTAAGGGCTGTATTGCTTCTGTACCGTTCAAAGTTGTTGCCTTTTTGCTGCGCCAGAATACTTACTTCAGATAGCGGAGTATAGGAAATTGTTATCGATACATCCCCAATTTCCGGATCATCCGGATTATTGCCTATGTAAAAACCGGAGTCGGTTTGTTTAAGCAGATTGCAGGAAATATTAAGTTTATTGCATAGTGCTGTCTTTTGATCTGTGGATAGATTAACCCTGATCGGCTGGCTGTTGTGTAAGGAATCTGCCATCCATTCGGGTATTGAGTAAGCTCCGACTGTTACATCCTTTGATATTAAATTAAGTTCTTTCAGTGTAATAAAAGGTGCTTTAGCTTTCTGCCGATAGTAGTGATTGTGAAATTCGTATGATGCGACCGGTGAACTGGTCCATTTTTCCCGATACGAGTATTCATAGTGAGATGCATATGTATTGCCGGATGAATCTTTATCCTTTTTCTTGGTTTTATGTTCCACCAGTTGATAGTAACGAACTTTTCGAGTCAGCTTGAATCCTTCAATTTTGATGTTAAAAACAGGATCTTCAAGCATGGAGTTTGTACGTGCATTCCCTGACAGATAAACAAGTTTTCCGTCATTCGATTGAGAAACGTTTGAAATGCTGGATACAGTCGTATATTTATTTCGGGCAAGGTTCAGAAGTCTGTAATATCTGGATGTCTGATCCTCTCCCCACCAGAGCACAACAGCTCCTCCTGTAAAAGCAAGCAGTATCAGTCCGTACAATAATGTGCCGGCGATGATATCATAGACATCCTTTTCCTTTGTGTATTTGTTGTTTTTTCGTGACATATCTGTTCTTACCCTTGATTTTTTCATTATCCATACCGGATTTCTATTAGTCAAATTCTGCACTATGCATTTGTGAGAAAAAACAGATAATATTTTTGGATAAATCACTGTTTGATTCCTCCAATCAAGCAGTACAGTATAAACTTCATTATTGATCACTCCAATTGATAACGGAGTTTTTAATGCTATCTGCGCTTTTCTGCAGCAGAGTCTTTTATTTAATGTTTGATGTCCTTTTCCTGTGATTATCAGAATAGGAAACAGATCCGTCATTCAGTAAACCTGTCCGAAATTTGTGCTGAAGAATTTTAATGAAATCAGTATTTGTGAATAAGATTGTATGATTTTTATGCTGTTAAGCGGGGCATTCATATTCTGAATGCCTTTTGCCATTAATTTAATTAATCGCCTGTAAAAATACAAATTAATTAAATAAACACCGTTAGGTAATGCTAACTATTTTAAATAAAGGTACATGCATTCGGAACAGCTTAAACTTAAAAAGTTTGATCAATGATGCGTAATTGGAGTGAGGTATGTCAAAAAAAATCTAAAAATCGGTATAAATATTGTTCAATGTGTACTGATTTTTAGAATTTTAAACGAGTTAGATCTTGTTAACTATTTTTTATGATGATAAACTGATCACATAGAGTTGAATATTATTAAATTATCAGGAAGGAAATGAAATGAACAAGAAAATATTATCAGCTGCCATTGCTGCAGTTTTGGCTTTAAGTTCTGCTTCATCAAATGCTGCAACTGTTTTTTCAAACGATACAGCAAATCTTGATGTAATCGGCCGTATGAAAATCAATTTAAACAATAATGATGCGAATGCGGATCGCCGTCTTGAAGGTATTGCACGTTTAGGTTTGGACGGCAAGACCAAAGTTAATGATTATCTTTCCGTTTACGGACAGATTTTATATGAGATCCAGGCTCAGGAACCTACCAACAAGGATGACAGCCGCATTGACGTGTACTACGGTTATGTAGGATTTGATTTCAATGATTTCGGTAAACTGCAGTTCGGTCACTTTGAAGATGCATACTACAAGGTTGTAAGTGTAGGGGATGTATTTGTTGACTGGGGTACCATGGGAAATACCTATAACGGAGTGTCCGACAATGATACCGGCGGCCGTAAGGATGGAGTTGCTCTCTACGAAGTTAATTATAACGGTCTGATTTTTACCGCTTCATATCAGTTCAGAGACACATCAAAGCACGTTAATTACGGTACAGGCGCAACTCTCGGTTATGAATTTGAAGTAGGCGACAAGGCAATCGGCTTTATGGGCGGCTACAACCATATTGAAGGTTATGACCCTCATATGGAAGGAAATATACTGAATGGTGCAAACAAGAATGAAACCGCTATTTCCATTTACTATGGTGAATACGGTACTCCTGGCTTTTATGCCGCTGCAATTTACAACTGGGATAAACTGCAGTCAACCTACAAAGTTAACGGTGTGGAGGCAGTGCTTGGCTACACAACTCCAGGCGGCGATTGGACCTTCGGTGCTGCCTATGGTTACCTGCACAATGTCGATCGCGGTTTAACCAGGAATGCATTGGGAAGCGACGACAGAGTGTTCCAGTCTGCATGGACCGGTGAAGTTATTTATAACGTAACTTCAAACTTCCAGATTTACGGTGAAGCTGAAAGACATAATTCTTCTGTTGTACACCAGGAAGCAGAAAATGCACTGTCTTTGGGTTTGATATACAACTTCTAATCAGGTAGAAGAAATACAAAGCTGATGTTGATAGGTGGGGGACTGTATTTTGCTGCAGTCCCTTTTTTTTTGCCTTCCTTCAGTGACAGTTAATACTGCACTTGCGCAAATCAGCTGATGGATTATGTCAGGAGTAAACGGTTTCATCCTGACGGGAAAATTCTAACTCAGTGATCTGTCGCCTTATGGTAAAACTTTATGGATCCGCCGTACCTGCGGTCCAAATTTTCAGCAGTGCTGAATTCTTATCATTGATACATGACGAATTTTAATTGACAAGCAGGCAAAACAAATCGTTGTTAATCAGCCGTGAAGATGATTTCGGTGCATGTTTCTGCATTAACGTTCAGGATTTATTCAATTAATGAAAAGCAGCATCTGAAAAACAGTGCTGCAGAACAAATGAACATGTTTTAACTGTTTTCAAAAGGTATTATTTGAAAAACAGCTGATAATATCCCATTAAAAATATGCCTAGAATCATAACAGGCAGAACATATTTGAAGTAGATGTGCATGTATCGGCCGCCTTTTAATTTAATACCGTCGCCCTGATTGATTTCGGCAATGCATTTATCCCATCCCCAGCCGTAGCGCGTGGTGCAGAAAATAAGCATAATTATTGAACCGATAGGCAGCAGGTTATTGGATAGTATAAAATCCGCCAGAGACAGAATATCAGATCCTTCGCCAAACGGTTTAATATCCTTCCATACATTGAATCCCAGAATTATCGGTGTTGCCAGCAGGGTCAGCACCACGCAGTTGGTCCATGAGGATTTGGTTCTGGTCCAGTTAAATAAATCGCAGCAGTTTGCAATAATGGCTTCAATCACTGCAATCATGGTAAGCAGAGCTGCAATGAACAGAAAGAAGAAGAACAATGCTCCCCATAGCAGACCGTTATCCATCTGATTAAACATATTAAGCAGAGTGATGAATATTAAAGTAGGTCCCTGATCGGGAGTCAGATTATAGTTAAAGCAGGCAGGAAAAATTATCAGTCCGGCGCATAAAGCCACCAAAGTATCAAGAGAACAGATGATTGCAGCCTCCTTGAGCAGGCTGTGTCCTTTTTTCGCATATGCGGCGATGGCAAGTACCGCACCGATACCGATGCTCAGGGTAAAGAATGCCTGATTCATGGCATTGTATACTGTCAGAGGTATGCCGATTTTGTTTAAATTGTCCAGATTGGGCATCAGGTAGAATTTAAGACCGATGTCGGCATGTTCCAGTGATAAGGCCTTAATTACCAGAACAATCAGAATAATGAACAGACCGATCATTCCAGGCTTGGTAAATTTTTCCACACCCTTCTGTATACCGCGGTAGCATACCAGACAGGAAACAAAAATTGTTGCAAGTGCGCACCACAGCTGATCATAAGGATTACTCAGCAGTTTAGCGAATTTTGTCTGAATCTGTTCTGTTGATAAATTTACAAATTCGCCCTGTATCAGATGTCCGAAATAATAGAGAAGCCATCCGGTGATTACACTGTAGAAAGACATAAGAAGAAGGGATCCGAGCAAGGATAAATAACCCATATATTTCCAGCTTCTTCGGTTCGGAACCAGTTTGGTGAATGCCTTTACCGGAGAGCATTCAGCCGCTCTGCCGATGCTGAGTTCAATCATAAGAACTGGTATACCGAGGAGCAGCAGAAAGAAAAGATAAAATAAAACAAAAATTGCCCCGCCGGACATTCCTGCGATGAACGGAAATCTCCAGACGTTGCCGAGACCGATTGCACATCCGGCAACAGTCATAATGAAACCTAATCTTGAGACGAAATTCTCTTTACACAACATTTTTTTACCCTGGTATTTTAATTATTCAACTTTACACAATCGCAGAATTATCAGAATAAATTATCAAATTTATCAGTGATATTCTTCAAGATCAGGTTGATTTAAAAATTATCCAAACAAGTCGGCATTATTGACTAATACGGAGTATTCTTTAATTTGTTCTCCGCATTCAGCTGTTCCTTCTGACTTAACTGTTCTCGAATTCCTTCAATGTAGTTAAGATCCTTGTCCTTAAGCAGCTGATCGCGATAAGCCAGAATCAGATAGTAATAATAATCCTCTTTACTGATCATTTCCTTAACATTTTTTTCAATCTTGGGATCCTGCATGATTTTAATGATTGTCAGGGTCGCTTCGGTAAATCCGTGTTCAACCGATGTAGCTAGCTCTTTGAAAATATTTTCATAAGGGCGATCTTTCGGTTTGTTATTGGCAAACAGATTTGTCGCATGTCTCCATGACGCCCATCCGTCACCCTCTTCAATGGCAAGCTGTAAATATTTTTCTTCATCTTCCATATTAGGCTTTTTGTACGGAAGTTTTCCGCTGATAGCCTGCTTTGCCAGGAAGATAATGCTCGGCAGGTGCCTTTTTTCAGTTGCCAGCTGATCCAGCTGTTCCCTGCGGGCTTCGATATTTTTATTGTTTTTAGGATCTGTAACCAGTTTTGTTACAATGTAGCTGTGCTGCAGATCGTTGTTTCTTGCCAGTGCCGCAGGGTATTTTTCAGCAATAAAAGACATATTGTCAATTACCGGGAGTATATCCTTGCGATCTTTAATCAGGTAAAGATTGATGAATTTATGCCATAAACGGTTATAGAATATCTCTCCCTGAGAATCTTCACTTTTCAGCAGAAGTTCTGCAAACAGATCTCCGAGTTTGAGATCCTTTCCGTCACTGATTATATTTCCGAGTCCGGTATAGTAGTGGTATGCAAGTGACGATGCCAGCGAGAGCCGGTTTTCCTTATTGGGATCGTTCTGAATTATTTCCGTATACAAACGCTGAGCTTCAGCTATGTTTACATCTGTTCCTATTCCGTTTCCGTAGCAGAAACCAAGCGCATAACTTCCAAGGAAATGATCCAGTTCATTTAACTGTCCTGAAATTTTAAACAGCAGTTCGTCGGTTTCCTTTGATCTGTAGTTACGAAGCAAATCAAACAGCTGCTGCAGTGAATCCTTGTGGTTATATTCCGCTTCTATGGTAAGATATTTGACAGCCATTTTTATATTGTCAGGCATAACCGGCTTTGTTTCCATCTGAGGTACCTGATATGGTTCGGCAATCAGAAATTCGCTCAGATAGGCCATTGCCTTTTTATATGCTGCAGTAGGAACTTTTTCTTCAATTGCTTCATTAATCGTTTTTACGAACTGCTCGCGATCGTTGCTGTCGTAATAGAGGTCGGCAAGAAGCAGTAATGTATCCTTTTTCAGCTCATCGGAAATGCCGGTTCCTTCCCTGTCAGCTTCTTTGAGCAGTCTGTTAAGAATTTTAACAGCCTTTTCCTTAAGCTTGGGATCATTCTTCATGATATATGCTTTTGCCAGCACATATGATGCTTCGTGAATATTCAGACGATCTGCTCTTTCAAGATATTTTATTGCCTGATCTATCTGATCTTCTGATAACAGTATTTTTGCATATGGAACAAGTGCATTGTTCGAATTGAATTTAACTGCTTGTTCGTAGTTGGCACGTGCCTTTGCCGGATCTTTTGCATAATCGAATTCCCCAGTCTCGTAAAAGTATCCCTGGCGATAGAGTGCTTCGGGATAATCCAGAGTAGCCGCCTTTTTTAAATACTGCTTGGCTTTTAACAAATCTTTTTTTATTCCGTACTCATCATCGCCTTTTATATAGGCAAGATGAAGCATGAATGTCGCCACAGCCGAATCGTTTAAGTGAGCTCTTTCCAGCCATTCAAGCGCCTGAAAACGATCTTTTTCAAGATAATCCTTGATACCGTTTTTATACAGCACGGAGAGAAGCAGCTGACAGTTTATCTGTTCCTGTTCGGCACATGTGTGCAGAATAGGCAGCGCCTTGGCGTAATCACCGTTTTTATAATAGATTGATGCAAGACCGGCGGTTGCTCTCAGATCTCCATCCTTGTATCCTACCGTACATGTGGTAAGAGTCGTGCTGTCGATGATTTTCTTCTCCAGGTAGGAATGACACTGTTCTATATTTTTATTGATAAAATTCTGCTGGTACAGATACCATGCACCTAGCAGACCGGCTACGACTACTCCGGCAAGACTCCATATCACGACATTGCGACTGGTGTTTTTTTCATTTGAAGAAGTATAACTTCCGTTCTGCAGTGTTTTGACAGTTTCCTTATTGTTTTTTTTGTTATCTGCTGTCGAATCACTTTTATTGGTCTGATGAGAAAAAATTTCATGATTACTCATGATTTGCTCTTCCTTGTGGTTACAGTGATAATCCGCTGTTCTCTGCAGCACATGATTACAAAGAGAACAGCATCAATAAAACAAGAATTATTATTTTTAATCAAACAAAGTTAATTGTAGTTTTTTCTTTGAAGATTCGCATTTTGCCGCGTTTTTTGTTTCATAGTCATGAATTATTCTTAATTCAGAAGTAACACTGTTCTTTTTTGCCGCCTCTCCGGTTTGTGCCTCATATTCCAGAACCTTGAGAATAGTGTTCTTTATCTGGGAATCCTGTGCAAGGGCGAAGTATCCGCAGGCTTTGCCGATATCCTTGTTTAAATCCTTGCATCCGGTTACATGCAGAAGCGATAAATAAAAATATCCGTCAGCGTTCTTGCCGTTCTGCTTGATTTCCTTGCGGTACGCGTCCGCGGCCTTCTGGCACTGACCGAGATTTTCGTATACAGTTCCTAAATCAATTAACGAATCGGTATCACCGTTATCAACCGCTTTCTGCAGATAAATCACAGCATTTTCATTATCGCCTTTCTGATCTGCATAATATTCTCCAAGCGATCTCTGTGCTTTTACAATTCCGCCGTCTGCCGCTTTTTTTACCAGAGCCACGCCCTGTTCAACACGGGTATCAGGATCCAGGAATGATGTCAGAATGCTGGTATCGGTGTATAACAGACCAAGCACGTAGGTAGCATTCAGATCTCCCTGATCGGAAAGTCTCTGACAGGCATTCAGTGACGGTATGTACGTATGATTGGTAATTATGTCCTTTTTACTGCTGCATAATGTTTTATCGTCAACGACTTTTTCTTCGTTATCATTACTCCAGAAATTAAAAATTGAACATGAAGTCAGCGAACATGTTGTTAATAATGCAAGTAAAATAGTTTTAATTTTCACGATACGATCCTTAAAATACAGTTTTCCCTATTTTACCATTTTTTTTGAATAATATTAATTTTCACTCGGTTAAAGATGCCTTTTGTCAGAAAATAATGGTAAATTGTCAGTGGAAGAATGATTAATCGGAAAAAAACATCTGCTGAACCGGATAATTATACAAGATTGACGGCTGCCGCCCGTGTGATTTTTTGTCAGCAGGAAGCCTCATTGCAGTGCAATCCGCCGGGAAGAGACAATGAGGCATAAATCAGAGGTTTTTAAATAATTGATAAAGAACTGTTCAACTGTCAGTCATTGGTTTTGATTGATACCAGCGACCATGTCTTCTTGCCATCCCATACATAAGGCTTGATTTCAGCAGTGATGGTAACGGCATCCTCCGACGGTTTCTTTTCCGTTACGGTATTGTAAAGAGCAGCGGTTACTTTCAGATTTCCGTTTGACAGCGCGTAGATGTTTTTTACAGCTGCCGCATAGAGAAGTTCCTTGGCGCCGTATGACATATAGAAATAATTGTTGCGGTACTGATGGAAATCGGTAGGCTGGAAATCATTGAAATCATAGGCCAAATATCTCTTTATCACTTTGGCAACAGCCTTGTCGGAGATTTTTTTATCTCCGTAACTGCATTCCTTCGGATGTTTGTCGCAGTCGCTGACATCCTTGAACTGTTTAGGTGCATTAATGTCAAGATGGCACATTGCAAAACTTACAAGAATATCCCTGCTTTCAATCATTTCTTCTCTTGTAATATTCAGGTAATCGCATTCTGTAAAGTTTGACAGGAATGTACCGATTTTATTTTTATCATAATTTTCCGCATTTGCAGCTGACAAGCAAATTAAAGAGCAGCATGCACCGGTCAGTATTCTAGTAAAAAAATTCATAAAATTTCTCCAGCTGGTATAAGGTTGGACCTGATGTTCCTGCGCTGAAACGGATAAACGGTAATCAGATGATAGGTCAGAATATCCGGCACGCAGTGTAATTTTATCCGCATTGCACCCAAAAATAAATAGTGCAGAAACGGATCCTCAGTTCAGTTAGCGCATAAGAAAAAGGTTTCAATCTTTCAACTGAAACCTTTGCTTTTATAAGGAGGTGCCGAGCATCATATCAAGTAATGCAGGAAAATTTTCCTGACATTAAAAAATACTAGCTCTACATTTCTTTATAGTCGGCAAAGCCTCAAACACAATTATTTGTTGATATCAATTACCATTTATGTGTGCCACTTATCATTATCAATCAAAAATCAGACCGGAATTTCAGAAAAAAAGTTCTTTTACAAGAGCTTTTTCTACTTTGATAATGGCTTTGCGTACTTTTTTATTCTGATCAGCCGGAATACACAGCGGTTTGTGTGCATGCCCTGGTAAAAATATAATTGCATCTCCTGCAGTCAGATCTGCATATTGACAAGGTTCGTTTCTGGAAGTGAATGCCACGTCGTCAGATTCAAACCTTTCTTCCTCAAAGGTTCCTGCATATGCACCGGGAATGTAACCATATCTTTCGGTTCCTTCCAGTACGATCTGGATATCAAGATATTTTTTATGAACTTCAAGGCGACGATCCTCCTGAGGCTCCAGCGGATCTTCAGATAAGGTAAAAAATACCTGACTGTCCTTTATAGGCTGTCTTCCTTGTTTTTCAGGATCTTTGCCATGTGCGTCAAGTGCTATTTCGACATATTGCCAGATTTTTGGAAAAGTATCCTTTAAAGTGTCTAAATTGGTTACAATCATTTCTGTTCCTCGGTTGAATTTCAAATCATTATCTGTTGATTCCATCTGAATTTTTTATTGCCGTGCTGGAATTCCAAAATGCCATGTCTTTCTCAAAAAAAGGATAACCGGAAATTCAGATTATCCATAGACAGTTATTTATTTTGAATTGCTGTTTATTCCTTTTCCAGCGGATAGCAGCCAAGAATATTGAGATGACACAGGCTCTTCAGTTCATGAATTGCATTCTGTGCATCCACTGTCTCCAGGTTGGCAATAAAATCAGCATAAAACAGTTCTTCCCACGGTCTGCCGATAATCGGTCTGCTTGCAAGTTTTGTCAGATTGTACTGATGCTGTTTGAAAATATCCAGAACAGCCGCAAGCGCTCCAGGTGTGTTATTTGTTGTAAACGTAATGGAAATCTTGCTGGCCAGATCTGTAGGAACGGTAATCGGATCCTTGGCAATTACAATGAAACGGGTAAAGTTCTCGGACTGGTTTGCAATATTTGATCTTATCGGACTCAAACCGAACAGGGTTCCCGCAAACTCG
Source organism: uncultured Aeromonadales bacterium (assembly GCA_902761645.1). GTDB lineage: Bacteria > Pseudomonadota > Gammaproteobacteria > Enterobacterales > Succinivibrionaceae > UBA2804. The sequence continues at coordinate 20,101 of CACWLF010000016.1, read as the reverse complement.
CTTGCAATCGCGGCAATGTTTTCCTGATTAAGGTTTTTAACCTTTTTAACCGCATCTGCAGTTGAGTCGCAGTAAACGAATTTTGCATCAGGGTAGTGAAGCTTCAGAAAATTTGAACTCTGAATAATAGGCTGCGGATGAGAATAGAATGTATCGATTTTGGCTGCATTATTGACATCATTTACCAGAATCGAGTGGTTAATAGGCAGAGTTATCTCTCCGATGATATGAACACCGTTATCACGCAGCAGGTCATAAACCTCGTTGATTATGCCGCTTGAGGTATTTTCCACCGGGAGAAATGATAAATCGGATATTCCCTGCTTTACGTTGGATACGAGTTCATTAAAACTGCTGCAGCACACCTCTTCAGGTCTGAACTGATATTTTTCGCAAAACTTTACCATTGCCTGGAAGGAATAGGTTCCCTTTGGTCCCAGGTATGATGCTTTTTTGTATTTACGGCACCAGAGGTTGTTTTTGCTTTCAAGTGATTTCTGTTCAAACATGCGGATGCTTTCATTGTTTATCAGTGTGAACAACCCGGCGATGTAAGTCGGATTAAGCCTGTATTCATCTGCTTTTTTCAGAATTTCATCAATCGAGGAAATCTGATAATCAAATTCACTTACAGAATACTGGGTCCTTTCCTTAAGCAGTTCTAAAATTTTATTGTCTATGTCTGAAAGCGTTGTCATCTTTTTCTGTCTTCCCAATTAAATTTCTTATCTAATTATAATGGTTGAAAGGAATCTTTTTAAGTACCGGAAGCAAATAATGTATGATCGGTTGAATAATATGTGCGGCAGCCGGCATCAACAGCAATAAAAAACGGAACAAACAATGTTGTTCCGCTTCATTAAATCTGCTGCCGAGACTGAATTATCAGTCAAATATAATCGGAGTTTTGAGCACGATTAAATCGCAGTTAACCTCATCGATTATAAGTTCTGCTGTATTTCCGACTATTGTTCCGGTAAAGCCGTCCCGTCCGATACTGCCCATCATAACGGCGTTTACATTCAGCGTTTTTGCCAGGGAAGGTATTACGTCGTCAGGAAGTCCGTCTATAACGTGAACGTTTTCCAGCGGAATATTGTGATTCTGTGCAAATTCCCTGAGCTGCTCCTCGTGGCGTTTATGAATTTCCTCGTTGTAATAATCAGGATATACACCCGGTACATCTATGGCTATATTCATGTTTGGACACGGAACCGCGTTAACCAGATGAATTGTGCTGTTTGTAAGTTTTGATACAATCTGTGCCTCTCTTAACAGCATCGTATTAACCCGGTTGGTGATTTTCTGGTTTATGGAGCATAAAGCAAGGAGAAGCACGTTATCAGGCTGCCATTCCTGATCTTTAACTAAAATCACCGGTATGTCAACTTTCCTGAGAAGCTGCCAGTCAAGAGGGGTAAAGAAGAAAGATGCGATTGTGTCATCCTCCATATTGGCCGCCTTGATAATCAGATCGTAATTATGGATTTTGATTTCCCTTTCGATTGCCTTAACCTGATTGCGTGCCCATACCACTTTGGTTGCGATATTCGGATTTTCTATATTCTGATCTTTGATGGCCTGGTCTAAATCCTTGTTTTTGGCGTCGATGATAGCCTGAAGCATTTTTTCTCGTTCGGCGAAATCAAAAAAGGATGTCAGTTCAAGAGAAAAATCAAAAACAGAGAGAAAAACAGTAACCTTTACATCCTTGTCGAACTTTGCAAGAAACAGTGCTTTTTCCAGTGCTTGTCTGTTGTAGCCTTCGGCATTCAGTATAACCAAAATATTTCTATAACTTTTCATGATATAGACTCCTTTCTAAATGTTTTAATTTTTTAATAATTTTCATGGTAGCACTTGAGACACCATATATTAATGATTATGGTCAAAATAATAAAAAAAGGTGCTTTTCAGCACCTTCGTTAATCAAAATTTGTGAACCTAATCTGTTTATTCAATATGTTCAGGCTGACTCATAGGAGCTGCCGACTGTGCAGACAGCGAAGCGAATCCTGCTGCTTTCGGAGCAATGGTAAATGAAGCTCTTGTCAGCTCTTCATGTTCCGTTGCGGCAACAGGAGGTAAATCACTGTGAGCAGGCTGTGCCGGCTCGGAGTGAGCAAACTGTACAACAGCTGCACCTGCGGCCTTGTCAGCCTTTCTGGTATATTCACCCGTAACAGGACGGCCGGAAACCTCTGGAGAAACAGGTAATTCAACATGCTGAGGCTGAGAAGGATCGGCATGAGCGAATTTAACGCTGTTTGCACCTGCGGCATGAGAATGCAGCTGTGCTCCTACTTTGGATACCTTGCTTCTGCGAGGTTTTTCTGCTGCAGGAACTGAAACAGCTGGTTTCTGAGCAGTGTTATCCGCAGCTTCGGTTTCACGGTTTACCGGTGCCGGAGTCTGTCTTGCTGACTGTTCTCGCGCCTGATGTTCCGCTTTGCTGCGTCCCTTGCCGTTTTTACGTTCGTGACGATCGCCTGCATTCTGCTGCTGTCCTCTTGTCTGCTGGGCAGACTGCGGCTGTGCACTCTGCTGATTCTGCTGAGGTGCAGCATTTGCGTTGCGGCGTTCGTTCTTTCTGTTTGAACGTTCCTGTCGCTCGGTGCGTTCAGTGCGTTCTCCAGCGTTTTTCTTTGAAGTGTTATTTACTGCGGTTTCCTTTACGGCAGCCGTGTTCTGATCTTTATTTGCTCTTGGAGAATTATTGGCTGCTGCAGGCTTCGCTGAACTGCCTGAAACGCTGTTTCTGCGGCTGCGATGATCACGTTCTGTATGTACACGGCGTGATTTCTTATGAGTCTTCTTTTTCTTTGACTTGTCGTCGCCGCTGAATAAGGAAGTAATGCCTCCGAAAATCTTGCCGAAGAAACGTGAAATTGCAATTCTTGTCTGGGAAGGAGCAGGTTCAATATTCTGAACATCCATCATATTGCTAACTGCTGGAACCTCTTTAACAACAGGATCGCTCGGACGGTACGACTTATCTTCAACCAGACCTTCCTCAAGGTTCGGATTGTTAGGATCTGCGAACTCATTCTTCTTGATACGGTTAATCTGATAATGAGGTGTATCGAGATTTGTATTAGGAATAATGAAGATCTGCACCTTGTGACGTTTTTCCAGAGATTCGATATTGCTGCGCTTTTCATTCAGCAGATAGGCGGCAATATTTACCGGTACCTGGGCATGAACCTGTTTGGTGTTTTCCTTTAACGCTTCTTCTTCAATCAGACGAAGGATTGACAATGAAAGGGATTCATCATCGCGGATAAAGCCCTGACCCTGACAGCGAGGACATACATGAGTGCTTGAATCGTTGATTGAAGGCTTGATTCTCTGTCGGGAGAGTTCAAGAAGTCCGAAACGGGATATCTTGGCAATCTGAATGCGGGCCCGGTCCTGCTGAACCGCTTCACGCATGCGGTTTTCAACTGCACGCTGGTTCTTGACAGGAGTCATATCGATAAAGTCGATAACAAACAGTCCTCCCAAATCGCGCAGGCGCAGCTGACGGGCAATTTCGTCTGCAGCTTCAAGATTGGTCTGAAGAGCTGTTTCTTCGATATCGTCACCCTTTGTTGCTTTTGCGGAGTTAATATCAATTGATGTCAATGCTTCGGTCGGATCGATTACTATTTCACCGCCGGACGGCAATCTAACCTTGCGCATGAACGCGGATTCAATCTGAGTTTCAATCTGGAAATGAGTAAACAGAGGAACTTCATCTGAATGGTATTTAACACGGTTTACGAATTCCGGTCTTATTGCACTGATATGTTTCAGAATCTTGTCGTAAACTTCCTTGTTGTCAATGATAATTTCACCGATATCCTGACGAAGGTGATCACGGATGGCTCTCAGAATAATGTTTGATTCCTGATAGATCAGGAACGGTGCAGGCTTGTCTGCGGCTGCATTTTTGATGTAGAACCATAATTTGCTGAGAATATTCAGATCCCATTCAAGTTCGGCAGGTGCACGGCCTACTCCGGCGGTTCTTACAATAACGCCCATGCCGTGAGGAATCTTGATGCTGTCCAGAGTGGCTTTCATCTCGTCGCGCTCTTCTCCTTCGATGCGGTGGGAAATACCGCCGGCATGAGGATTGTTTGGCATCAGAACAAGATAGCTTCCTGCAAGGCTGATAAATGTAGTCAGAGCTGCACCTTTAAGACCGCGTTCCTCCTTTTCAATCTGAACGATAACTTCGGTTCCTTCAGGCAGTGCCTCCTTTACATCGGTCTGGGCTGCATACGGACGTCCGTCCTTGAAATATTCGCGTGAAATTTCCTTGAGAGGGAGAAAACCGTGACGCTCTACACCGTAGTCAACAAATGCGGCTTCGAGACTTGGTTCAACACGAGTAATAACGCCTTTGTAGATATTTGCCTTTTTCAGTTCACGACCGACACCTTCAATGTCTAAATCGTATAATTTCTGCCCGTCGACCAGGGCTACACGCATCTCTTCTTCCTGAGTTGCGTTAATTAACATTCTTTTCATTTAAAACTCAAATTACCTATAAACACTATTATGGTCAGGTATGCAATCTCACGATTTGGCTGAAAAGTGTTTTTTTATTTATGTAATACCCTATACCACTAACATTTAAATCTTATATTTTTCAATTTTAAAGGGTAGTGATACCTTCCTCGACTGTCATATCAGTAACTTATTTGCAACAGTAATAAAAAACTTCAATCTGTCGCAGGTATCGTCACGACAGTCAGTAACATTCTCTTTTTGGGAGTTCAGCGATCATCAAAAGTGCCGGTCTTATGTCATGACAGACCGGTCTTAATCTTTCTACTGCTCAGCTAATGTTATAGCTTCATAGATCTTTATCAGTAAAGATTAAAAACTTTAAGGTGGTTGCACTATGCATAATCCGCTCCTTTTCCTGATCCGGGTCCGCATGAAAGTTCCGTGACCGCGGGAGGCGAGCTCATAGTGACGGTGCATCTGGCAATAATGCCGGCAAGGTACACCTACAAAAATCCACAGCCTATATTATCGCATTTTTAAGGACAGCTTTGTAACTCTTTTTACGGGGGAACATCACAAAATAATCTGTAATTGCATTTTTTATGTACTGTTTTGGAGTATCGTTCCGGGCAATGGAATTTTCTGCTGCAGATTTCATCCGGATTTTTTGTATACGCAGTGTGCATGACGGTAATTTCCGCAGCGGAAAATTAGTTTTCGGAAACCATAAAAAAGCGGCATCCGCAGGAAACAGATACCGCCTCGATATTGCATCAGAATCAAGAATTACCTGGTCTTCGGATAGAATACCAGACGTCTTTCCTCCAGTGCCTGCTGACCTGTTTTGTGCGTAACGGTGATTACAATTTTTGAAGCGCTGCGGTCGCAGGTTTTGTCCGACTGTTTGCAGTACAGTGAATTCACATTGCCTGCAGGATACATGTAAAGCCAGTATTCATGCCATTTGTTGCCTGGATTTTTCATGTAATAATCACCTGTGTGGGTGCCTTTTCTCAAAATGCCCGGAACAAGAGTGTATTTAACGCCGTCGATGGTGATGTAATCCTTTGCGCCGAAATCAATTTTCATTTTTCCGTCGGATGTTTCCCAGTGATCTGTTTTAACTCTTACCTTAGGCAGTGCATTAGGGGCAAACAGTCTCACCTCGTTTACAAATACCGGATTGTCTGATTCGTACTCAGGAAAATCGTTATGCAGATTGAATTCCTCCAATGTGCATTCGCCGTCCGGATTGCGAAGTATAACATCAACATTCTTGTAGAAATAAAGCGTAGTCAGTTCCTTCTCGCATTCCTTTGCTCCGTTGCATGCGTCAATGGCCAGACTGTTATTGATATTGTACGGATCTGCGTCATCCGTTACCGGTATTACCATGAGACGGTAATTCAAGTCGTTCTTGCTGTCAATATCGGTAATCTTGTACACAGGAGTGCCCTTGAAGGAATACGGCTCGCGATGCTGACGATCCATACGGTTGAAATCCGGCAGCACAATGGTGTTGTACTGGGCCGAAAGAGGAAAACTCAAACGATGAAACATGGCTTTTTCATTACTGATGTAGCTGCGGTAATAACCGAACTTGCGGTATAGATTTTCCAGATCAAAATTGATGCGGCGGTTTTTAATCACATAGTAGTCAATCATCGCCTGAAGATCTTTATTCTGTTCACAGAAATGGCTGTAGATATGGTCTGCATCTGTTTCATCCGCAAAAGCCGCATTAGCCAAGAGACCTGCTGCAAGAAGCATTGCGAAATTCTTCAACTTTCTGATTATCATTTTGCATCTCCTGAAACTTTTGATAAATTAATTCTGGAACAGTCGCCTTTTTCATTTCTGTATATGAGTACAGGTGTTTTTGCTGGAATTGAAATACCTTCAGGCATTGCCGCATCCATGGAGGTCTGTGAATCAGGTGACTGATTGAGAGAGCGATCCAGATCGCCTTCCCACAGAAGCATTGCGCTTCTGTTGTTTCCAAGATCGATTCTTTCAACCGTGTTGTAAATCGGATCGTCAATCATTCTGTAACTGTATTCGGTGCCGTTGATTGTGATCTTGCTGAAATCGCTCAACGGTACGGACATCTTTGCGGAACCGTCCTTGTTGGAGTATTGAGCCTTGTTCTCTATGTGTGCATGCACACCGTGGGTAAACAACTTTATTTCACGGTTGAACTGAACCTGACCCGGGCAGAAATCCTCGATATTATCGGCCAGAATCACCTCTTCACACTCATTATGATCCTTCTTTTTGACATACATATACATGTACGGATAGCGGGAACAGGAAACAGCGTTGCATTGCTGTCCGGCCATGCTCGGGATCAGAATCATTATCTCGTCACCATCACCGGTGGTATAAATCGGCATGCTGTTGTAGGAGTAGAATTTTCTTGTAACAGTTTGTTTCTTGCCGTTGTAAATTATCTCGAATGAATCCTCATGGTTAACAAGAGGGTTCATTTTAACTTCATGAATCAGAGCGTCATCCCAGTATTCATAGGTGCGTTCGGCTTCATGATCCGACTTTGGACTGCCTCTGGTGCTCAGGTATTTGATTTTGGCATTCAATTCGTCGGCATTCGGAGTATCGCTTTTTTCCTCTGTATTTTCAGGATCTCCGCAGAAATTGAAACTTGGAACGCATTTTTTCCTGTCGGGTTCGCTGATCAGTACTCCCTTTTCTGTGTAGAACAGTTCGGGAACAATTGCGCTGTCCAGTATCGGATCATTTGCATCCAGTGAAATTCCGTAAACCTGCAGACCTGGCATCTTCGCGTAGTCATACTGAATGGCGCCGCTTGCATATGTTGCTGCGTAATTTTTCAGATAACGGTAGTTTTCACCGAAAATATCCGCAAAGCTGTAGTTTTTCAGAGCTTCCTGATCCTGTACCAGAATCACGTTTCCGTCCTGGCATATTTCAATCGGATAACGCAGAACCTGTGACAGACCTTCGATATCCTCGTTGATCAGACTTAGACGCAATTTGCTGTAAACAGCGGCATATTTGGCTTCAAGTTCAGGTTTCCACTGGAAAAAGTTGCCGAGATCCTCTCTTACTCCCACAAATTTCAGGGATGAATCATACAGGTCTCCTGATGAAGCGCCGTCCGCCGCCTGATCGTTTTCTGCATATGACGCAATGGAAATGCAGGACATCATTATAAAAAAGGGAATTTGTAGTTTTTTCATTTACTTACAACCATATGTTTTATCAATAATCAACCATAAACGCTTGCGGTTTCAGTAACGGAATCCGTTTCACTGATGATTCTTTAATTCCGAAGAACCGTAATTACCGCCTGCTGTCTCTGTTCGGACAAATGTTTTAATGCAGGTAATCATTAAACTTCAAAGTAAGTTCAGAGCTGTGACAGAGTGAGATCAGTTTCTTCATAAACAAACCCGATTATCCCTGCTGACCTGCTTTTCTCCTGCGGGCAATTGTCTGATTTTATTTATTAATTATATAAAGGATACTGTATTTTATATTATAATACCGTCGGTGTTTTAAAAATATTATATTTTTTCAATACTGCAGCACAGTTATTAATTTTATTCTGATTTATTCTGACAGAGTCCCGGGCGACGATGTGATATTTTGATGTGGCAGTTCCTGTTTCGGAGGGAACCTGCAAACCATTATATTTGCGCGGCAGTGCAGTTTGCTGTTATGCATGAGACAGAGGTGGTTTTTATGAAGAAGATTCTAAAGGGAATGCTGATACTGTTCATTTTATCTCTTGCTGCAGCTGCAGGCCTGTACAATTACGGAAAAGGTGTTCTGAAGAGTATTCCGGATCAGAAGATCAAATCAAATCTTGAAATACTCGAAGTAAAATCCGGACAGACACCGATGCAGATTATTTCTGAAACCATAGAGAATCCTCTGGATGATATCTGGTATCGGTTATGGTTTCGTCAGAATCCTCAGATGACAAAAATCAAACACGGATATTACGGTCTTAACGGTGTTTACACTCTCAGTGATCTGTTTACTAAACTGACCACGGGCAGACAGCTCAGTCTCAATTTTACCATTGTGGCAGGTACCAGAGCGGATAAGATTCTCTCAAACCTGTCTCATGCAACTCTCGTTGACCACACGATGCAGGATGAAAAGACCTACGCAGATTATCTTTCTCATGCCAAATTAAGTCAGAGCAGTCTCGAGGGATTGTTTCTGCCTGATACCTATGCCTATGATCCGAACGAGCGTGATACCGTTATTCTGAATTTTGCACACGACAGTCTGGTTAAATATTTAAATCAGGAATGGGAGAACAGAGATCACGGTGTCAGCTGCAAATCCGCGTATGAAGCGCTGATAATGGCATCGATTATTGAAAAGGAGACATCTGTTGCAGATGAATATCCTCTTGTTTCAGCGGTGTTCAACAACAGATTGAAAAAAGGAATGCGCCTGCAGACCGATCCTACGGTGATTTACGGTGTGAAGGATCGTTACAGCGGCAAAATCACCAAATCTGATTTAAAGGATGATAATCCGTATAATACGTATGTTATTTACGGGCTACCTCCGACACCGATAGCAATGGCTTCAAAGGAAACCATTCATGCCGCGCTGCATCCCGCCGATGTTGATTATTTGTTTTTCGTTGCAAACGGCAATGGAGGACACACATTCACCTCCAATCTTCGCGATCACAACAATGCAGTGAACGAGTACAAGCGTCTGCTCAGGGAGAATAAAGCCAAAAACAGGAAAAATCTGGTTAAGGAGCAGATTATCAATGTATCCAACGAACTGGAAAATGCAATAGGAGACGAGGCAAAGGGGCTTGGCTCGCTGGTTAAAACCGCTTTGGATACAAATCTGGATGACAAGGTGAAAACCGAAGCTGAAAATAAAAATGCGGATGAAAACAAAAGTGCGGATGAAAACAAACCGGACGAAAAAACCGGCAGATAATACATGATTACGTTTTTTTGTCTCTGATTCAGGGATGGAATATCGGACGAACAGAAATACAGTTTGCTTTAAGGAACAAGATGACAGGTCGTTTTATTGTAGTTGAGGGAATTGAAGGTGCTGGTAAAAGTACCTGCATATCAGTGATAGAAGAGGTTCTGAAAGAGCACGGCATACGGAATATCGAATATACCAGGGAGCCTGGCGGTACGGCAATTGCGGAAAAACTGAGAACAATACTTCTGGAAAAGGGGGATGAGAAGGTCAGCGATGAAACTGAACTGCTGCTGATGTATGCATCAAGAGTGCAGCTGGTTGACAACAGGATCAGACCGGCACTGGAAAAAGACTGTTATGTTATCGGCGATCGCCATGATCTTTCCTCCGTTGCCTATCAGGGCGGCGGCAGAGGGATTTCTCTGGATCTTATAAAAGGTTTGAAAAAGATGGTTCTGGGGGATTTTAAACCGGATCTCACTGTATTAATGGATGTTACTCCTGAAATCGGATTGAGCCGTGTGGACAACAGAGGACAGGGCAGGGATCGTTTTGAATCGGAAAAACTGGAATTTTTTACCAGGGTTAGAAACTGTTATCTGTCTGAAGCTTCCTCAGATCCTTCGATTAAAGTGATTGATGCAACTCAGCCTTTGGAACAGGTTAAGCAGTCGGTAAGAACAGTATTGGAAGATTTTTTATGTTCCCGTGGTTAAGAGATTCATGGTTAAGCCTTCTGCGCATTTTCAGCGGTGACCGCGAACCGCATTCCATTCTGCTTTACGGAAAAGACGGACTTGGAAAAAAGGAAATAGCGCGGGAACTTGCTAAGTTTTATCTGTGCTTTAACAAATGCGGCAGCGGTTATTGCGGCAGTTGTCCCTCCTGTCAGAATTTTTCTCGGAACACCCATGGTGACTTTATTGTAATCGGCAGTGAGAACGGCAGTAAAATCGGAATTGATGAAATCCGTGAAATGATTGATACGGTATCAATGACTGCAAAAATGGGGCATGGCAAAGTTGTGATTATTGAAAATGCTGAGCTTCTTACTGTCTCCGCCGCGAATTCTATGCTGAAAATACTTGAGGAACCGTTTCCGGATTTATTGTTTATATTAACCGCTGACAGTCTGCTCAAACTTATTCCTACAATTCTGAGCCGATGTGTAAAATTTAAAATCAATGATCCTGATTTCAATATGGCGGTATCATGGATGAGAGATCAGGTTACTGACAAAAGTGTAGATCTGAAGCACCTGTTTCTGCTTAACAACTATTCTCCGGTGGATACCGTAAGATTCGTAAATGCAAACCAGCATCATCATATTAATCGCTTGATCAAGGCGGTTGCAGATTTTGTATATTCCCGTTCAAATCCTGCTGCAGTCATAGATATTCTCAAGGATATAACAAAAAACAGCCCTTACAATAAAGCGGATGAAGAACAGAAGGATAAAAAATCTAAACCGAAGGAACTTGTATTCAGGATTATTTATCCGTGGCTCTACTACATTGTTTCCGACATATACCGCAGTCGTGTTACGGGCTCTCTGAGAGAAAACTATTTTATCAAGACCGAGCGGCTTCTTGAACCTTTTAAAAAGATTCCTGTTCATGTACTGCATGAATCGCTGGAACAGCTGATTGAACTTTCGCGTTCCGATCAGATTCTGGAAACGTCATTCATTGATCTGTATATTATCAACTGGCTGAATTCCCTTGCCAGAAAACAGTAGTTTTCTTTTACTGATCACTCCATGAAGACGGTTGACGCAACCGTCTTTTCAAACTAAACTTACGAACAATTTTGAAACAGTTTTTTCGGGTTTAATATTTATGACTTTTTTAGTTGATTCTCACTGTCATCTTGGCGATTTGAAATTTGGAGACATCGATCAGGATTTGAATGAAGTACTGGATAATGCAAAAAATTCAGGCGTTACCCATATGCTATGTGTTAACACGGATCTGGGCACTTTCCCCGATATGTATAATAAAATCAAGGATTTGCCTAATGTATATGCATCAGTGGGAACTCATCCTCTCAATGTTAATGACTATGCATGGACTGAGAAGGAGCTTCTGGATTATGCAGCCTATGACAAGGTTATCGCCGTGGGCGAAATAGGACTGGACTACTACTATGACGAGGAAACAAAGGAACAGCAGAAGGATGTGTTTATCCGTCAGATCCGCATTGCCCGCCAGATTGGAAAGCCGATAATTATACATGGCAGAAGCGCAAAGGATGATATTTTTAAAATAGTGATAGATGAACAGGCAAAGGATGTGGGCGGTATTTTTCACTGCTTTGCTGATGACTGGGATTTGGCGGAAAAGGTTCTCGATCTCGGCTTTTATATTTCCGTTTCCGGCATGGTTACTTTCAAGAAGGCTGCGAATATCAGGGAAATAGCGAGCAGAGTACCGCTGGATCGTCTGCTTCTTGAAACAGATTCTCCATATCTTGCTCCTGTGCCTAACCGCGGCAAACCGAATCAGCCTGCCTATGTGAAATATGTTGCTGAAGAAATTGCAAAACTGCGTGATTTACCGGTAGATGAGGTATGCAGAATAACCTCTGAAAATTTTGCGCGTCTGTTTAATCTGGATTTAAACTGAGAGAATTTGAGATGATTAAGGATATAGTAAAGGATCAGAGCTTTTTAGCCCGTATATCAGAACCTGCAACCAGGGAAGATTTGCCTGTTGCACAGGATTTGATAGATACTCTGAAGGCTCATGAAGGTTCATGTGTTGGATTGGCTGCCAATATGATCGGAATAAGCCGGCAGATAATTATTGTTAAAGTCGGATTGAGCAGTCTGGTTATGTTTAATCCTAAAATAACGATGCAGCAGTCTCCGTATAAAACCGAGGAGGGCTGTTTGTCACTGGAGGGAATGCGGGAAACCACAAGATTTCTGATTATTGAAGTTGAATATCTTGATCAGAAATGGCAGAAGAAAAAGAAAAGATTCCGCGGCTTCACAGCACAGATTATTCAGCATGAGGTAGATCACCTTAACGGTGTGATTATCTGAAGCCCTGTGTTTTAATTGAACTTTTATTCAGTTTCACCAATAAAAAAGGCATCAGTCAAATGATGCCTTTTCTGTTCACGAATTAGTGAAAACAGTGAAAATACTAGAAACCTACCACAGAAGGGATCAGCATATTAACACGTTCCTTATCACCCAACTGACCTAACTGATTGTTACCCCAGCATTTTGATGTTGAATCCTGTAACAATGCACAGCTGTAGTTTGAGCCGAGTGACAGATTTGTTACATTGTTCAGCCAGATGATTTCTTCATCTTCAATGGTATAACCGTCCTTATCATATCCGTTGTATACCGGAACAGGAACCTTCTGGTTTGCAGTACCGTTATCACCTAAACGACCGAAGAAGTATTCGCCCCAGCAGTACGCACGGCGATCTGCACCCATTGTTGCACAGGTGTGTACGAAACCGGTTGATATATCATGAACTCTTGAAACAACCTTTGCAGGATCTTCTGTACATTTCCAGTTTTCTTCAGCATCTGTTGTTCCAGGCAGACATACTGCGGAAGGAGTTTTTTGGTTATCAATATCATTGTTGTTGCCAAGCTGACCGTAACGAGCCTGACCCCAGCAGTATGCAATGCGGTTTTCTCCGGCAATTGCGCAGGTATGGGACTGACCGATTGCAAATTTGTAAACCTGAACAAACGGAGATACGTTACAGTCTGAAGCACCCTGTGCACAAACTGCAGAAGGCTTGCTCTGGTTGTTATCCTGATTGTTGTTGCCAAGCTGGTGACTTGAACCGTCACCCCAGCAGAAACCCTGGCGGTTGTCACCCACTGAGGCGCATGTCAGGTATGTACCTGCTGTAATTGATTTAACTCCTACCAGAGGTTCAGCATCGCAATCCTTGGATTTTGCATCTTTACAAACGGATACAGGAGTTAACTGATATTCGGTCTTGCCGTTTCCTAAACGACCGTTGTTACCGTTACCCCAGCAGTATGCTCTTGCCTTGTCACCCACGATTGCACATACGTGTTCAGCACCTGCTGACAATGCAGTTACACCTTTTAACACGTGTTTGCTGCAGTCGGTTGTGTATCCTTCTCCGCAAACTGCAACAGGAGTATTCTGATCGGCACGTTTACCGTTACCCAGCTGACCTGAAGAACCTCGACCCCAGCAGTAAACAGCGTTGTCCTTGCCGATTGCCGCGCATGCAAACAAATCACCTACAGCCAGCAGCTGAGCATCTGACAGGTATTCGCCTTCGCCTGGAGCTTCACCCTTGAATACGGAAACAGGGGTAAAGGAGTAGTGAGTTGTTTCAAGGTTAGGGTTGCGGTATTCGCAGCGTAAGCCTGATTCACCATCTTCAACTTCGCATTTACGCATTTTTCCGTCATCACCGAGAGAACCCTTGTTTGCACCGCCCCAGCAGAATATCTTTTTGCTGAAGTCTATGGCACAGGTATGGTTTAATCCTGCTGAAATAACTCTTATGCTCATAGGGTTCTTTGAAACGTGTCTTTCGTCATTGGACAGATTTGAAAGCGCTTCCGCAGCTGCTTCAGGATTTTCTGATTTTACAGAAGAACCGGAAGGTCTGTAGTTGTTAGACGGTTTGTCTCCTCCGAATAAGCCAAATAGAACCAAAAGAGCAATAACTATTACTGCAACCAACACTAGTAGTGCTTTATTTCTTTTAAGATCTTGAATCAATTTCATATCCTCTTATTATTCGATTACTCGATTAATCTAACATCATAATTTGGTAAATTTTATTAACTTTTATGAGCAATGTCGATTTTTTGATGTTTTTTATGTGAAGTTTGACCACAAAAAAATAATTTTTCTGCTGTTGGGCTTTATTAATTAAGCAGAATGATGATTTAACTTATTGAAATTACGAATTTATTTAATTCATGTTTTAATCTTAAATACGGGCTGTAAATTGCAGACATGTAACAGCCCGGATGAATTCATCAGGAAATGATCAGCCTCTGTTTCGTCTGATCAGGAAACCGATAAAGTGAATTATCAGAGATATAACAATTGCGGCAATATATCCTATAAATATTGCACGCACCCACCATGGCATTGATAAACCCATAAGTTCCCACGGAATGTCGCCGCAGGCTCCGGTAGGATTGAAGAATTCAGGAATATACTTGTCCAAAGGTATCCAGAATCTGTTTGCCGCTATTACCGAGTTGCACTGGGCGAATATATTGGATTCCGCCTCAACGTGTTCTATGGAAATTGACAGACCCATATATGCCGCATATCCCCACAGAGGAATTCCGATGTATTTAAGTACTTTAGGCCAGATTATTACCAGAACGCCGATCAGCAGAATGGCCGCGAATGCTGCTCTCTCATAAACGCACATTTCACACGGTTTAAGATCTTCAACATACTGAAAATAATAACCGCAGTACTCAAAACTCAATGAAATCAAGATTACGCACAACCAGTACAGTCTGGTATTCAATAGATTAAGCAGGAACGACTTAATGAACGAAAACATAATTTATCCTTTTTTTGCACAAAAATAATCCACTTTTACAGAAAGTGGATTAAAAGAATTTCGTTTATTGTACAGTATTGTTCAGCCTATTTTTTGATAGCTGCCGCACAATTCTCTACAACATTGCCTTCTACCAGCAGAGTGTCCTGGGTGGTCATATGTTCAATCAGACCGTGATCATACATATACTGAGTCAAATCCGGCAGTACATAGATTACGCAGATGAAACTTACAAAGCAGAGAACTATGGTGTAAGGCAGAGCCATCCACATCATTCTTCCGTATGATAATTTGATAAGCGGAGCGAGACTTGACGTCAGAAGGAACAGGAAAGCTGCCTGGCCGTTAGGTGTTGCAACCGAAGGCAGATTTGTTCCGGCATTAACCGCAATAGCCAGCATATCGAATGTATCACGGGTGATTTCACCGCAGATCAGAGCATGGAATGTCTGATTGATGTACAAGGTTCCGACAAACACGTTGTCACTTACTGCAGACAGAAGACCGTTGGCCCAGAACAGAACCGCAGTCTGTGTAGACTGATCCTGAATGCTGAATACAAAATTGGTAATAGGTGCGAACAAATCCTGATCTGCAATAACCGCGATAATCGAGAAGAAAACACAGAGCAGCGAGCAGAAAGGCAGAGACTCCGTGAATGCCTGACCGAGTTTGTGCTCACTGGTTACGCCGCAGAATGCGGTTGCAAGGATAATTACAGTTAAACCTATAATACCTACTGCCGCCAGGTGGAATGCAAGACCGATAACCAGCCAAAGGCAGCAGAGTGCCTGCATGATGAGTTTTGCAACCTCGTTAGGTGTACGCTGTGCAGCCTGCTTTTCCATATCCTTCATCAGAATATTTCTTACGTTGTCAGGCATAACTTCACCGTATCCGAACCATTTTAATTTTTCCAGTAAAACACAGGTAATCAGACCGCAGATGAACACTGGAATTGAAACAGGGAGCATTCTCAGGAAGAATTCAACAAATGTCCAGTGAGCTTTTGCACCGATAATCAGGTTCTGAGGCTCGCCGACAATGGTGCATACTCCGCCGAGAGCTGTACCTACAGCAGCATGCATCAGCAGAGATCTGAGGAACGACTTGAATTTTTTCAAATCCTCTAGATCTGCAGGTTTTATTTCGCTTTCGTCATCCAGACGAACCTTTTTGGAATTGGATGCGACCTGATGGTATATGGTGTAGAAACCTACACAGATTGAAATGAATACAGCCAGAACAGTCAGCGCGTCAAGGAATGCTGAAAGAACTGCACCGGAAAAACAGAAAATAAAGGAAGCAAGTGTTTTAGATCTTATTCCAACGATAACATTGGAAAATACATACAGCAGCAATGCTCTTATAAAGTGGATACCGGCAACCATGAACATGAGAAGCAGTATTACTTCCAGGTTTCCTGAAATTTCATGATAAACATGATTCGGAGTTGTCATTCCTATTGCTACTGCCTCTATTGCCAGCAGACCGCCCGGCTGAAGCGGATAGCAGGTTAAAGCCATTGCGAGAGTGAAAATAAACTCCAGAATCAGAAGCCAGCCTGCAGTGAACGGATGGATACTGAAAATAACAGGGTTTATGATCAGGAACAGAACAATCAGGAGTTTATACCATACCGGTATATTTCCCAGGAAGTTGTAACAGAATGCTGAAGAAACATTCGATACTGATGATCTTGTCATTTGATTTCCTTAAGAATAATAAGATAAAAATTTTAAAAAACTAACAATTCGTATATTATATCGTAAGGATTGAATTTTTGTTGCTTAAAGTTTTGAGAATTTTGATTAATTATCAGTATTGTGAACTTGTATGTATCTAGGGTTGACTCAAAAAATTCTGGCTGCTGTCTGTATATTTGTCATGCATATGGTAATTCTTGGGCTTATCATTAATAATTCAGGGCCGCAGAACACTGCCGATTTGAATGAAACTGAAGCCATAATTCCGTTGTCTGCCGCGGGATATCGGTTTTATCTGCTTGGTGTGAAAGGAACCGGCGTAAATTACCTTAAAAATGATAAAACACAGATGAATGCTGAACCTTCTGAAACAGCCGATATTAAAAATCGGCAAACAGCAGCTCTGCAGAATACGGCGAATAAACCTGAAGCCGCTGACAGGGAAAAGGAAACAGGTTCAACCGGGCAGAAAACTGCGGCGGACCGTGAATCGTCTCTTCATGACAGCAGTACAGGTGAGGCAGGAAAGAAAAGAAACGAACCCGAGAAAGTAAAGACTGCTGCCGCGAAAAAGCCGG
Organism: uncultured Aeromonadales bacterium; assembly: GCA_902761645.1. Lineage (GTDB taxonomy): Bacteria > Pseudomonadota > Gammaproteobacteria > Enterobacterales > Succinivibrionaceae > UBA2804. The sequence continues at coordinate 2,820 of CACWLF010000016.1, read as the reverse complement.
ATATTGAAAAAAAAGAAGAGTTTTCCGATTTGTCCGGTAAAAAAATCAGTGCCGCCAGGCAGACGGACTTAAAGAAGAATGAGGCTGTGAAGCAGACGGCCCTGAAAAACATTTCCGGTGCGGAAGTATCGGGAAGTCATGACAGCAGTGGAAATGCAGGTGTTTCGAATAACGGATTGAAAAATGCAGGGGATGCGGCAGCGGCGGCCGGCTCCGGAGGTTCAAAAATTATAGATGCAGGCAGAACAAAAATTATCTATAAACCAAGGTTTGAATATCCAATGAAAGCCCGTAGATTCGGCTATGAGGGCACCGTGATACTGCATCTGATGGTTGATACGGACGGAACAGTAAACGATATTAAGGTGCACAGTCCTTCAAAGTATCCAATTCTTGATGAATATGCCGTCAGATATGCGAAACGCATAAAATTTTCTCCTTATCTGATAGCCGATCATCCCTCCAGGATCATTGTAAGACTCCCGGTAACGTTTAAACTGAGATAGTTTCCCGTACCGCTCGTGCGCCAGAGGCTGCAGCATGAATGTCTTGTCCGGTCCGGCGGCAGTATCCTTTTCTTTCTGCTTTTTTTACAGATATAATCAGACCGGAATGCAATGGAAACAATGATCCCTTTATACAGCAGAGTGCTGCATCACAGTTCGAAAGTTTGCCTGGCTCATGTGTGTACCGGATTAAAAAACAAATGAAATCAAAAATAAATTATGATCTTATTAACATTTTTGATAAAATGTAGCAGATTTTTTGCGGAGTATTAATAAATTTGATTTTTGATTTGTCCTTTAATCAATTTTTAAGTTTTTTAACACTTGATTTATTTAATTTTAGGTAGGTAATCAACATGGTGAATTGGATTGCTAGCATGAACTGGATGGCTCAGCTCACTCTCTTGTTAGCCATTATCAGTGTACTTGGTATTGCACTGGGCAAGCTTAATTTCAAGGGTTTGAGTCTAGGCATCGGCGGCGTTTTGTTTGCTGGTATTTTTGTTTCTCATTTTGCATTCAACTATGATTTGGGTTTTAATTTAAACAAACCTGAATTTGAAAGTGCAAGACATTATATTCAGGAATTCGGACTGATTTTATTCGTATACGCTATCGGTATATCTGTTGGTCCTAGTTTCTTCGCTTCTCTTAAGTCTTCAGGTATCAAACTGATTTCCCTGGCAATCGGAGTTGTGGTACTTGGTTTTATTGTAACATTTGTAATTTTCAAAACAGCAGATGTTAAGGTATCTGAATTATTGGGTATTTATTCAGGTGCGGTAACCAATACTCCTGCACTGGGTGCTTCAAACCAGATTATTACCGAAGTTATTCAGGGAGACAGCGCCGGTCAGTATATAAATACTATGGTTCCTGATGTTGCTGAAATTCAGGCTAAATCCGGTGATAATCCTACTTCCTACATTCCGCAGTTAATCAACAAGGCATCCTCCACTATAAACAGTGGTTATGCTGTTGCTTATCCTTTCGGTATTTTAGGTATTTTCATTACTTATATTCTGATCAAGTTCTTCTTCAGAATTAATGTCAATGCGGAAGGCGCTGCGTTCGACAGAGAAAAGAACAAGAATAAAAAATCGCTTGAAACCGTTAATGTTCAGATTAAGAACCAGAATCTGATCGGTTTGAAAATCAGTGAAGTTCCTGATTTGAAGAGCGAGGTTATTGCCTGCTCAAGATTAAAGCGCGGTAATGTTCTGCTGGTTCCTAAGCATGATCTGGTTCTGGAAGCCGATGATATTCTTCATCTTGTAGGCGCCAAGGAAAACCTTCAGCGTGCGGTACTGAACATGGGCGATGAGGTTTCAACTTCTTTGTCAACCAAGGGTACTGAACTGGTTGCCGCCAGAATGATCGTGACCAACGACAAGGTGTTCGGCAAAACAATCGAAGATCTGTGCATCACCAAATTGTACAACGTGGTGGTATCACGTTTCATTCGTTCAGGAGTGGAACTGGTTGCTACAGAACATACACAGCTGCAGTTCGGCGACAGCCTGAATATTGTCGGTTCCCAGAGTGATATTGACGAAATCGTGAAAATTCTCGGTGACTCAAAGAGCAAACTGCAGCAGGTTAATCCGCTGCCGTTATTCCTCGGTGTGGCACTGGGTATTATCCTGGGTTACATTTCAATTCCTATTCCCGGTGTTCCTTCAGCACTGAAACTCGGTATTGCAGGCGGTCCGCTGGTAATGGCAATCTTCCTGTCTCGTTTCGGCAGTACATGGACCCGCGGTAAACTTTACTGGTTTATGCCTCGTTCAGCCAATGCTGCAATCAAGGAAATCGGTATTGTGCTGTTCCTTGCTGCGGTAGGTTTAAATGCAGGAAAGAGTTTTGTTGCTTCCGTAACAAGCTCAGACGGACTTTACTGGCTGATGTGGGGTGCTCTGATTACCTTTATTCCTGTTATGACCATGGCGTTGATCGGCAGATTATTACTGAAGGTTAATTACCTGAGTCTGTGTGGAACTCTGGCAGGTGCATGTACAGATCCTCCTGCTTTGGCTTACTCAAACAGTATGTATACCAATGCTGAGGCTTCATCACTTGCATATGCAACTGTTTATCCGTTCTCTATGTTCTTGAGAATTCTGTCACCTCAGGTATTTGTAATACTTATTATGATGGTAGGCTAGTTCTTAATTACAATAAAATAAATTATCTGAAGGTTCTGCATTTATGCAGAACCTTTTTTTGGTGTGCTCGGCATGAGTATAATCTTTAGGGTGAAAGTCCCGAATCCGTCCGCTAGAGGAAAGGATTAGCGACTCGCAAGGTGGTCATG
>CACWLF010000015.1 GCA_902761645.1 uncultured Aeromonadales bacterium | reverse complement strand
ATGGCTAAATCAACAATCCGTGAAACTGATACAGTTGTACAGGCAAACTCGGGTGATGTTATTGTCATCGGCGGTTTAATCGAAGAAAGAAAAGTAGATGAAACTTCAAAAGTTCCTTTACTCGGAGATATCCCTTATATTGGAAATCTGTTTAAGAGTACCGATAAGGTGACAGAAAAGGTTGAACTTGTGATTCTGATTAGACCGATTGTGGCAGGCGGAGAAACATGGAAGAATGAACTGCGCCGTTCCAATGAATTACTGGAAAAGTGGTATCCTTCAGGTCTTCAGAAATTAGATTAGCTGAAGAGCAATAGGAAGATTTGAAAAATGTACAAGTCATTTTTTGGATTAAAGGAATTACCGTTTACATTAACACCGAATACCGATTTTTATTACGGTTTGCCTCCCCATCAGGAGGCGATAGTGGTGCTTGAGGTTGCTTTAAAAAGCGGTGAGGGCTTTATAAAGATTACAGGAGAAGTCGGTACCGGAAAAACTCTGCTTTTAAGAAAAATAATGAATTCAGGCATCGTGGAAAATTATGAAGTGGCTTATCTGCCTAATCCTTATCTGACAGCACCTGAAATGAGACTGGCTCTCGCCAGGGAACTGTCGGTGGAGCTTAAGGCAAGTGATGAAATATCTGTTACCGATGCGATTAATCATCGGTTGATAGAGTTGAATCATCAGGGTAAAAAAGTAATGGTGCTGATAGATGAGGCTCAGGATTTGCCCGAAGAAACACTGGAAGCGATCAGATTATTCGGCAATCTTGAAACAGAATCAGCAAAACTTGTTCAGATTGTTCTGTTCGGTCAGCCTGAACTTGATTACCGGTTAAGCGACGAAAAATTCAGGCAGCTGAGACAGCGAATAACCTTTTCATATCGTTTGCGTTCTTTGACCTTTGATGAAACCAGAGCCTATATAAATTACCGCATGAATATTGCCGGTTATCAGGGCGGAGCGGTTTTTACGGAAGGAGCACTGAAGAAATTATGGAAAGGAAGCAGAGGCATTCCGCGCCTGATAAATGTTCTTGCTCATAAATGTTTAATGCTGGCCTACGGCAGGGGACAGTATAAAGTTAAAAGCGATGTCGTGAAAATGGCTGTAAATGATACGGAAGATGCAACGAAAAGCAATAGAGCGGCAAGAACACTTGGTGTTTTGTTTTTTTTAATAATCGTTGTGATTGTGACATTGTTCTTCCAGTAGTTTTTTATTCAGATTAAACGGCAGAACTGTACAACGATGTAATGATGATAAAGGTATGTAATGAGTGTTATTAATACAATGCTCAAGGATCTTGATAAGCGTCAGAAACTTCAGGATGACGGCGTTTACCATCCTGCGGAACAGAAGAGTAATTTTATAGTGTATGTTCTGGCAGTGCTTGTGGCTGTTCTATTGTTGATTATTATCGGAGGAGGCATCTGGTATTATCTTCGTGTCAGCGGCAATCCAGCTGTCGAACCTGCCAAAGTGCAGGCTGGTACTGCCGCGGAGACTGCGGTTACTGAAAGTGTTTCAGAAAAAAATGTAATTACCGCGGCTGCCGGTACGGAACCTTCCGGTGAAAATGTTTCCGAAGAGGATATGCTGCTCAAGGAAAATAGTGATGAACAGACGCTCGAGGCTCTGGAAAATGAAATATACGGTCCGGATACTAACGGAGCCGACATTACTGAAACGTATGAAGATACGGTGGCAGCCAAAAGCGGCAAGCCGGCGAGGGTGAGTAATACGGCTGAATTGCCGAAAAACAATGCAGTTTCTTCCGGCAGAAAAGTCATGAAGGTTACGCCCGTGGAGCTTACCAAAGAGCAGGAAATTGATCTGGACAGCAAGGCTGCCAATATAGCTCTGTCTCAGGGAAACATTGATAAAGCGATAGAGTCGTATCAGGCGATTCTCGTTAAAGATCCGAAGAACCGGATGGCTAGAGAGAAAATAGCTTCGCTGTTTTACGGCACGAATAATCTTGCTCAGGCAAAAAAAATACTGCAGCAGGGAATAAGCATAGATTCCACCTATCCTAATTACCGTCTGCTGCTGGCGAGAATTCTGGTTGAACAGGACAGTAAGAATGAAGCCCTGTCTGTGCTTGCATCTCTGTCTCTGAAGGCAGACAGGAGTAATCTGGATTATCTGGCTACAGAGGCGTATCTTGCAACAGAACTGAATCAGTCAACTCTGGCGGTTGATGCGTACAGTAAGTTGACCAGAATTATGCCGAATGAAGGAAAATGGTGGTTCGGTTTGGGTCTGGCTTTTGACCGTCAGAAGGTTAAACCTGCCGCAGTATCGAATTATAAAAAGGCTGTAAGTGTTGGAATTGCGGAAGCTTCAAGAAAATTTGCTCTGCAACGTATACAGGAATTGGAGAAATAAGTCGTGGCTGTTCGTCCTAAATTAAAAATGCGTTTAGGTGATTTGCTGGTATCAGAACAAATCATAACCGATGAACAATTGATGAAAGCGCTAGCTTATCAGAAAAAATCCGGTCTGAAACTGGGAAAAGCCCTGATTGAGCTGGGATTCATTGATGAAGATCGTATGCTTAACTTCCTTTCTCAGCAGTTAGGAATCCCTTTTTTTGATTTGTCACATGTATCGATCTCTACCGACGCTGTGAATTTAATTCCGGAAGTGCATGCCCGTCGTTTCAGAGCACTGGCAATCAATATTGATGCCAATGACGATGTTACTGTTGCCATGAGTGACCCTGCCGATTTGCAGGCAATCGACTTTTTAAGCAATATTCTTGCTCCGAGAGAAATTAATCTGGCAATTGCCAAAGAAGAACAGCTGCTGCTGTATTTCGATCAGTTATACCGTAAAACAAAAGAAATTGAGTCATTCGCCCAGCAACTGCAGGAGGAATATCAGAGCACTGCCGATTTTGATATGGGACAGACCAACGTGGCGTCATCGGAGAACGAGGCCACAGTTGTAAAATTGCTGCGCACCATGTTTGAGGACGCAGTGCAGGTTCATGCATCAGATATACATATCGAACCTGATGAAAACGTATTGCGTATCCGTCAGCGTATTGACGGCGTGCTACATGAAAATGTAATGAATGAAGTTAAAATAGCACCTGCACTGGTATTGCGTCTGAAACTTATGGCCGGACTGGATATTTCCGAGAAACGACTGCCGCAGGACGGCAGATTCAGAATGAGAGTAAAATCTCATGATATTGATGTCCGTATTTCAACAATGCCGATTCAAAACGGAGAATCGGTGGTAATGCGTATACTTGATCAGTCGGCAGGTCTGCTGTCTCTTGATGACGTAGGCATGCCTCCAGAAATACTGGCGAAATTCAGGCGTCAGCTGCGTCGTCCTCACGGACTTATTATGGTTACGGGTCCGACCGGTTCCGGTAAGACTACAACGCTGTACGGAGCGTTGAGTGAATTGAATACTGCCGGCAATAAAATTATTACTGTAGAGGACCCTGTTGAATACAGACTGCCTCGTATTTCCCAGGTACAGATAAATGCCAAAATCGGTTTGACCTTTGCTTCGGTATTGAGAGCCACTCTGCGTCAGGATCCTGATATTATCCTTGTGGGCGAAATGAGAGATCAGGAAACAATGGAAATCGGTATGCGCGGAGCTCTGACAGGTCACCTGGTTTTAAGTACACTGCATACCAATGACGCCATTTCTTCAGCATTGCGTCTTATGGATATGGGAGCTCCGGGCTATCTTGTGGCTGCATCATTGAGAACAGTTATCGCGCAGCGTCTTGTCAGAAAGATCTGTCCGTACTGCAAGGAGGTTCATGAACTAGAACCAAGCGAACGTACCTATATAGACATGGTAATAGGGGAAGGATCCTCAAATGTGGTATTCAAACACGGACGCGGCTGCCAGAGCTGTAATTTTACAGGTTATGCCGGACGTGTAGGTGTGTTCGAGGTGCTTGAACTGAGTGTGCCGATGATGGATGCCCTGCGTTCAAATGATACTGAAAGATTTTCAAAGGTGGCCAGAGAGGATCCTAATTACCGTCCTTTGGTTATGATGGCCTATGATTATGCAAAAGCCGGCGTGACTACTGTTGATGAGGTATTGCATCTGGCAGAGGTGGTTAAATAATGCCGACATATAATTATAAAGGCCGTGACGGTGCCGGAAATCTGGTTGACGGCAGTGTTGATGCGGCAAATGAAAATGCCGTAGCTGAAACTCTGCTTTCACGTGGAGTTCGTCCTGTAGAAATAAAAATCGGGGAAAGTGCGAACAAAAAAGGCGGTTTCGATTTAAGCAGCATCTTTTCCAGAAAAATATCACAGAATGATCTGCTGATGTTTTGCAGACAGATGTATACCCTGAGTAAAGCGGGAATTCCCATAATGCGCGCTTTGCACGGTTTGGGAGATACCATAAGCAACAAGAAACTGGTAGAGGTTCTCAAACAGCTGGAGAGCGATCTTGCCGGCGGTCTCCCGCTGGCAGTCGCCATGAAAAAATTTCCAAAAGTATTCAACAGCTTGTTTGTGGCTCTGGTTAATGTCGGTGAAAACACCGGCAGACTGGAGGAGGCTTTTCAGCAGCTGGCCGAATATATTTCTCTTGAAGTTGAAACCAAGCGCCGTGTTAAGAGCGCCATGCGTTATCCGGTGATAGTGATTTCATTTATTGTTCTTGCAATGATAATTCTGAATATATGGGTAATTCCTGTCTTTGCCGATATGTTTGGCAAATTCGGAGTTGAACTGCCTTTATCCACCAGAATTCTTATTGGAACATCCAATTTCTTTGTAAAATATGTATGGTTTATTTTTGCTTTGCTTTTCCTGCTTCCGTTTGCATGGCTGTGGTGGATAAAAACTCCTGCAGGACGGTACAAGTGGGGAAAGTGGCAGTTGAAAATTCCCGTTATGGGTTCTATTTTAATCAGATCCCAGCTTGCTAGATTTTCCCGCAGTTTTGCTATTATGATAAGATCCGGAGTAAGTTTGAATGTTGCGCTTACACTGGTTGCCGATGCGATAGATAACGCTTATCTGGCGGAAAAGGTTCTGAAAATGCGTGAAGGTGTTGAACGCGGTGAATCCATGTATCAGACAGCGGTTGCCAGCGGAATGTTCTCCCCTCTGGTTCTTCAGATGTTTGCCGTCGGTGATGAGACCGGACAGATTGACACGCTGCTGATTGAGGTGGCTGAACATTATGATCGTGAAGTTGATTATGAATTAAAAGCTCTGACGTCAAAGATTGAACCTATTCTGCTTCTGGTTGTGGCCGGTATGGTGCTGATCCTCGCACTTGGTATATTTACGCCTATGTGGGATATGTACGGAGCAATGCAGGGAAAACACAAATAATGGTATCTGACAAGGAACAGCTGCACGAAACCTCTGTAAAACTGATGGGATTCTGGTTAACCATGGCGATAATTCTGATCCTTATCGGAATGGGACTGCGCTACATGTTTGCTACAGCGGATGATGCGGCGTATGTGTCCATGGATGTGGTTAAAAGTTCGTTCCAGGAGCGAGCGCAGGCTGTTCACGTATATTGGATAAATAACGGCAAGCAGAAGATTCAGTATCTTGATGTTGTTGACTCCAAAGAAGGAAAAATGAGAATAGCATACGAACTCAGTGAGAGTGGCTGGCCGAAGGATGCCAGGATAATAACAAAAGATATTGTTACCTACGGGATGCGTCCTTGTGAAAGACTGCTGGAAATGGTAGTGCCGGAACATACATCCGAGATTATCATGAAAATGAGTTCCAAAGTTGTCAATTATGAGAACGGCTGCATTTTCCTTGTGAATGACAATAAACTGAAGTACTCTTTTTTAACAGGTGAACTGTCGCTGGCTGATTTGTTGCCTGAAAGAAACGAAAATAATGTATACTTTAAAAAATAAGTAACTTAAAGTGGTGATTTGTATGAAAAAAACATTGGGATTTACTTTAATAGAACTGATTATAGTAATAGTAATTTTGGGTATTTTGGCGGTTACAGCGCTTCCTCGTTATCTGGATGTAACAGAAGAGGCTAAAAATGCCAGTGTCGAAGGCGTTGCTGGCGGATTTGCCACCGGTGTCCTGCTGGTTCGCGGACAGTGGGAAGCCAAGGGCAGAACAAAAGAGGCTGGTGTAAATACTGTTCTTTATGATGGAAACCGTTTTTACTTGACAACTCCGACTACAGAGGATGTTGAAGACGGTCTGGTTTCTCCTGGTTATCCTGTTGATACCGGTGACGGAAGTTCCGAAAATGTTAATCCGGGTTCAATTACTTCCACACGCTGTTTGAATATCTGGAACAGAATTCTCCAGAATCCTCCTAAGGCAACGAATGATATTTCAGCGGTGAAGAGCAGTAAGAACGATCTTAAATATTATGTAACCAAGTCAAAGACCGGCAATGATACCGTCTGTCTTTATTATCTGGTTAATTCTCTGGAAAAAGACGAACAGGGTAATTATGTAGATCCGGGCGATACAACAAGCAAATATAAAAGTTTCAGTTACAGGCCGGCATCCGGACAGGTTGTTACCTACATCAATAATAACTAACAGGTGCATGCAGTCTGCAAAAAATCATGAACTGTCGGTTTGGATGTGACTGACAGTTCTTTTTATTTGCAATTCTGTCGGTAATTGTTTTGGATTTTTATTGAAAAACGGTATAAAAAGTGATCGACTTCACTCATTGGAAAACTAAATTAATAAGATAATAAAAAAATATTCAGTTTTTATAAATAGTTACGATATATATTCAGAGTGTGTTTATCTGAGTCCCTGCGGAGTTGGCTTACGATATGAGAAATAAAAAAGGCGGTTTTACGCTGATAGAACTAGTGGTTGTTTTGGTTTTGATTTCCATTTTAGCTCTGTATGCAGCTCCAAAAATTTCCAATGTAAATCAGGATATGGACTCTCCGTTTTATAATCTGGCACTGTCCCGGATCAGAGCCGTGCAGGAAATCAATATGACCAGTGATGACGGGAGCTGCGCTCTGGCGGTGATATCTCCGACTTCTGTAAAGGAATTGAGAACGCCGCATAAAAAATGCTATGAGATATCATCGGTGGTTATTCCGTATGATTTCAGAAATGAATATGAGGATGCAAGATTCGCCACTGTTGCTCTGAAACTTGGAACCCAGTCTGTTGCAGGGGACAGTCTTGCTGTTGTAAGTTTTGATCGTTTGGGTAATGTCCGTGCCTGCGGTGTTACCCGCAGCGGAAACAGTATAAATTTTGAAAACAAGGATTGCAGGTTATCCTTTGGTCCGGATTTTGCCATAAACATCAGTAAGATCGGAGCCATATATTGAAATTTCTAGACAGATAGCAAAATTTTGATATGGAAAAAATTTTTTTTATTGCCTAAAAAAGATTTTTGGGTATAAACTTAAAAAAAGTGTGAGAGAAAATCAACAAAACAACTCTCGGTTTTATATTGGAAAAAAAGGAAGGGACGTCTTATGAGAAAAGCAAGTGGTGGTTTCACATTAATTGAACTTATTGTTGTTATTGTGATTTTAGGTATATTGGCTGTTACAGCAGCTCCGAAATTTATTGATTTACAGTCTGATGCAAGAATTGCAACAATTAATGGAATGAAAGCAGCGGTAAATTCTGCAGTATCTTTGACATATGGCAAATCGTTGGTTAAAGCTCAGGATAAAATTTCAACGGGAAAAATTACTGTTAATGGTAATGAGGTAACAGTTTGTTATGGTTATCCATGTGCAACTGCAGATGGTTTGAAAGCAGTGTTGGATATAGGGGAGCTGCCAGCATGCTCAACAGATGGAGCAGGAAATTCATCCGTGGACTGGTGTGTTGTGGTAGAAGCTAAAACTAACACTCCTAAATCTGCTCAGATATACATTGGTAATCAATATAACGGAGCTACCGCACCGAAATGTTATGTGAAATATCAAGAAGCACAAGGTACAACAAGTGAAGGTAAGGTTACTATTACAGCTCCTGTTGTTACAATTGAAACAAGCGAGTGCTAGTTTTATTGGTGTTGTATAAGGTTTAAGGCGGTCAGGAGGGTTTCCCGACCGTCTTTTTTTTAGAGAATAATGATGAAAACAATAACGAAAGTTTACGGTTTTACTTTAGTGGAAATAATTGTGGGCATTGTCGTTTTATCGATTGCCCTCATGGGTGGACTTTCTTTATTGATTTCACAGGTTGACACTTTTAAAGATCCGCTGATCAGAGAAAAATCCGCACAAATCTCCAAGAGAATAATTCATGAAATTCAAATCAGATCTTTTGATGAAAAATCTGATATTGGCGGAGGATTGTTTCGCTGTGGAGAAACTGTATCCGGTGTTTCTCTCGGTGAATGTACTCCTTTGCAGGATTACGGACCGGACAGCAGCGAAAAAGTGATAGTAAGTTTAAATGATGTGGATGATTTTGATACACGTAAACTGTGTTCCAGACTGACCGAATCGTATGCATGTACCAATGATTATATGCCGGTTGTTTATTTCTTTTCCGATGCTGCCGATGCAGCGCAGCAGCAAAAATACAATGATTATTATGCCGATTTTGCAGTAAAAATTGAAGTTTCACCGCTGAAAATTGACAGCAATGGTTTTTCGGGGAAACTTATAACTGTTACTGTCAAGCAGAGTGACGGATATGAGGTTGATTATTCTTTTGTGAAGGCCAATATATAGGAAAGAATGATGAAACAGAAAGGTTTTACTTTGATTGAATTGATCGTTACGATGGTTATCCTGTCAACCATTTCCATAATGACAACTAAATTTTTAGTAAACGGTTTCTCGTTTTATGTTGACGCAACAAATGTTCAGAAAATAAGTGTAACTGCCAATTTTGTCACCGGAAAAATGGATAAACTGATTAAAAATGCAGTTCCGAATTCAATTGTAATAGCTGGTGACGGCAGAGGCATAACCTTTGCGCCGATCAAATGGGCTCTGGGATATACATATATTCCTAAAAATTCTTCGGAGGCGTTTGACAGCAATCCTACCTTTTACGCCATAAAACCGTTATACAATGCCGAGTTCATTAAAAAGAATTCATATGTTGCATTTAATAATTACGGTTCCAATGAAGATTATTTTAAAGTAACCGACGTTGACTTTGACGGCAATAAAGCAGTCATAAAAGTTGATGCCACAGGAAAAAGGTTTGTTCCAGGATCTGAACGCGGACGAATGTATTTTGTCGGCGAAAAAAACAGATTTGTTACCATTAAGTTTGAAAATTCAAAACTGGTGTATATTGAACACGACGGAGATGAAAGCAAAGGAATTAAAAGTATATTTGCCGACAGTCTGAATGATATTAATTTCAGCAGGGTTGCCGGTGCTTTTAATCAGTATGGCGAAATTCAGATTGAATATTCTTTCCCGTATGATTCAATAGATGCTTCAAAAATTATTTATCAGAGAATAGGAGTTGCCAATGCTCCGTAATACAGTGAATGGTTTATATGGCTCCAGGGGCAGCACAATAATGATTTCTGTTGTTGTAATCATACTTTTCGGAGCTTTTGCCTTTGTTCTGAACAAGATGAAAGTTGATACGTCCGATATCTTCAACAATACCGTGATGTATCAGCGCGCTGATAATGCCGCATATTCGGTGCTGGAAATCGCAACATACCAGTTATATCCTTTGAATGCACACAGCGCCGATGCTCCTTCGACTGCAATTGACGATACCCAGGGAGGTTGTGACAGAGTAACAAAAACCTACTCCGAGGGTAATATAGTTCCGGGAGCGAAAGGTCTTGAACAGTGCTCTGCAGAAGTTAAATGTGAAAGAAGAGCGGTGGTGATTGATAATGATGACGAGTACTCAACGTATACCAAGGTGGTGCATTATTTTTTGACTGTTGATGCAAAATGCGAGGCTGGTGACAGTGATTCCGATACCTATTATGTTGCTACAAAGAGAGTGTATTCTGAATTAGTGGATGGAGATTAATAAATGAAAAGTTTTCTGCAGCTGATGCCGGTATTACTGAGCTTTTATTTTTTGTCTTCAAGTGTTTCCTGCGCTCTGGATGCAAATGAATATTTAAAGTCCGACATGTTTGATTTTTCCTTTAACAGATTAAACAATGTTTCAGAGGGTACTGAATACGGGCTGACACTGAAGAATGATTTCTTCACCAGAGATGACTGCGCTAATGCAAAAATCATTACAAATTTTCCGTATGGTGAAATACAGGGAAGTGATGATTACTGTTTGAGAAAGGGCAGATACAGTCCTTCTGGCAGTATTTCAGAACTGAATGAAATTGACAGTGAATCCGAAAATATACCATATTATACGAATATGAATTTCGGAGCTGGTGATACCAAGAAGTTAGAAAAATGCAGCGATAAAGCTGAAGATGTCGGTTGTTATACCCTGAAGGGCTACAGCCGCGCCAAAGATGCACTGGAACATGTAATTGAATTGCAGAATACTGACGGACAGCCGATCAGGGATTTGGAACTGACCGGCAATAACATATTGAAGGTTGAAGGATATGCTGTGATTCATGTTAAAAACTTAAGTATGAATGCAGCCTCCAGACTTATAAGCCGAAATGGAAGTATAATCGTTATTGCCGATGAATACGCGAAATTTGAAGGAAACAGTGAAAAATGTTTTTTTTCAGACAGTAACAGCGTTTCAAATCTATATGAAGGGTGCGTATTTCTTTCCGGAGCGTATGTTGTTGCCGGAAAAGGAATTGCGGCAAAAGATGTGATAGGGAATATTTCCGAACATTGCGGAAATTCCAGCAACTGGAATTTTTGGGATGTTTTCGTCAGCGCCATTGATAATTTATTTGGAATAGACTGCAGTTTTGATATTAGTCTGTATTTTACCGATGCCTATGATTCAGACAGTTATGAACTGGATCACAGGCATAATATCGGAATAATATCATCGGCGGTTAAGTTCGCTGCTCCGAATATTGACGTGAGAAATTCCATAATCGGCAATTACAATGCCGGATGGAATTTCTCCGAAGTAAGCACCACAACATATATTGTCAGAATTCCGTCCAAACTGGTGACCTGCGAGCAGGGAGAAATCGAAATTTCATCGGATAACAGAGAGCTTTCTTCCGTGGAGATAAAATTAAACGGCGTGGCTCATTTTGCAAGTGATGGTTCACAGTCGGCAACAGTGTCTGTAAGCAGAAACGAACCTAAAACATTGATTATAGCTTCCGGACGGACAGGCACAACATCCGTTTCACTGGATGGTTTTACTTCATGCAGTTCACCAAATTGTCAAATTGAGCATGTTTCCTCGGCGTTAAGGTTCTACAGGGATAAGAACAAGTCCAATGTCAATACATCATTCTATGCCGGTCAGGAACAGCAGTTGTATTTGGCTGCTGTTCAGTCGATAGACTCAGATGGTACATGCTCCTACCCGGAATTTATCGGCAATAAGGTTACCCTGACATCTGCCAAAGACAGCGGAGATGATATCAGATTGATTAATTATGCCGATGCCGGTTCCGTTGTTGCGGACAAAAACGGAGTTACATTGACTCTGGAATACTCTGACGGATTTTATAAACTGCCCGGCTTTACATACAATGATGCCGATAAATTTACATTAAAAGCAGACGGCAGAATAAAAACAGGTGCTGCAGATGATGATTCCTCCTCTGATATTGTTTCCGGTGATGTTGAGTTTGCAACGTCTCCTTATGCCACATACATATCTGTGAATGCGGAAACATGTGAACATTGCCATGCGGAACTGGGCGAAGTTTACGACTCCGGAAAGGATATTACCTTCAGTTATATACCGAAAGCATGGTGTAAAGACCTATCAGAAGTTACCGTGAATGATGAAAAAATAGTTGTAAGCAATGAAGCATTAAAAAAATGCCCGACGGCCGGCTCATTTTCAGGAACAGGTGATTCAAATGTGGCCATCAGTGCATTCAGTCATGGTACATCGCTGGAAAATATCAATGAAAATTTTTTGCATACCCAGGAACTGGAATGGAAGACTGCAGGAAGCAGAGTACTGGTAAATCAGATCGATAATGTCGGCCGGTTCGATTTCATGATTAATGAATTTGCAGATCCTGTTTCCAGATTAACTGTGCATAAAACAGTAGCCAATGATTTAAGCGGTTATTTTGCCCCATGGGCATTCGAGGTTCAATATGCAGGAGGCAATACATATGTAACAGCCAATGCATGCATCAATAATGCAGCCAACAGACACTCGTTTACCTACTTCGGTCAGCCGTTCCCTGTTAAAATGCAGGTGATTGCTAAAACCGCCAACGGCCTGGATGCAACATTGTTTGACGAAACTCATTATCCTCAGGCTGTGAATTATGTCCCTAGGTTTTCGGCTTTTTCGGCAGATGATGCAAGGTTGATTGATGGCAATTCCAATAACCGGGTAATTGACTGCGGTGTAAAGTGCGGTTCTGTAACTCCGTCATGGGAACAGGGTAAACTGAATTATTCAGATTTTTATCTGCGAATTATGCCGCTGGGAACAACGATTGATGATTACGGCAAAAATGCCGGAAGAGAATACAGGGCAGAAATACCGTCATATAATGTAAGTGCTGCAGACGGCATGAAACACAGCGCTAATATTGCAAATCTCGGTATGCAGATGTGGGTGGAAGGTGCAAACAAAACCCATTATATTGATTTTGAAAAATCCTATAAGACTCCGTCGGTATATTCGGATATGGGCAGGGAAATCATTTCCGGAACGGGAAAATATATCAAACTCTTCGGTCCTCTGGATCTGCGCATGGGAAGGCTGGTACTGGATAATGTTCGTGCCAATCCGAAAAATATAATGTATATGCCTGTAAAGATGCAGTATTTCAGCAAAATAAAAAACGGTGCAGATATTCTGTCCGAGGGCGAATGGATTGAAAATACCGATGATCAGTGTACGCGGCTTGGAAGGCAGAATTTCTATGTGTCATCATATCTGGATAATACAGTTCCTGATATAAGTTTAAAGAGCAACAAGGAAATAAATTTCGGCGGTCATAAATCAAAAGTGGAAATGGTTTCGGAACGAAATGCAGCGGCAGAGGCGCTTGAAGAAACTCTTGACGGTGTTACAGATCAGTACGCGGTTGCCAAAAATGGAAAAATGTACCTGAGAATTACACCGCCGGAAATACCGGTAATGTTTATGATACACACGGCAACTGTAACGGAACATTATGAAGGCGGTGTTTCCGGAATGCTGACACCGTTAAAGTCCTATGATACGAAAAATCCAACTACGGCATTTCCTTCATGGTTCGGTATATCGCAGGAAAGTATTGAACACGCGTTCGGTGCGTTCCGCGCATGGCCTGGTAACGATCGTGTAATATACAGACTGGATCAGAACTGATTTTGGTGTTTATTGTCTTTTTCTCGGATCCGGATGAAAATCCGGATTGCTTTTTAGATCACAATAAAATTGTGAAAAATCAATAAATAAAAAATTGTTTTTTTGTGATTTACGATTTTATGCTAGAATATGCAAAGTTTACTTTTTTATAAGTTTTTATTTGTTGGATTGATAAAATGTTCAAGTTTTTAAGTAGCATGTTTTCTAATGATATTTCAATAGATTTGGGAACAGCTAATACTTTAATTTGTATGAAGGAAAAAGGTATCGTATTGAACGAACCTTCGGTAGTTGCAGTTAAAACAGAAAATCAGCAGAAAATTGTTGTTGCTGTTGGTCAAGATGCAAAAAAAATGTTGGGTAAAACTCCAAAAAATATTGAAACAATTCGTCCGATGAAAGATGGAGTTATTGCAGACGACAAATATATTATTGAAATGCTGAGACGTTTCCTGAAGAAGGTTCAGGGCAACGGATTTTTTAAATCAGCCCCTAGAGTTTTAATCAGTGTTCCAAGCGCAGCGACTCCGGCTCAGCGAAAAACAATTTACGGCGCAGCGGAAAAAATCGGTGCAAGCGAAATATTCATGATTGATGAGCCTATGGCGGCTGCAATCGGCGCCAAACTGCCTGTGGAGGAATCTGTTGGTTCCATGGTGGTGGATATTGGCGGTGGTACAACCGATATTGCAATTATCTCAATCAATGATATGGTTTATTCGGATTCCATAAACATGGCCGGAGATCATTTTAATGTTGCCATTATGGACTATGTCAAGAAAAATCATAAGATAGCTATCGGTGAACAGACTGCCGAAAGAATTAAACACGAAATCGGTTCCGCATATCCTATGGAGGAACTCAAGGAAGTGGAAGTTCGCGGAAGAAGCATTGACGGTATTCCTACTTCCTTTAAGCTTGATTCAAACCAGATCCTGGAAGCTCTCTCTGAACCTTTAAGAAAGGTTGTGGATGCGGTTAAGAAAGCATTGGAAAAATGTCCGGCTGAAGTTTCTGCGGATATTTGTGAACGTGGTATTTATTTAACCGGCGGCGGCGCTTTATTATCCGGTATAGATCAGTTAATCAGAAAGGAAACAGGTCTTCCTGTTGTTATTGCAGATGATCCGTTGACATGCGTGGCTTTGGGCGGTTGCGAGCGTTTAAAGCAGCTTGTAGGTCCGAAACGCGATCTGTATAACCAGTAGAGCTTGTTTTTATAAAGAGCAGTAGGTTGCATTATATATGAAAAATCAGAATTTGCCTGGTTTGTCTCCGTCGCTCAAATTATTTGCGGCGGTTGTCTGCTCTTTTGCCTTGATTATTTCAGATTCGCGCTCCCATTGGTCTACAGAGATGCGTGTTTATACTGATACAATCTTCAGTCCTCTTTATCTCATTGCTCATAGTCCCTTTAAGTTGACTTCCGCCTTTCGTGAACAGATCAG
The DNA here is from genome assembly GCA_902761645.1 of uncultured Aeromonadales bacterium. Taxonomy (GTDB): domain Bacteria; phylum Pseudomonadota; class Gammaproteobacteria; order Enterobacterales; family Succinivibrionaceae; genus UBA2804. The sequence goes on along the minus strand of CACWLF010000015.1, from coordinate 19,402 downwards.
AACACGTTCCCAGCTGGTGGAAGACAACAGACATCTTAATGAAACATTAATGCTGCTGAAAAGCGAACTGCTTAAATACGGTCAGCTTAAGCATGAAAACATTAAACTTCGCGCGCTGCTTGAATCCCCGATTCAATTGGATTCACGTGTTGAAGTCGCAGAAATTATGAATGTTGCAACAGATCCTTTCCAGCAGCAGATAGTAATAAACAAAGGCACGGAAAACGGGGTTTATGTCGGTCAGCCTATAATCGGAGAAGACGGCATTGTGGGGCAGGTGGTAACGGTATCGACCAAAATGAGCAGAGCGTTGCTGATAACGGACAGAGAACATTCGATTCCTATCCGGGTTGTAAGAAATGACTTCAGAGCAATAGCTTCGGGTACCGGAAAAATAGACGAGCTTATTTTATCTGATCTTCCTAGAAATGTAGATATAAGACAGGGGGATCTTCTGGTGAGCTCCGGATTGGGAGGAAAATTCCCGAGCGGTTATCCTGTTGCCCGTGTTACGGAATTTAATCCTGATAATGGCGTAGGTTTTGCCGAAGTAAAGGCCAAGCCTTTGGAGAAGCTAAGTCGTTTGCGGTATGTCCTTTTGATGTGGCCAAGTGAATTTTTTACACCAGACGGGAAAAACATCGGATTGGCAAGTGCCAGATTCCTTAAGGATGGAGTTGCCGATGTACAATAAGATTCTGACTTATATCCTGATCTATACGACTATGTTTCTGGCGTTGATTTTGAATATCATGGCCTTTCCTAATGCTTTTCAGTTTGTTAAACCTAATTTCCTTTTACTGATTGTTCTGTTCTGGATTGTTAAGGAACCCCGTTTCGTTGGAATAGGTCACGCGTTTGTTTGCGGACTGCTTTTAGATGTTTTGGTCGGTTATACTCTGGGTATCAGGGCTTTTTCATTTTCTGTAATGGCTTATATGTTATGCAAGACATTTATCAGAATGACCACTTATTCCATGCTGCAGCAGTGTGTTACAATTCTGCTGATTTCCGGAGTGGGATTAATTATAGGATTCTGGCTGGAGCACGCGTTCGGTCTGGCAATAATAGAATATAACATGCTGCTTTCAGTTATATCGGATGCTGTCGCATGGCCATTCCTGTGTTCAGTGCTTGGATTAATATACAAAATTAAAAAAACTCCGCGAATGGTGGATTACTAAGTATTTTAGTAAAGAACTGTTAACAGCTGAAATAGGTTTAATTTTGGAAAAAGTCGATTTTTTGTTAGCTTCAAAATCTCCCCGCCGCATTGAATTACTGCGGAATGCAGGATTTCAATTTTCTCTGATAGACGTAAATGTGGATGAAAGCAAAAATCCTGGTGAAGATCCCCGAAAGTATGTAAGTCGCATGGCTTATTCCAAGAGCTGCCAGGGCTTTATCATAGCTGAAAAACAAACACCATGTTTGGGTGCTGATACCATTGTGGTGAAAGATAATGAAATTTTCGGAAAACCAAAGGATTTTGAGGATTGCAGACGAATGTTGGGTATTTTGTCTGGTTCATGCCACGAGGTCATTACAGCAATTTGTCTCTTTACTGCAGAAAAATACTATTTGCAACTTGTAGAATCCCAAGTTGAGTTTCGTCATGTTTCGGAACAGGATATTGCAGATTACTGGAATACAGGTGAACCTAAGGATAAAGCTGGCTCATATGCAATTCAGGGGATCGGAGCGAAATTTGTCAGGAACTATACCGGTTCTCTGACCAATATAATAGGTCTTCCGATGGAAGAAACTCAAAAATTACTGCAATCTGTAATTTCCAAATAAATTATCGCAGGTTAAAAAATGAACTGTTTTCGTCAGGATCAGAATAAAAAGGGTTTGTATTAGGTATGTCTGTTGAATTGTTAATAAATGTAACTCATATGGAAACAAGAGTTGCTTTAGTGGAACAGGGTATTCTGCAGGAGGTTCATGTAGAAAGATCGGCAAAGCTGGATCTTGTGGGAAACATATACAAGGGTAAAATTACCCGTATTCTGCCCGGAATGCAGGCTGCATTTGTCGATATAGGAATGGAAAAGTCCGCTTTTCTGCATGCATCTGATATTGTTCCTCATACGGAATGTGTTGAAGCATCTGAAAAAGAACATTTTCCTGCTAAAGATATTGCACAGCTGGTAAGTCAGGGGCAATACATTATTGTTCAGGTTGTAAAAGATCCAATCGGAACCAAGGGCGCACGTCTAACTACCGATATTACTATCCCTTCGCGATATTTGGTTTTCATGCCTGGCAGTTCGCATGTCGGTGTTTCCCAGAAAATTCAGAGCAGTGAAGAGCGCGAACGTCTGAAAGCTTTGGCCAACAAATATGTGGATGATGATGGCGGATTTATTGTTCGTACCGCCGCGGAAGGTGTTTCCAATGCGGAAATCGAACAGGATGCAAAGTTTTTAAAATTCATATGGAAGCAGATTCACACTAAAAGAATTGAAAGCAAAAAGCCTGTAAATCTATATGAGGATTTGCCGCTGACGTTCAGAATTCTGAGAGACTTTGTAGGAACTCCGATAGATAAAATCAGAATAGATTCTCAAACCGCTTATGATGAACTGAAACAGTTCTGTGCAGATTTTGTTCCGGAAGTGATAAACAATATCGAATTGTACAACGGACTCGCCCCGTTGTTTGAAATGTACGATGTGGAGAATGAAATACAAAGGGCTTTGGAAAGAAAAGTTGAACTTAAGTCCGGTGGATATCTGATTATCGATCAGACGGAGGCAATGACTACAATTGATATTAATACTGGAGCTTTTGTCGGTCACCGCAACCTTGAAGAAACAATTTTCAATACGAATATTGAAGCTACAGCGGCTATAGCCCGCCAGTTGAGACTTCGCAATCTCGGCGGAATAATTATTATTGATTTTATTGATATGCAGACCGACGAACACCGTCACAGAGTACTTACTTCTCTGGAAAACGCCCTTAGCGGTGATCGTGCAAAAACCAGCATCAATGGATTTTCATCTCTGGGGCTGGTTGAAATGACCCGTAAACGCACAAGAGAAAGTCTTGGACATATTCTTTGCTGCGACTGTCCCGTATGTAAAGGAAAGGGAAGAATCAAAAGCATTGAGACTGTTTGTTCTGAAATTATGAGAGAGGTTGCCAGAACACATAAATCATATGCTGCTGAACAATATATTGTTTATGCCTCAAAGGAAGTCGCAAATGCACTTAACAGCGATGAACAGCATAATCTTGCCGAACTGGAAGTTGTAATCGGCAGACAGATCAAGGTTCATCCGGAACCGCTCTATACCCAGGAACAGTTTGATGTTGTTGTGGTGTAGCCTGAATTTAAGATCAGATTATGTGATTATGGTGTAAAAACCGAAGAAATGATGTTTTTACAGCTGATATCACATCAAATGTTATTAAAAAATTATAGAATGCAACGATTTTGGTTGCTATGAAATTTGGATAGAAATATGAATTTAGATCGTACAGTAAATAAGTTATTGGTTCCAAATGAATTGAATCTCGAACTTGTTCAGAATGCTTTGGCCGATTTGTGCAAATACGATATAGATTATGGCGATATATATTTTCAATCAAGCTGCAGCGAGTCCTGGTCTATTGATGAAAGTATCGTCAAAAAAGGAACATATGCCGATATCCAAGGTATGGGAGTTAGAGCCATTGTCGGTGATAAAACAGGATTTGCCTACTCCGATGAAATATCGCAGATAGCGCTGAAACAAACTATAAAAGCGGCAGGAGGAATAGCCAAAAGGGGAGGAAATCAGAAAGCCAAAATTTTAACTGAAAAAAATGTGAAACAGCTGTATCTTCCGTTAAATCCGCTAAACAGTATAGAAAGAGATCAGAAAACCAGGCTTCTGCAGGATATGGATCAGTACGCAAGGTCCAGGTGTCCTCTCATCAAGCAGTTCAATGCAAGTATATCAAGCTGTTACGAAAACGTGCTGGTTGCCGCAACTGACGGAACACTGGCCGCCGATATCAGACCTCTGGTAAGAATCAGCTGTTCCGTGGTGGTAAAAAAGGGAGATCGCACCGAAAAAGGGGGCGCAGGCGGAGGCGCTCGGGTCGGATATGAGTATTTTTATGAAAATGTTGGAACAGTATCTCGTGCTTTTTCCTATGTTGACGAGGCAATTCGTGTTGCATTGGTTAATTTGGAATCAAAGGCTGCTCCTGCGGGAACTTTCCCTGTGGTTCTTTCCGCCGGATGGTCAGGTGTCCTGATTCATGAGGCTGTCGGACATGGTCTGGAGGGGGACTCATGCCGCAAGGGAGAGTCGGTTTATGCCAAGAGAATGGGAGAAAAGGTTGCTTCCGATTTGTGCACCATTGTTGATGACGGTACTATTGCCAAGGCAAGAGGTTCCATTACGGTAGATGATGAAGGTGAACCTTCAAAATACAATGTTTTGATTGAAAACGGCGTTCTTAAAAATTTTATGTATGATAAGCACAGCGCCCGGCTGGTAGGTAGGGAATCCACAGGAAACGGCCGCAGAGAATCATATTCATGTACTCCGATAACCAGAATGACAAATACATATCTGCTTCCAGGCAAAAGTGAAGAAGCAGAGATGATAGAGTCTGTTAAAAAAGGTATTTATGCGGTGTCTCTAGGAGGCGGGCAGGTTGACACCACCAGTGGAAAATTTGTATTTTCAGTAAATGAAGCCTATGAAATCAAAGATGGAAAACTTGGCTCCCCGGTTAAAGGAATTACACTGATCGGCGATGCCATCGGCGTAATGACAAAAGTTTCCATGGTGGGTAATAACTTAAAATTTGATAACGGTGTGGGAAGCTGCGGCAAGGAAGGACAGTGGGTTCCGGTCGGAATAGGAATTCCTTCTGTTAAGATTGATGAAATTACTGTAGGCGGCACCAAGTAAAATAATTAATATTTGTTGTCAAAATACTGTATAATTCAAATTTGTTGTTTAATTAATTAGATATAATGGCTATGGAACTTGATTTTTTTAAATTTGTATTGAATCACCCTGTATTAGTTGCAGTTTTTTCGATTGCTTTATATTTTGTGATTGTTAATACAATAAAAATGAAATTATCTAAGGTTAAGATGCTGACTCCGTCAGAGTTGGCAATGCTGGTTAACCATGATAATGCAGTAGTTTTGGATGTTCGAGCTGCGAATGAATTCGATGCCGGTCATATTGTGAATTCAATTCACGAGACTGAAACAGCTCTTGAATCAAACAACCTTGCGGGAGTGGGAAAGGATAAGTCCAAGCCTGTTGTTGTTGTTGATAAAGATGGTACGAAAACATATGAATTAGGCGGACATCTGGTAAAGAATGGCTTTGAGAATGTTTATGCTTTGCGCGGTGGTATTTTAATATGGCAGCAATGCTCTTTGCCGCTGGTAAAAAAATAAATTCTCAGTTTTAATATATTTAAAGTAATCTTCTAAGTAAATAAGGAATAAAAATGGCAGAAGAAAATACACAACAACAGCAGCAGCAACCACCTTTTGATATTAAAAAAATTTATTTAAAGGATGCATCTTTGGAATCACCATGTTCTCCTGATGTATTTACTCGTCCGTTCCAACCGCAGATCAATGTTGAATTCGACAATACTTCAACCAAACTGGAAGGACAGGAAAATATTTATGAGGTTGTTATCAGAGTAACCGTAACCTGCAAGCAGGATGATAAGGTTACCTACCTGTGTGAAATCAAGCAGGCTGGTGTATTTATGATCAATTTACCGGAACAGGATCAGGTTGATCACGTTCTGAATGTACTGACACCGACTATTATTTTCCCTTATGCCTCTGAAACAGTGAATAATTTGATTACCAGAGCCGGCTTCCTGGGTATTACAATTCCTCCGGTTAATTTTGAGTTACTGTATGCTCAGAGATTGGCTCAGGCTCAGCAGAATAAACAGGAAAATAAATAATTCCTAACATAATTTTGTTTTAAGTACAATGAAAAAAGGGATCTTTATGATCCCTTTATTGTTGATTTTTTTAAGTGTGTGAGTTAGGTAACTGATTCATATAAACATTTAATCTTTTCTTTGTAGTTATTTTACTCAATTATTATAATTGAGTCGGTATGTTTTAATGATTGGTTAGTATGAGTAGTAATAAGTATAGTCTCGCAGTATTGGGTTCTGGTTCTTACGGAACCGCACTTGCCATTTCCGTTGCAAGAAAAGGGTTGCCGGTGGTATTGTGGGGATTCGATCCGCAAGAGGTGAAGGAACTGGAGGAAAACCGTGAAAACAAGCGGTTTATGCCTGGATACAAACTACCTGATTCCCTGGATGTTACCAATGATTTATCCTTGGCGGTGTCCAGTGCCGAGGTTCTGTTGGTAGTTGTTCCAAGTATGTTTTTCGGTTCCACTTTAAAAAGTGTCAAGCCCTACCTGAATGCTAATCATCGATTGATATGGGCGACAAAAGGTTTGGAAAAGGATACCGGCAGACTGCTGGGTGATGTTGCCAGGGAAATTCTTGGAGATCAGATCCCCCTGGCTATAATGTCCGGTCCGACTTTTGCGCGTGAACTGGCAGCAGGACTGCCTACAGTGATTTCTGTAGCTGCCACGAAACCTGAATTTGCCAATGAGGTATCGGAACTCATGAAATGCGGAAAAAGCTTTAGAGTTTATACCAACAAGGATTTTATAGGATTGCAGATTGGCGGCGCTGTGAAGAATGTTATAGCAATAGGCGCAGGTGTATCCGACGGTCTTGGTTTCGGAGCCAATGCCAGAACGGCTCTGATTACCAGAGGATTGGTGGAGCTTCAGCGTCTGGGTGTTGCAATCGGCGCTTATCCTGAAACATTTGCCGGAATGTCAGGTCTGGGTGATTTGGTTCTTACCTGTACAGATGATCAATCACGTAACCGTCGTCTGGGACTGGCTCTCGGCAGAGGTGTCCAGATAGAGGACGCAATAAAGGAGATTGGACAGGTAACGGAAGGATATTACAATACCAAAGAGGTAAGAAATCTCGCTGCCAGGTATAATGTCGAAATGCCGATTTGTGAAGAAATTTATGCAATGTTGTTTGAGAATAAGTCTCCAAAAGATGCAGCGATTGCTCTTATGTCAAGAAATCAAAGAAGTGAGTAAACTGTGAAACAACTTTCTAAAACTGACTGGAAATCATTATTAGACAAAAATAAATTAAAGGAACAGATTAGACTTATCTTTAATATCAAAGTGGTAAAGACGGCTGCTTTGATATTTTTCAGTTTGGTATTAATCGTGCTGTCGTACAGCAGCGCCAAACTGTTTTGGTCTTTTTTCCCTGAATACGTTAATAAAAAAATCAATACTTCAGCTCCTACTGCAAATGTGCGGGTGGAGCGCAATTATCTGGATGAAATTTTTAACTCTAAAATTTTTCCTGCAAGTTCGGAAAAACTGAAGGAATTCAACCGCAGAATTGCACAAAACGGCAAGGGACCGAACACGGCCGGTCCTAAACCTGTAAGCAACAGTGCGCCGGTTCCTCAGCAGGTTCGTCCTAATATAAAGATTACAGGTATTCTGGCCAGCGATAAGCCTGATAATTCCGTTGTAATCCTTGTTTTCAACAATGAGGAAAATGTTTATTCCGAAGGAGAGCAGCTGTCAGGAAGCGCTATCCGCGTATCGAAGATTTTTGAAGATCGCATTGAGGTTTTGTCCGCCGATCGCAAGGAAACCTATACCTATTATATGGAATTGAGTGATACCGACAGAATTAAACTTCTTAAGGAAAACCGTCAGCGCGGAAATAATGTGGTGGTAAATAATCAGCCTGCCGGCAATCATAACAACAATGCCAGCAGACCTGTTAATACGGTTCCATCGAATAATACAGTAAATACTGTTGCCCATAATACAGTATCACAACCGCCGAGAGATAATGCCTCGGCAGATAAAAATAACGAAAGTGCCAAATCCGGCAGTACTGGAGGCAATCCTCTGGAGGTTAAAGGTCCCGTCGAAAACAGACAGCCTGTTGCCGGTACATCAATACAGGATTATGTGAATATTTCGCCTGTGGAAAATGAACAGGGCACCGGCGTTAAAGGTTACCGTTTGAATCCTGGAAGAAAACCTGAATTATTTACAAAGAGCGGTTTTGTTCCAAACGATTTGGCAATTCGTGTTAATGGATATGATTTAACCGATCCGACTCAGACTAGACAATTGTTCTCAGAATTTTCAACAATGAAAAATTTTGAAATTACTGTTGAACGTGATGGTATTCCGGAGAATATCTACATCAATTTGGGCGAAGGCTCTCTCCCTAATACTATGAATACTGGAGTAAGATAATATATGAAATTAAAACATTTATTTAGTGCGTTAACATTAGCTATTGGTTGTTATGCAGGAACAGTGCAGTCTGCACAGTATTCAGCAAGTTTTAAAAATACGGAAATAGCTGAATTTATTAATACTGTTGGTAAGAATCTTCATAAGAACATGATTGTGGATCCTTCTATCAAAGGTAAGATTAATATCCGCAGTTATGACGTTTTGGATGATGAGGCTTATTATCAGTTTTTCCTTAGTGTTTTGGAATTGTATGGTCTCGTAGCTATTCCGGTGGATGACCATACGATTAAAATTGTGAAGGTGGCAAAAGCTAAGGCTGTAGGTTATCCTTTATATGATGATAAAAATCCGAGTTCCGGAGCAGAGATGGTTGCCAGAGTATTTCCTGTGCAGAATATTTCCGTAAAGGAACTGTCCCCTTTGTTACGTCAGATGGTTGATTTGTCCGAAGGCGGAAATGTAGTTCACTATGAACCTTCCAACGTACTGATTATTACAGGTCGCGCAAATGTTGTAAACCGTATTGTTGATGTGGTTAAGAGAGTTGATAAGGCCGGAGACCAGTCTGTAGATATTATCAAGGTTAAATATGCCTCCGCAGCTGAAATAGCCCGTCTGATAACAAGTCTGCTGAACGATGATAAAAACCGCGGCAACCTGCCGATGATGAGAACTCCTAAGATAGAAGCCGATGAGAGATCGAACTCTATTGTTGTTTCCGGCGAGCCTAATGTGAGAAAGCGTGTTATTGAACTGGTGAAGCGTCTTGATCAGGATCAGGAGTTTGTCGGCAACACCAAGGTTATTTATCTTAAGTATGCAAAAGCCAAGAATGTTGTAGAGGTGCTGAACGGCCTCGGTTCAAATATCGATCCGCAGCAGGCAAACGGGAAAACTGCAAAATCTTCGCCTCTGACGGCAAAATTTGCTGTGTATGGCGATGAGGAAACCAATTCCGTAATAGTCAATGCTCAGCCTGATCTGATGCAGCAGATTGAAAGTGTAATTTCAAAACTGGATATTCGCCGTGCTCAGGTTTATGTTGAGGCAATCATTGTTGAAATGTCAAATTCCGATGCGGCGGATTTCGGTGTTCAATGGGGTAATACCAAGGGCGGTGCAGTACTGTTTAATCAGCCTACCAATGCAGTAAATCTTGTATCCAAGGGATTTACATCTTTGGGATCGTTGCAGGGAGGTATCGGCGGATTCTATTCAGGCAACTGGTTCAGCCTTGTAACCGCTCTTAAGACGGATGCCCGCAGTAACGTTCTTTCAACACCTTCCGTAGTTACCCTGGATAATGAAGAAGCTGAATTCACAGTTGGTCAGGAAGTTCCTGTATTAACCGGAAGCCAGAGCAGTCTGTCATCCGATGCGAATAATATTTTCCAGACTATTGAGCGAAAGACTGTCGGTACCAAATTGAAATTTACACCGCAAATCAATGAGGGTGATTCTGTAATTCTTGCAATTGAGCAGGAGGTTTCATCTGTGGCTTCAACATCGTCTCATCCTGATCTCGGTGACACATTTGATACCAGAACAATTAAGAATTCCCTGCTTGTCAAGAGCGGTGATACAGTTGTATTAGGTGGTTTGCTGAGTGAATCAACTGATGAAATTGTTTACAAGGTGCCTATTTTAGGAGATATTCCGTTACTTGGTTATTTATTTAAATATACATCTGCCAATAAAGCAAAACGCAATCTGATGGTGTTTATTCATCCTATTATTATTCGTGATCCGGATACCTACTCATCCATTTCCCGCAACAAGTATACTAAGTTCAGATCAGAACAGCTGGATCGTGCTGTACGCGGTATCGATTTGCTGCCTGATACCAGGACTGCACCTGTAATGCCTAAGTATGGCGATAGCCCTACAGACATAATGAGTATTGTTCATATGGATTCTCCTTCAAAAGAGCAACTGAAGAAGGCTCTTGATGAAAACAATGGTGGTTTTATTCTTTCTGCTGAGGACATAGCTAAGTAATATGACAGAAGATAATTTAGTCCGAACCGATGAAAATGAGCAGATAGCTACTGATCTTCAAGAAAGTACGGCTGATGTTGCCGGAGCTCCTGATGAACATACTGTAGACAGCAGAAATGACGATGCAGCTGATGAAAAAGAAAAAATCGGACATCGATTTGATTTTTCCTATGCCAAGGAACACACTCTTGCAATCGGTAAAAATGAACATGGTGAAACTGTAATTTATACCACCAAGGATTTGACTCAGCAGGAACTGCTTGAGGTAATCCGTCATGTCGGTTTGGATTTTGAAGTTAAGCAGGTTGAAGCTCAGCAATTTAATGAAATCCTGACTAAGACATACCAACTGGACAGCAATGAAGCCAAGCAGCTGATGAATGATATCGGAAGCGAGGTTGATTTCTTCTCAATTGCGGAAGACCTCGGTTCGTCATCTGAGGATTTGCTTGAATCGGAGGATGATGCTCCTATAATCCGTTTGATTAATGCAATGTTAAGTGAAGCGATCAAGGAAGGAGCTTCGGATGTTCATGTTGAGTGCTACGAAAAGGAACTGGTAATCCGTTTCCGCGTTGACGGTATTTTGAAGGAAATAATGCGTCAGCCGCGCCAGATGGGACCTCTTCTGATATCCCGTATTAAAGTTATGGCCAAACTGGATATTGCAGAAAAGCGTGTACCTCAGGATGGTCGTATTACCTTAAGAATCGGCGGCAGAGCTGTCGACGTCCGCGTGTCAACGTTACCGTCCAGTCATGGTGAACGCGTTGTATTGCGTCTCCTTGACAAAAACGCTGTTCATTTGGAATTGGCTGATCTGGGAATGACTGAGGATAACAGAGAGAAAATTCAGTCCATTATCAGAAAGCCTCATGGAATAATTCTTGTTACAGGACCTACAGGTTCCGGTAAATCCACAACTCTGTATGCTGCCTTGTCAAACGTTGATACCAAGGCGCTAAATGTTATGACTGTAGAGGATCCTATTGAGTATGATCTTGAGGGAGTTGGTCAGACACAGGTTAATGCCAAAGTTGATATGACGTTTGCCCGCGGTTTAAGGGCGATTCTGCGTCAGGACCCTGATGTGGTAATGGTTGGAGAAATCCGTGATACTGAAACTGCGGAAATTGCCGTTCAGGCATCCTTGACAGGTCACCTTGTACTGTCAACACTTCACACCAATACGGCTATCGGTGCAATTACAAGACTTCGTGACATGGGTATTGAACCTTTCCTTCTGTCATCGACACTTCTAGGTGTACTGGCTCAGCGTCTGGTAAGAACCTTATGTCCTGAGTGCAAGGAAAAATACAAGGCTACAGCCAAAGAAAAGGAAATGGTTGGTATCAGTACCGGCGAAGATGTGTATTTATATCGTCCTGTCGGCTGCAAGGCCTGTAACAATACAGGCTACAAAGGAAGAACCGGAATTCATGAATTGCTTTTAGTGAATAACGAGGTTCGTGAAAGTATCAACGAAGCCAAAGGTGAACTTTATATTGAAAATCTTATCCGACCTTATACTCCTAGCATAAAGCAGGATGGTATGAATAAGGTTTTACAAGGAAAAACAACCGTGGAAGAAGTGTTGCGCGTTGCAAGAGATAATTGATTATGGCGTCATATTCATATACTGCTATTGATAAATCAGGAAAGACTGTTACAGGTATCCGGGAAGGTGATAACGCCCGGCAGATCCGCAATGCTTTGCGTGAAATGGATCTGGTGCCTCTTGATGTGATCGAGTCAACCAAGAAGATGAAGACAAGTCAGGAAAAAATTTCCTTTTTCCAGCCGACTATCAAGCTTTCCTATTTAACACTAATTACCAGACAGCTGGCAACTTTGGTTGCCGCATCCATACCGATAGAAGAGGCTCTCAAGGCTGTAGCTGATCAGTGTGAAAACAATCAGCATCGTACAATTATTTCCGCTGTTCGTAACAAGGTTCTGGAAGGTCATACACTGGCGGATTCAATGGCTCAGTTTCCAAAGGTTTTCGATTCCCTGTACCGTTCAATGGTTGCGGCAGGTGAAAAATCCGGTCATCTTGATACTGTATTGTTGCGTCTTGCCGATTACAGTGAAAGACGCCAGGGTATCAAGAGCAAGATTCTTCAGGCTATGATCTATCCTGTTATTCTGACTCTGGTTGCCGTTACTGTCATAACAATTCTTCTTACAAGTGTTGTTCCAAAGGTTATTGCACAGTTTGTATATCTGAAACAGGAACTGCCTACTTCAACCCAGGTATTGATTATCGTGAGTGACTTTTTGAAAAATTACGGATTCTTTATTCTGATTGCAATCGTAGGATTGATTGTCCTTTTTAGATTATGGATTACCAAACGTCAGAATTTACTGAGATTTCACAGTTTGATTTTGAAGCTTCCTGTAATTGGAAGAGTAAGCAGAGGCATAAATACTGCCCGTTTTGCCAGAACTCTGGCTATTTTGAATTCTTCGGCTGTGCCGTTGCTTGAAAGTCTGAAAATAAGCGGTGATGTTCTCGGCAATGAGTATGCAAAAACCAAAATTGCAGAAGCAACTGATCTGGTGCGTGAAGGCTCGTCCCTCAAGGTGGCGCTTGACAGAACAAAGTTGTTCCCGCCAATGATGATTCACATGATTGCATCAGGTGAAAAGTCCGGTGAACTTGATAATATGCTTATCAGATCTGCTGATAACCAGGATAATGAGTTTGAACGGCAGGTTAGCATGGCGTTAAGCGTGTTTGAACCGCTTTTAATTGTTTCCATGGCAACCGTTGTATTGTTTATTGTACTTTCAATTCTTGAACCGATCCTCAAGATGAACAGTATGGTATAAAATTTTAATAAAGGAGTATAAATGAAAAAACAATCAGGATTTACCCTGCTCGAAATAATGGTAGTAGTGGTAATTATGGGTATGCTTGCATCAATTGTATCTTTTAACGTAATGGGTTCAAAAGCGGATGCTGAAATTCGCAAATCAAAGATAGATATTAAGAATATTCAGCAGTCGCTGGATTTATATAAATTAGATAACAGCCGTTACCCTACCACGGAACAGGGATTGAAGGCTTTAGTCAAGAAACCTGTTGCCGCACCGGTTCCTAAGAACTGGAAAAAGGGCGGATATGTGCAGGAATTGCCTGATGATCCATGGGGTAATAAATATCAGTATGCAAATCCTGGTGTTCATAATCCTGACAGCTATGATATTTATTCTTATGGACCGGATCAGGAAGACGGTACAGATGATGATATTGGTAACTGGAAGTCTGATTCTGAAGGGGATGATGACGATTATTAATGGTTAAGTTGCAGGTTAAAGGTTTTTCTTTATTAGAAATTCTGGTGGTGGTTCTTCTTATGGGGCTGGCGGCGTCCACGGTGATGCTGGCTGTGCCTTCGAAAGGCAATGATTCGAATACCTTTGATGATTTGTGCCACCGCTATGCACGAACCTTTGCTTATATATCTGAACAGGCAATGGTGGAAAGTCAGGTGATAGGCGTTTATTTTACCAATGAAAAAATGCAGATCATGCAAAGGGAACGTCCCGATGATCCGTCCTTGTTTCAGGGTGATGATATTATCAGTCAAATTATTCGTCAGATAGACAACTATGAAAATTATAACTGGGCTGAAAAGAAACTGACCCAGATTAAAAGCAAATACAGGTGGCCGGAAGGTGTCAAAGTGGAACTTCAGGTTGGGGGGATAGGCTATCAGACCGGCAGCACGACTGCTGGTTTTAAAAGAGAATCTCTGACGTCAAAATTTGATGTTAAGGAAAGACCTCAGGTTTTCTTTTACCCTTCAATGGAACTGACACCGTTTACTCTGAAATTAAAAAATGAAGAGGTTAATGAGGAATACACCATTTCTGCTCAGGAGAACGGCCGCATTACCCTTGTTAGAGGATCGGACAATGAAACGGAAACTTTCTAGTTATCGCGGTATGACAATTCTGGAAGTACTGGTTGCTTTGGCTGTATTTTCCATGGTGAGCGTTGCTTTGCTGTCATCCATGAACAACCAGGTTTTCGGTTTGCAGTTGCTGGAAAATAAAACCTTCGCCACCTTTGTTGCTGACAATCAATTGACAGAATTAAAGATGCGCAATGTATTGCCTTCAAAATCGTGGGTTACCGGAGAAGAAAAATTAGCAGATCGAACATGGTACTACCGTTATCAGGCAATAGAAACGGGAGATGATGCTCTCATGGCCATTGATATGCAGGTTCATGAAACCAAAAAGTATGATGATCCCATTGTTACGATTCGCACATATGTATATACAAAACAATGAAAAATAGCGGTTTTACTCTTGTAGAGGTATTGGTAAGTATCTTCATTTTTGCAATTCTGGCCACCGGATCATATCAGGTGCTGCAGAGTGCTGTACAAACTGATGAAGTATCAGGAAGAAGAATTGATCGTCTGGCTGCCATTCAAAAAACTTTTATGATAGTGGATCGTGACTTTTCACAGATGGCACATCGAAACAACCGCTACCCGTCGCAGGGTGTTCGAAGATATGTCTGGGCAGCCAAGAATATTTTAAATTCTGATGACTGGGGTATTGAGTTTGTCAGAAACAGTTTATTAAACCCGGGTGCAATGCTTAACAGAAGCGAACTGCAGCGTGTTGCGTATCGCTTGAAAGATGGAGAACTGCAGCGCGGTACCTACGATCGCCAGGATCCGATAGAGGATCGGCCTCCGGCATGGGAAACATTGATCACCGGTGTTTCAAGGTTTGAGTTAAAGTTTAAAAATGCCAGAAATGCCAAGGATTGGTCTGAATTTGCAAGAGAAGGCACTGTGCCGGCAGGAGTGTTGTTTTCTATAACTCTTGATGATTACGGTAAGATTCAAAGAGTTTATATGGTGTTGCGTGATGAGTAAAAGCAGGGATAGCAAAGGTTCAGCGATTATTGTTGTGCTGCTGATTTTATCAGTGATGGTAATTGTTTCTACTAACATAACCGTGAAATACAACAGTGAATTTCTGCGTACAGCAAATTTCGTTAACGGTATTCAGGCGAAATGGTACGGAGTCGGTTCAGAGGAACTTGCGGCCCGCGTACTGCACCAGGACTTTGAAGATAATCATAATACTGTTAATTTAAGCGGCTACTGGGCTTCACCGGAGCGCAGTTTCGAAGTGGACGGGGGAACTATCAGAGGATATCTTCAAGATGATTATGCCTGTCTTAATTTAAATTCTCTGGGAAATTCTCTTTATACCTCGCGTGATGAGAACGAGAAGAAAATAAATCTGGTCAGGGATGTGCTCTATCGTTTAATGGTATATCTGCAGATTCCGGCTGATAATGCAGAAGAGGTTGCGGATTCGATTACCGATATGATTGATACCGATTCAAATACGCTGCCGTTCGGTGCGGAGGATCAGTATTACCGCGGACTGCCGTATCCGTTTCTGATACCGAATGCCTTTATAAGTGATGTTAGCGAGATCAGAGCTGTGAAAGGCATGTCGGCAAGTATTTATCGACGCATATCTCCTTATTTATGTGCTTTAAATACAAATGAATTGAAAATTAATGTTAATACAATGACTAAATTTAGATCTCCGCTGTTAGCGGCATTGTTTGTGGATGATAACATGACTGTGGAGGATGCGCTGGAAATAATCGAACAGCGTGAAATGAACGGATGGACATCAACAAGTCAGTTTTTAAATTTAGATCAGGTTAAAGGTAGAATTACCAGTAAAAACAAGGCGTTTTTCAATAGTATTTTAATGGTTAACTCCGGTTATTTTAGTGGTGTTACTAAGGTGGAGTATAACAATACAACTGTTATTTATAAATCTTTCTACAAACGCAAGAACCGTTACGTAGAATTATATAAAAGAGAATACGGAGGACTTGAATGAGTCAGCATTTAGTGATTCGTCTGGATGTTTCATTGACGGGTGCGGTTAATTATGCCGTAATAGAAGATCGTGACAACAGTATTATTCAATGTGGAACTTTAAAAGGAATAGAAGAATTAGGTAATCTTTCCGCTTATTATTCTCTTGATTTGATTGTGGTGCTGCCATGCAGCAAGTTCTTTTTCAAACAGATTGAATATCCTAAGAAATATAATCAGAATATGAAGGATTCGATTCCTTTCATGATAGAATCCGAGGTTTCCAGTGATACTGATGATTTGGAAATTGTTGTTCTTGAGGCGAAGGGCCATAAAGTTGATGTGATGGCTTATGAAAAATCATTTTTTGATGAAGTCAAAAAAATTTTCGAGTCAAGAGATCTTCACCCTTCCAAGTATACAATTGACTGTTTTACCCTTCCATTTGTTGAAAAACGTATATCGTTTCTGGATTTGGACGGAGAACTTATTTTCAGAAATGAAAAGAACTCCGGTATGGTTATGAGTACCAAACTTGCCAAGCAGTATTTCAAAATAGGTGGCGAGATGCCTATTTTTTACTGTATGTCGGAACTTCCTTGGCCTGCTGACAAGGTGTACGGACTGGTTCCTCTTCCTATGGGAGCAATTGCAAAAGGAGCTCTTGCAAGCAAGGTTACACCTACGGGACTGATACAGTCTTCCGGAAGTTTTATCTGGAAGCATCCTTTGATGCGCCCATGGTACAAGGTCGGGATTGCAGTTGCAGCAGTGATGTTGGTATCTTATGCGGCTCTGATTATGGATTGGGTTCAGCTTGAAAAGAAAACAACAACTCTGCGTGCGGATGTTAAAAAAATATTTAAAACCAAGTTTCCTTCTGTGACAAACGTTTCAAATCCTATTCTGCAGTTTAAGCAGATTACAAACCAGAAGGTCGATACAGGAACTTCCGAAGATGAGAGTTTTGTTCATCATATGGCTGATGTGGCGGGCAGTTTTAACAGCAAGGTACAGTTGCAGACTTTTTCTTACGATCGCAGACAGCGCACCTACAGATTCAGATTGATATATAAAAATCTGGATAACGTCGAGGATATAAAGAAGTCCTTCCAAACGTTGGGTTATGAGTCTGATTACGGTGGAATCAGTGTCAAGAACGGCATAAAGACTGTTAATTTAGTGGTTAAAGAGGCAAAGTAAAATGAAAAGAAAAATCATAGAATTCCTCAGAAATCTTGATAAACGCTGGCAGACAATGAGTGATTCTGAACGTAAAATTGCCGTTGCGGTCATGGTAGTTGTAACTGTTGTATTGGGTTATTTTATTTTTGTTTATCCTGTTCAGGCCAGAATTTCAACGTTGCAGGCCAAAGCACAGCGATATGAAAAGGATTACCATACTATTGCAAGTTATTCTACAGCACAAAAAACAAACACAAACAGTGTGCCGGTTGACCTGAGCATCAGTATCGAGTCTGCAATAGATAAAGTTGCCAAAGACTATGGTATAACTGTTAACAAAATGGTGAAATCAGGCAAGAAAGCCGTCAGCATTGAAATTGAAAAAATTGATTCTGTCGATCTGTTCGGATTTTTACAGGATTTAGAAAACAAATATGCTATTTATGTAGATGGCATTGACATTAATGCAATTGATTCCAGCAACATTACAGTTAAAAGATTATTGGTTGGACGAATTTAGGGGAAAGAAAAAATGAAGAAAATCCACAAAGTATTGTTAGGAATTGCTTTTTTTCTAATCTTCTTTGTATATTTTGTATTTGAAACCGCACCGGCCGCAAAAGTAATTAAAATGATTGATCTGCCAAAGGAAATTTCTTTGGTAGGTGTTACCGGTACTGTATTTGACGGTGCAGCATCAAATTTGACTATAGATAAATATTCATATGAGAACATTCGTTGGCATACCTCGCTGTGGGGCTTAATAACAAAGCAGCTGACATTGATTGTGAAAGATCCGCAAGGTCTTAACGGTATAGGAAGCGTTCAGTTCAACAAAGACGGTTCGTATGATTTTGAAGATGTAAAAATGAAAATTTCATTTGCCAACTTCTTAAAATATGCCAAGTACTCATTACCGGTAAAAGTTAATGGAAATATCGATTTATCCATCGATGAAGCCAGCATGAGTATGAATAAGTGCAGAAAATTAAAAGGCAATGTCGGTCTTGACGGTGTTGTTCTCTTTACACCTATGGGCGATTTTGATCTGGGAAGTTCCAAGATCGATCTGAATTGCCGCAACGGTCTGCTTATAGCCAAAATGATGAAAGTCGAGAATGAGTTCTTTTCCCTGGACGGAAACATGGAATACGATTTGCCTCGCAGAGCATATGTGGTCAGAGCATTTGCCAAACCTAAGGAAAATCATAGGAACGAAGTTTCAATGCTGCTACAGATGTTCGGTAAGATGAATCCTACCGGAACATATGAAATTGTATATCAGGGAACTTTCACATATTAATGAGTGAAGCGCAGCAGGTACCTCGGATTTTAAGCAGTTCGATCGAGGTTAGTACAGATCATTTTAAAATTGAGAAACTCCATCTACGGTTTTCCAACGGTGTCGAACGATTTTACGAGAGAATGCTCGGAAGCAACCGCGGGGCTGTAATGATGGTTCCAGTGCTTGGTGATCATCTTCTGCTGGTAAAGGAATACTGTGCCGGCACCAATAGTTATGAACTGGGTTTCCCTAAAGGTAAAATTGACAGTGGTGAAACCTGGATGCAGGCGGCTCAAAGGGAACTGCAGGAAGAGATTGGTTATTTGTCCAATAAAATTACTTTTTTGCGCAGTGTAAATTCCGCTCCTTCTTTTTTTCAGGGATCTATCTGTCTGCTTCTTGCAGAGGATTTGATTCCTTCTGTTTTAGACACGGGGGATGAGCCTGAACCCCTGGATGTTATTTCCTATCCGATTGCAAAGGTCAAAGATCTGCTGACAGCTCCTGACTTTCAGGAAGCACGCTGTTTGGCAGCTTTAGCCTGTGCGATCAGCCTAAAAAACTGGTAGTTGTTTTATTTTTAATTTTGAACGGTTTATTTAAATAGTCGGTATAAATTTAGTAAACGATCCATAATAACCTTTTAGGAAATTATGGACTTTTGCTTAGTCTAAGTGATTTAACTTTAAAAAGTTAATGAACTACGTTATGAGAGAATG
>CACWLF010000014.1 GCA_902761645.1 uncultured Aeromonadales bacterium | reverse complement strand
GATGGATATAGTTGAAATACAAGATAGCAGAGATCCTAAAAAAGTTCGTTATCCCTTGGGACCAACATTGTTTGCAATAATGCTGGCATGGATGTGTGGTAAGCGTAAAAGCAATCCGCGTTATTTACGTGATTGCCGAACTGTTTTATTATGAGCCCATCAACGAATTTGATGAACGGAGTTTCATTTGATGGATCAAAAATACAGTAGCAAACTTTACAGCAAAAGAAAGGCTAATGATTATTTATCGAGATTTTGCGTACGAATCTCTTCGAGATCTCTGGCAAAGCAGTCAGCCGGAACATCCGGTGACCATGGCAGCAGTTTCCTCAGGTTATCAAGGTTGCTCTTTGGTCTGACGGATGGGATAACTGATAACAACCATTTCAGATATCTGCCGGGATTAAGACCGTTAACTTTGGCGGTTTGCACGATGGAAAGCCAGCCGGCACTGACTTCAGCACCAATTTCGGTAAAATTGAACAGAGAGTTCTTCTTGCAAATTACAAAAGGATGTATAGAATTTTCGACAGTATTATTATCTACAACTTTCCCAAAATGCTAGACTATAATATGCCCGACCAAATCAGTTGTTTGGCTTATTTTTGGGAGGTCTTCCCCTTTTCCGAGTGGACGACTGAGTGAGCTGGGGCTGCGTCCATCTGCTTTGACAAAATCTCCAGTTCTTCCAAAAATTTCTGACATGAAGGATTGATTTTTATTAGCTTCCAGTCTTCGTTGTCGTCTTTTGACTTTTTGGCCCTTTTCAGCATTTTCATGCATTCTTTGTAAGTCATTCTTTCCAGCAGTCGTTTCTTGTCAAAAAAGTTGATAAGCTTGAAAGTCAGAACCGTGGCAAGAAAGTCACAAAATTCAGAAGCAATCACAGAATAATCATCATGCTCTCTGGTATCATCAAAGCAGCATGCAGACTTATAAAACCTCATGACAATCTCGATTTGCCACCTGCTGTCGAATGTCTTGTAAGCCATTTCAGGAGTTAGGTCTAAGTCGCTTTCCAGCAGAATTGTTCCAAAGTAGGCGTAACAGCAATCACGTAAATAACGCGGATTGCTGTTACGCTTACTAAATAACACTCTAATTATACAAAAAATTAGCAGATATTCTAGAACAATAACTGCTAAGTTATTATAAATAAAGGATTTTTGGAGAACTTAATGATTAGGTCATATTTTGAGTGTTAAATTTTTTGGAAATTAACATTAAATTTATGAAATTTGCGAAACTGAAAATGAATAAAGAAATCGGAATATTTTGTGAATATTTTAATGTTTGTATTTGTAATCTTGAGAAACGATGATACAATAATTATAAGACTCATGGAATTAGTGAAGGTAACTCATATGAATGCATCAATTGTCCGCATTACGAATATCTGTATTCAAAACTTTAAAAACGTTATTAATGGCAGTCTTTCCTTAAAAAACGCAAGAAAGGACTACAAGGCAAGTGTTATTGGTATTTATGGTCAAAACGGATCCGGTAAAACGTCAGTTGTTGAAGCACTTGACCTTTTGAAGATTGTGCTTTGCGGGCGTCCTGTTCCTTTGGAGTTTGCCGATTATATCAATGCTGATTCAGACGAGGCGACACTTTCTTTTGAGTTTAGTATTCTGCTGGAAGAAGAACCGCAAACAGTTATATATCAATTCAGTATAAGAAGCGTGCAAGATGCAATTCAGAATACAGTTGAGCTAAATCATGGTGAGCGGAAAGTCGTTATTTTTAACGAGTTGCTCAAATGCCCAATTTTGTCAGATAAGCAGACTAAGATTGGTCGTTTAATGGATACCAGTTGCGAAGATAGTTTTTCTCCGGTGGCGAAGAGACATCTGCTTATAGGAAACAGCAGAGAGACAGCTACCAATTCTCTGGTTGCCAAGAAGCTTGCAGAAGCATCTTCCAGGTCTTTTATCTTCTCGAAGGAACTGTTGGAAATTATTCGCAAAAATGTGGAAGTACATCGGGCAGAAGGCAATTTTGACAACGATCTTAAATTCTATTTTTCAATTATTGAGAGCCTGGTTAACTATGGAAACACCAGCCTTTTTGTAGTGAGAACATCACATACAGGAGTAATCAGTCTGAATGCTCAGCCATTGATGTTTAAAATTTCGGAAGGTAGTCTAGACTATCAAGGAATTATTATGTTGCCACTTGGTAGTCCTGTTGAGATCCGGGAGAAGGAAAAAAAAGTGGTAGAGAAAATCATTTCTAATATGAATATCGTTCTTGCACAATTGATTCCCGGACTGACTGTAGGTGTAAAAGATTTGGGCTCTTTACTTTTACCTGATGGAGAACGCGGAAATAGGATTCAGTTCATGTCCAATAGAGGATCCAAAGAGATACCTCTTAAATATGAATCTGAAGGTATCAAGAAAATAATCTCCATTCTCCAGTTGCTTATTGTGGTTTATAATAAGTCATCAATTACTGTTGCAGTGGATGAATTGGATGCAGGAGTGTTTGAGTATCTTCTTGGAGAACTTCTCCGTATTATTACGGAAAAAGGAAAAGGTCAGCTCATCTTTACTTCTCATAACCTGAGACCGCTTGAGACCATTGATCGAGGCTTTATTGCATTCACGACTACAAATCCATATCATCGCTATACACGCATGACGAATGTTAAGGATAATAATAATCTACGCAACTTTTATTATCGGGATATAATGCTTGGCGAACAAGATGAGGAACTGTATAAGCCGACTCATAATGCAGAAATTGCTTTTGCCTTCAGAGAGGCTGGGGAATACAGTGGCTCGTAAGAAAATCGTATTTGTAATTGTAGAAGGACCTTCAGACGATGAAGCTCTTGGCGTTATGCTGGAGAAAGTATTCAGCAGTAGTTCCGTATATGTGCACATTACACACGGAGATATCACTTCAAAACCAGGAACCAACCCTTCAAAAATTAAAACCATTGTTTGTGATATTGTAAAAAAATATGCAAATTCCAATTACTTGAAAAATACTAATTTTCAGCAGATTATTCATATAACTGATACTGATGGTGCATACATTCCCGATGAAAACGTGGTGGAGGATTCGTCGGTCAGTAAAACGAAATACTCTCTAACTGAGATACGTACGTCCAATGCTGACGGAATACGGGAGCGAAATTCGACAAAGAGTCGATGCCTCAATGTGTTATCAGCCACTCAGAAGATATGGAATATTCCGTATCAGTTATACTATATGTCCTGCAATCTGGATCATGTACTTCATAACAAGCAAAACTCTTCAGATGAAGAAAAGGAGAAAGATGCAGTGGCATTTGTGAGACGGTATAGACAGGATACTGATGGCTTTGTCAAATTCCTTGCTGAATCTGATTTCTCTGTGACTTCAGATTATGTTGATTCCTGGAACTATATCAAGCAGGAACTTAATTCCCTTGAACGTCACACGAATTTTGGTATTTGCTTAAAATCGGTAACCAAAGCTGTTTCTGACAAGGATACCTCCGCCAATGGAACAAAAGAGGAGAATAAAAATCTTTTAAAAGAGTATTAGGTCTAAACGGGTATTTTAGACCTAATACTTAATTCTTACCGTCTAATATCCGATTGCGTCTTATTTTAGACGCTTTACATTTTCTTTAGATCATCCATATCGGAAGAATAAACGTGCTTCTGTCTATCGCAGATATTTCCTCTCTCAGACACAGAATTGCGCCTGTGCCTCTTGGAACCGACCCCTTATCCAGTACGTTGAAAGCTGACGCAAGTTCCGTCCCCGGATTTGTACTCTTCTTAATCTCCAACGGATGAAGTTCGCCATCTGTCTCAATCACCATATCGATCTCATTTGTGTCCTTGTCCCTGTAATAGTGAAGCAAACACTCTTTTGCGCTATTATGCCAGGTTTTTCTAATCTCCGCTACCGTGTAGTTCTCAAGGACCGCCCCATTGATTGCACCATTCATAAGAATATCGGGGCTTGAGTATTTTGTCAGGTAGGCTACAAGGCCTGTGTCGAAAAAGTACATTTTCGGTGTCTTGACCGTGCGCTTAAGAAGGTTATTGGAATATGGTCTGAGGTAGAAGATGACTTCAGATTTCTCAAGCACCTGCAGCCATCTTTTTGCTGTATCATCAGACACACTGACATCCTGCGCAATATCGTGCACATTGAGCATCTGACCTACACGGCACGCAGCAGCCCGGATAAAATCCGCAAATAGCAGCTTATCCACACCGGGAATCATGTCCGTTACATCACGGTTGATGTAGGTCTGGATATAGGAACTGTAAAAGACGTCCCTATCCCTGTATCTTCCGCTCTTGTGTCCAGGCATTCCACCATTCCAGATCCTCTCAAACATCTCTATAGAATTACAGCTGGTGAGATGCTCTTTTCTGGAATTTAGCTTTGCAATGGAAAGTGTGAGCGGTTCCGTCGTCCCATCCCCGTATAGTTCCGCCTGGGACAACGAGGACATGTGGATGATAGCTGTTCTTCCTGCCAGCGATTCCTGTGCCAGTTCCATCAGCTGAAAAGCCTGAGAACCTGTTAGCCAGTAGGAACCAGGAGCCGCTCCGTTATCCACATTGATCTTGATATAAGAGAACAGTTCAGGTGCGTATTGGATTTCATCTATCAAAACAGGTGCAGGATGCATTTCAAGAAATAATGCCGGGTCACTTTTTGCAAGCCGACGATTCTCTGCGTCATCCAGGGTAACCTTCTGACGAGCCGTCCCTTCCATCAGATGCTCAAGCATTGTTGTTTTTCCGACCTGCCTCGGGCCAATCAGCAGCAAGCAGCTGTAATCCTCGCTAATTTCCAAAATGTTCTTTTCCAGCGTTCTCTTGATATAAGTCATAAGAGTTCCTTCGTCCAAAATACGATTCAATCGTATTTTAGCCGATTTTTCTCCAAATAGCAAATCCTGTTTCTGGTATTTTTCGTGTCTTAATTATAGACGCCCTCGATGCATGGCTTTATCTGCCCCACACCGAGTCGTCTTAGTTCAGCATCGCATTGATGCGGTCTGCGACCTTGTCCGCAAGGTCATCATCGTTCTGGACGTTGCAGCCGTTGACGTTAACCGTCAGCCCGCCCATGTTGATGGTCTTGGAGTTGCTAACTGTACCGCCGCCTCCTGCTCCTGCCTGTGCCAGCTGACCAGCGTTGATTTCTGGAATAGAGAGCCCGGTAAACACACCGCTCATGGAGTCAGACAGGCTCCGCACCGCGTTCATCACAACCTTGCCGCTCTTCTTGATGCCCTCTGCCATGAGTTTCATGAAGTCGGGCATATACTCGTCAGCATGAGAAAAAGGTCCTTCCTCCGGAACGGAGAAACCGAGGGTGCTATCAACCGCAGAGGGCAGATTGCTTGCAGCGTTCTTCACGCGCCAGGCGTTGTCATTGATACCGGTTGCCAGCACTTCCGTGACCTTATTCTTCATCTCGGTCAGCGCCGTGGAGATGGTCGTCTTGATGGTCGTCCAGCTCGTGGTCGTGTTGGAGATGATGGCTGTGTGCGTATTGGCGATGGTGTTTTTGATCACCGTCATGGCTGTGGTCACCGCTGTGCGGATTGCTGTTACGCTTACGTTCTAATTTGAGGGTACAGTTACCCAACAGAAAAATGAAATTTGTTAGATCCGCATAAAGACTAGTGATGTGGGGATTTTTTCCCCACTATCATACCCGAAGAGCCGAAATATCCCTGTTTTATCCGAATATAAAAATGAACTCTGCGGGGGATAAATGTGAGATAATACGGAACTGACTGTTGATTTACTGAATTTTCAGAAGGAACCGCATAATGAGGAACCGCATAATGAAATTTTTAAAACTGTTCGCCGCTCTGCAGATCCTGGCAGGTATCGGCGTCTCCCAGGCCTACACCCTTCCGCATCATGAAAACTACGGTGTGAATTTCAATAAATGTTTTGAACTTTTGACTCCGGACGTTACCGGTGCAAAATGCGATTTAAATAATCAAAAATCCGCATGTGCCGAAAAAATTTTTTCGGCAGTGAAAAAATGCGGTAACAGTGAACTTTCCAGACAGAAGACCAGATTTGAAAAAAATCTGAAAACAGCAGGAAAGATCATGGCGGACAATGCAGAAGCATGGAGTCTGCTGACAAATACCGTAAGGCAGTGGAATGAATTTACAGCTCTGGTAAAACCGGCATTCGCCAGTGTTACCTCTGCCGAAAGGGCCGAGGCTGAAAGCGTTCTGTATGAACTTGCCGCCGTAATAAAAATGAATACACATCTTAAATATTTTATTTCCCGTGAAAGCGATAATGCGGTGGAAGGCTATGAGGATACCAGGAATGTCAGATACACTTATGATGAGAGAAATGCGTATCCCGGCATGGAGAAGTGTATTTCCCGCGCAGTTTCGATGACAGATATGTACGATTGCCAGTCCAAGGGGTTTTCCGTTCAGGATCAGAAACTTAACAAAACCTATAAAAAAATCATGTCCGGTCTGAAAAACAATGCGAACGCAAAGGATGCAGTAAGGGCTATGGAGAGAAAATGGGTTGTCTATAAGGAGCATGCATCTGATTATATGCCTGCGTATACAGGTCATGGCTCAGCCGTTTTGGCGGATCAGAGAAGTTTTTCTCTTGAGGAACTGATGCTGCAGAATATTCTTCTTGAAAGAATCGAGGAAGCCGCCCGCCGCTAGGAAAATGCTTTTCTCCGGCGGCTGCGGATAATCCTGACCGCCGTTTTGATTATGGTTTCTGAAAATCAGGATCGGCATGTCTTACAGACCTTTTTCCAGATTCTCCTCGATGTACTGGATCAGCTCTTCACTCATGCGGCGGGGACCGACAAGCAGTTTAATGCCGAATCTGGCAAGAGTCGCATGTGAGATTGCCCCTGTGCGGTATTTTCTGAGTCTGGTGATTTTCATTGCTTTTTTCACTTTAACACTTTTCCCGGAATGCTCGTAAGGAATATCTGTTTCATCAACGACGCACTTATACATGATGCATGAATACGGTGCACCGACATAAATATATGCATGGTCTCCCGGTTTGATTCTGGTGGTCTGTTTCCAGAGGATCTGGTCGTTTTCCCTGAATGCTTTTTCAACATCGTAGTAGTGCGGATTGCACAGAATTATCCAGTGGCTGTTCGAAAGATTGAGCGGTTCTCCCTGAAAACTGCTTTTTTTGATTTTATCCACCAGAGTGAAACTGCTGTCGGTAAAACGTCTGATGGTATCGTAATTCACTGTTCCGTCAAGCACAATGGTAATCCAGTGCTTCTTGTTCATGTGATAGGCCGGATAGAAACCATCCTTTTCCGTCAGCAGCGGTACATCCCGTGGATTTACCTTCAGATTGACAACCTCAACGGCATCTTTTCTTTCCGGATCGAGTTTGCTGTAGTCAACCGACATGATCAGAGCGAACATTTTCTGATTGGAGCATCTGAAAATTCCGGCATCGGGAGCCTTAATCCAAGGGAATTCTATTTTTGATTTTCCTGAGCTTTCTATATATCTTGTTATCAGATTTGCCTGTTCGCTGACATAATAGTTTGATTTGAAGCATTTATCTCTGATATTGCCGAGAATTGCCGTGTATTCGTATTTTACTTTGCTGGTATACCCTCCGGCAATGTTACTGTTGCGGATTGGAAGATATTCCTCGTCATTATCGAGATCGATCACTTTGCCGGTAACTGTAAATTTACCGTTATCCTGTATGACGATTCTGATTTTTGCCAGAAACATTTCATCAAGGAAACGGACCTCGTAGCTGAATGTATCATTATTCCGGCTGAATCCGAATTTCAGCAGCAGACCGGGATCCGGTACCGCCTTCAAAAAAACAGTTTCTTCAATTGACAGCATGGTAAATCCTTAACATAACAGAGCAATTCACAAATATCGTTACTGCTTCTGATTTTATCATAAGATTTGCTCTGGTTTAATTTTCCTGATTTCAAATGAGATCACGGTATGAAAATCAGACAAATCTGTTTATGGCAAATTGCTGTTGCATCTCTGAAACCGGAAAATTATTTGTTTCGGGCGGTTGCAGTAAGGAACGGATTCTGATTACAAAAGAAACAAATAATTTATTTTACAGCGCTAAAATGATAAAATCGGTGCAGTTTGTTTGATGTTCTTTTTTTTTAAGCTGCCATGACTATTTTCTCCAATAAAATACTGTTTACGGTCTGTTTACTGCAGGTGCTGAATGCGTATTCTTCAGTCCGAGCGGACGAGCCGCAGAATGCTCAGTATATGGAAAATTCGCCTCTGGCGGTCCATATCCGGGATGTGCCGGATGAACCGAAGGAGGAACCGCAGCAAATGACTTCTGAAGATCTGCAGGGTTTACCGGAGCCTAAGGATAATTCAGCGCCGGACGGCACCCTGAATAACTCGGACGGTTCTGCGGATGAAACAGGGAATCCGCAGCTTCAGAAAAAAAACAAATCCGAAAATACCGGTCACGAAGGTTCGCCGGAACAGCCGGAGACTGCCGGAACCGTTTCACAGTCCGATACAGCCGGCGGTACCGGTGAAGGTTCTCCTGAAAATGAAAAAAACGGAGAACCGGAAGAAGACAACAGTGAAACCATTATCTATTCCGATGTTGATTTTGATTCGGCCTCATATCTTGACGGTCTGTTCATCAACAATTTCTTTGAGCAGCATGATTCACCCAATCAGATGGAAAAGGTGCTCCGTCTTAAAAGAGTCATATACATAGATCCGGACCTCGATTTCGACAACTATACCTTTGTCGGCTATCAGGGCATTCTTGAACCGCCGGAGTTCGGCACCATAACCGAGAGCGACCGCCGGTTAACCTATGTAATGGACGATCTCTCAAAACTTCAGACCAAAAACGGAATAGCTCCGCTTTCGGACAATTTTACTCTTTTCCGCTATGAGACAGACGAACACCTTGTAACAACCAGAGTGGAAGTGCGTGTCACCGTTTATTTCAGTTTCGATCCGCTGTCAATCAAGCAGTGGTATATCAGAAATCACGGTCTTGACACCTATGAGGTAAGTACCCGCAATTATGAAAAAGGTCTGTTTCCGAGAAGAGGCTACAGTTCCGAAGGAGAACCGTCGCTGGATCTAAATATACTCCCTGTATGGAAAAAGGGCATTACCGGCAGGGGAACAGAGGTGGTGGTCTTTGATACAGGAGTAGATCCGAACAATCCGGATCTGGTAAATAAAATCATTAAAGGCAAGGCCCGGGACCTGTCCGGTTATCTTTATCCGATAGATTTTACCAGCGGCAATTCCCACGGTACCAGGGTTGCGGGAATAATAGGCGCGGAGGCACGTAATTTTCTCGGTGTCCGCGGCATTGCCTATGATGCCGGGCTGATCCCGGTTATTCCGAATTACCGTGATATTTATGCCCTGAATTATTCGTTTCCTTATTACATGGAGCCTGAAAAAAATCAGATTTTCAGTTCCAGCATCGGTGCCGAGCCGGGTTCGATTGATAATTTTATGGACGAAACCGACAGGGATGAAAAAAAATATATTCTGAAATATCTGAAAAAAAATGCTGTAATCAATCAGTCCATAGGAAATTACTATTCGGCATGGTACCGCGAAAAGGAACACGAATCCGGCAAAATCAGATTTTATTACACCGCATGCCGCTTTTACAATGTCGGATGCCAGTATTCACAGATTTCCTCCATGGGAATATTCCCGGTTGTCAACGGCATTGCCGCCTGCGATTCCAACGGTCATCACTCGTATTACTCCAACGCCAGTGCAAGCAATCTGGTAACAGCCTTCGGAGGTACCCGCAATGATACCACAGACGGTCTGATAAATTATTCACGTGGCATCATGACTACAGATTTAACCGGTCTTACCAACGGCACCACAGGAATATACTGCAGTCTTCTTTCCAAGAATTCGATGCTGAGGGAGTTCTGCGAC
The DNA here is from genome assembly GCA_902761645.1 of uncultured Aeromonadales bacterium. Taxonomy (GTDB): domain Bacteria; phylum Pseudomonadota; class Gammaproteobacteria; order Enterobacterales; family Succinivibrionaceae; genus UBA2804. Next base: position 24,625 of record CACWLF010000014.1, on the reverse strand, counting down.
GGTTCTGCGGATGAAAACTACAACGGCGACTATACCAGTGAAATGAACGGAACATCCGCCGCGACTCCGATGGTATCGGCGGTGGCGGCATTAATAAGACAGGTGAATCCGAAACTTACCTGGGCCGATATCCGTGATATTTTAATCAAATCGTCATCACATGACAATCTTGCATCCTATATGGCAACCAGCGACAAATACAATATCTGGTTCGAGGACGGTGCAAATCTCATAATCGAGGATGAGGCGGTAACCAACGGCGCAGGCTACAGGTTCAGCAATCTTTTCGGATTCGGTCTGATTGACGCTGAAAAGGCTGTGCGGATCGCCGCAAAATACAAAGCCGGAAATCTTAAGAAAATCAATGATATTTATATGAATCCGACTGTGCTGAAACTTGACAGTCTTCAATTCAGACCGGCTGACAATGTTGCCGACGCTCTTACCATAACTACGGTCAATAACGGTAAAAAAGGAAAAATATCGCAGGTGGCGCTGGTGATTTCTCCGGAAATCTTTGCTGAACTGATGGACGGAAATGACGGCTGCGACAGTGTTATCGCCTATTACCGCAAGGGCAGCTACTATGAAAACAATTATCTGAGTGAAAGCTGCAGACACAGCGATCTGACTTTTGTCCAAATTGAAATCATTTCGCCGGCCGGCACGAAAAGCATTGTAAAGAGTCTTGGTTCAATTGTTACCTATGTGGTGGAACCTTCTCATCCATGGGAACTGTTCTCAAATGCCTTTTACGGAGAGGACGGCAATGGAAACTGGCAGATCAGAATCATTACCTCCAAGGGTGAAAGATCCACCAATCTTTCCTCAGATGAACAGGAAATTGTAGTCAGCAGAAACCGTTCTGCAGATCGGGAAATTGCCGTGACGGGAAAACTGAAACTGTTCCCTCTGGTCAGCGGAGAAAAATAACATGTATCAAAATTTTGAATCGTCATGGTTTTTAATAAAAAAAATTTTTGCGGTTATTGCCGTTACGGTTCTGGCGTGCTCTGCAGTGCCGGCAGGGGATGTGAAAATCGGCAGACAGATCTATACCGTATATCCGATCAATATCAGAGACGGCAGTGTTATTGACAACCAGGTTATGCCGAACAGCACGAAAAAACTCATTGAAAGCAATATCGCCGTTGACGGAACCGTAATTATCCGCGACCGCAGAGTTCTGGGATATTTTTTCGGAACCAGATTCATTCAGGGACTTCTTACGGATTATATTCTTTTCACCTGCAGGACGGGGCCGTGCAATCCGACGGACAAGACCGTCTTCAGTCTTAACGAACATACCTATTCCTACGGGATAAAGGCTGAGAGTCTGACGGAATGGTATGAACTTATAGATCTGCTCCGGAAGTCTACTGCGGTAAAGGCGGTATTTCCGACCTTCATTAATGATGCGAGGGGAAAATTTACTATTTCCGATGTTCAGATTAACGGAGTAATGGAAAAAAAATTCTATTATGATCAGAATCATAAGTGACGGCAAGGTTTTTACATCATATTCTGACTGCCGTGTTTATATTGTTTTGGGCACATTCTGAGCAACTGCGGGAAACAGCCTCAGTCGGCTGCCGGCACAGGCTTTGATTTATAACTAAATTGCAGAAAACAGGGGCTTTTATGGAAGAAAATTTATCAGCGGAAAATCTGTCGGACAGGCAGAATTATATAAGAGCGGAGATTCGTAAACGCAATGTAGGAAAATTTACCAGATTTATTGATGCGTCGAGGATTATTCAATGGCGCTCGATGATTCCTGTAGTGGTATTTTGTTTTGTGCTGTTTGGGTCTCATTTGTTAACCGTTGGTATATATGAAATCCTTTTTGACAGATTCTTAAGCGATGATTATGATTACCACCAGGTTTCCGCCACCGTGATTGGTTCAGATCAGTTCGGGAAAAAAATCAGGATACTTGCGGAAATTCCAGGTTTTAAACCGATAGCGTTTGAACAGAACAGGTATAAGCCAGCAATCGGTCAGACCGTGGACATAGCTTTTGTGACATTCAAGGGAAGCAGTTCATTTTACAAGGGTTGTATTTATGAGCCTGCAGCTGTATGGGATTCAATAGTCAACGATGATTTTTTCTGGTTCAACGCGGTTCTTCCAGTCATTATTCTTTTTGCAGGCGCATTAATATTTCTGCCGAGATACATAAGATTCCGTTATCTCAAAAAGAACAATATGTATGTGGAAGTTACTGCCACCGGAAAATTTGAATGCAAACTGAACTATACTGTAGTCTCGCCATATGAATATTTATATGTCTGTTTATTCAGGGATTACGCTGAACTTGAAATGGCAGACCCGGGGTTTCCTGCAGTTTATTTCCGAGGTCCGTTTGTCTGCTTTAATATTCAGGGGGATCGCAGGTTTGCCGATAACAGCAGGTACAAGTACAGAATTTACATGAGAGATCTGCATAATCCGAAGGATCAGGTTTATTTTCTTGAGGTAATCAGAAACGACGGGGTTGTGGTACGCGCCTGCCATTGATTTTTGCTGCATCGCCCGCAGTCCGTATCTGATTTACTTCGGCGCAATGGGGGCTTTTTGAAGACTGGTGCCGGTTGTCATACCGATTATTTTCCGTAAATAATGACTGAGGTCATATCTTTGCATAAATTTTTCAATAATTGATTGTAGTCGGGTTATTAATGTAAGAAAATAACCCGAGCGCTCTGCATTTACTATTTCGTTTATCTTATTACAGTAACCTACTATACGCAGAGTGCTTTTTTGTTCCAGAACTGCAGCTTTGCCGTTGCACATGGGATTCATCCGGCCCGGGTTGAATCTGCCGTGTTTCCCTCATTTTAAAACAGTTTTGTTCACGATACTTAATCTCTTTTTATTTGCCGGAATTCTTAGATGGCTTTATATCCGTAATCTGCATCGTGATCATGAGCTGTTCCTTTTATCGTAGGTTCGCATGCAAGATCCGCTCATGCTGACGGCATGAATACAAAATTGCACCGGAATAATTTTATATGCTGTTCTTCTGCTGATTCTGAATTACAGAAATTCAACTGATTAATTCATATATTTTTAAAATATTTTCATTCTTGTGCTGCATGTCTTATGTTTACGCGTTGAAAAGTGAGATCATATGCAGATGTGTTTGATGACTTACGATGAAATTTTGAATGAAGTTCTTCTATGGATTATGACTTATCGCAGAAGCAGAGTTATATTAAATCCATGATTAGAAAACGCGGCATACCGAAATTTACCGAAGGTATTGAGGTAAGCAAACTGATACCATGGCATTATATCGCTCTGTATATGATTATTTATCTGTTTCTTGTCTATTGCTGCCTGTCAGGCAACAGTGTCATTTTCGTTGATTATTTCCCGAGTGAATTCCATGGTACCGCCAGTGCCAGGGTGGTAAATATCGAATATGATTCGTCTGAAACAAGAATAATTCTCAAAAACAGTAAAATCGCACCGGATAATTTTGCTGTTACCCAGTATAAATACAAAGTCCCGAAGATAGGAGACGAGGTTGATATTGTCTACAAAAAACATACATATCAGTGTGATAAAAGCCTGTGTGTTACGGCATACATCAATGACAGGGATGCTGTACGTGATGCTCTGATTAACTATTCCCCGTTCATCTATACACTGATCGTGCCTACTGTCATTATTTTTCTGACGTCGTTTTATTATTGGAGAAAATACAGCCGTTTTCATTTTCTGGAAGTCAACAATTTTTATGTCGAGGTCAAATCGATTAATAAGTTTGACAAGGTTTTTGACATGTCGATTTCCGAAAGCTGCTATTTCAAGTATTGTCCGCTGCTGATTATGGAGGAGGACGGATTTCCTGCAATAATATTTCAGGGATCGCATATGCGCAATGCGGATTTTTCCGAAGTAATGAACACGGAATTTATATTCAGAACTTACCTGCAGAGCCCTGACGATCTGAACAACAATAAATATTACATCAAACTGATTCCGAAATTCGAACGTAAAATAGGATTTTTGGAGATTTAGCACCGGAAAAGGAGCAGTTGATTTAATTATCAAGGATTATGCGGCAGATTATGAAAGACGAACATTCAGGAAAAGAACAATATATTAAGGATATGATCCGTAAACGAAAAATCACCGATTTCAGAAGAGCTGCGGATGTCCGGCGTTTGTTTCCTGTAAAAGCAATCTGCCTGCTGCTGGCTTTCTATTTCATTCTTTCCTATACCCATATCGGCAATAACAGTTTCTATGAGGTTATCGGATCAAGAATCTTCGGAGGAAACTACGGGGAATCAGAGGCTGAAGTAGTGGATGTAAAAAAATTCACCGGTTATACGAAAATAGAACTTAAAACAGATAATCCGGAGTTCGATCATGTCTCAGTGACTCAGTTTGCCTACATTCCAAAACCCGGAGATCGCCTGCTTGTCGGATATAAAAAGATTGATTATAACGCTGACGGCAGATCCGGTACTGCTCTGGTCGCATACATTAAAAATTTTGATGCCGTGTGGGATTCGATTTATAACAGCGATTCTTTCTTTATCTGTGTTATTCTGCCCAATCTGATTCTGATCAGTTTCGGTGTTTTTCTGCTGAACAGGTACATAAGATTCGGTTACCTTAAGAGAAACGGACTTTATATCGAGGTCAGAGCTACCGGCGATTTTGAAAAAAGTTTCGTTCCGGATTATGAATACCCGTCATTTGTCAGATATTATGCAGTTCTCAAACTGGAGGAAGAAGGTTATCCGGACATAACATTCAGAGGTCCTGCTTATCGGGTGCCGGATAAATCGTATGTCGATAACGGCAAATATGTTTTCAGAATCTACATGTGCGATGAAAAAAAACTGTATAACAATTCCTATTTTGTCGAAGTGCTTGTCAGAAAAGACGGCAGTAAACATTTCTGATCCTCTGATGAAAATTCAGTATGAAGTCAGAATGGAACTAAAAATCAGCTTTGTGTTTTATGTAGATGATATTTAAGCATCTGTATTGTGAATCATGATTTACTCGGTGTAAAAATTTCATTTGCGCTCAATATTATCACTTTTTTCTGGATAATAAAATACCTGCTTCAATCGTATTTTGTATTATGTGAACTTCGTTAAATCCGCAATATCTGCTAATTAATTGATTTAATTATAAAAAAAGCAAATAAAAAATTACTGAAAAAAAACAGCACCAAAACGACACCAATTAATTATCCTTGTATGGCTTATTTCTTTTCATAAGTTCATGTTTCTTTGATTTTTTCAATAATTACAAACACCTAAGTAACACCAATTAGTTCAGAAAAAAGCACAACATCTCGTTTTTTTTATTATTTTTATCAATACTTTCAATAATATAAATTTCTGCAGATGTTTAAATAACATTTTTGTAAACATCATGTTTTTCAAAAGGAAGAGAACATTTATTAAATTTTGGTAGGTTTGAATTTCATTCGGGATAATGCAGATTTTTATTTGCTTTTTTTTGTCATGAATTAAAAATATTTATTGAATAAACTTTCACAGATGAAAATTCTAGTTATTGCAGGTACAAGACCGGAGGCAATAAAGGTAGCTCCGATTGTAAGGGAATTGAAGAAGTATCCAGAGATCGAAACTGTACTTTGCAATTCCGGACAGCATAAGCAGATGATAGAGGAAACATTTGCAGATTTCCAGCTGGTGCCTGATATTTCATTGGATATCATGAGCCCCAATCAGACTCTTGCATCACTTTCAGCTAAATTGTTTACTGCGGTGGATCAGATTTTGAATGAATATGCTCCGGATTGGGTTGTTATTCAGGGGGATACGACTACTGTGATGGTAAGTGCAATGTGCGCCTTTTATAAAAATATAAAAATTGCGCATGTTGAGGCTGGTTTACGAAGTTTTAACAAAAATGCTCCTTTCCCTGAAGAAACCAATCGTGAGATCGTAACCCGTGTTGCCGATTTGCATTTTGCTCCAACGAGAAGCGCTTATGCAAATTTAATCCGTGAGGGGATCGATCCTGATAATGCCTTTATTACGGGAAATACTGTAATTGACGCTTTGCTTTGGGTAAGAGATTTTTTAAAGGATAAGCCTCAGTATCTTAATGAATCGGTAAAAAAAGCAATCAATGAAGGTAAACGTATTATTTTGATTACAGGTCATCGAAGAGAGAATTTCGGTCGTGGTTTTGAAGAAATCTGCATGGCCATCAATGAACTTGCTGTTCGCTACACCGATTGTCTGTTTGTTTATCCTGTTCATCTGAATCCTAATGTTCAGACTCCTGTAAGAAAATATTTAAGCAGCCAATCCAACATTCTTCTTTTGCCTCCTCAGTCTTACCTGCATTTTCAGTCGCTGCTCAACAGTTCCTACCTTGTGCTGACCGACTCCGGAGGAATTCAGGAAGAAGCTCCTGCGCTGGGAAAACCGGTTCTTGTAATGAGAAACTATACAGAACGCCCGGAGGGGATAAAAACAGGGAGTGCTCGATTGGTTGGCGTTAAGGCTGATTCAATCATTGCAGGTGTTTCCGAACTTCTAAGCAATGAAGATGTTTATTTGCAGATGTCAAAAGCACAGAATCCATACGGACATGGACATTCTGCAGAAAGAATTGTGACTGCAATATTAAAATTTGATCTGCAGATTTAGTGTGTATAGGTATTTACGGAATTAACTGATGAAACTTTGTATTTGCGGTCTGGGTTATATAGGATTGCCGACAGCGGCTGTATTCGCATCCAACGGAGTTTTGGTAAATGGTGTTGAGGTGAACCAGAATACTATAGATATTATTAATCAAGGCAAAATTCATATCATTGAGCCTGGCCTTGGAGAAATTGTAAAGTCTGTTGTTGAAAGTGGGCATTTGAAAGTATCTGATAAGGCATGTGAAGCTGATGGATATATTATATGCGTGCCAACACCTTTTATAGGTGATCATGAACCTGATTTAAGTTATGTAGATGCCGCCGCAAAGGAAATTGCACCATATATACGCAGAGGCAATACAGTGATTCTGGAATCGACATCCCCGGTTGGTACCACTGAAAGAGTGGCTGCCATAATCAGAGGAATGCGTCCGGAGCTCAATGTTGCCACAGAGTCCAGCGAGGATTGCGATGTTTATCTTGCATACTGTCCTGAGAGAGTTCTTGCAGGGAATACCCTGAATGAATTAGCTAACAATGACAGAATAATCGGCGGCATTAACAAAATATCTGCCCGGAAGGCTGCGGAAATCTACGGAATTTTTGTAAAGGGCGAACTTCTTCAGACTAATGCAAGAACCGGCGAAATGTCAAAACTTACTGAAAATGCTTTCCGTGATGTAAACATAGCATTTGCCAATGAACTGTCACTGATCTGCGACAGACTTGATATAGATGTATGGGAACTTATTTCCCTGGCGAATCGTCATCCGCGCGTTAATATTTTAAATCCGGGTCCGGGAGTTGGGGGTCATTGTATTGCAGTTGATCCTTGGTTTATTGTCAGCAAAACTCCGAAGGAAGCTCAGATTATTAATATGGCAAGACACATTAATGACAATAAGCCTGAATGGGTGAAGGAGCAGGTCAGAAAGGCTGCTGCCGATTTATACGGCAAATCATTCAAAATTGCATGTCTTGGTTTGGCATTTAAACCTGATATTGATGATTTGCGCGAAAGTCCTTCTGTTTATATAACACGGGATCTCGCCGGGGAATTTCCGGGTTCTGTTCTCGCTGTAGAGCCGAATATAAGTGAACTTCCGGCAAATCTTCAAGGGCTTGATATTTCACTGGTTTCATTGGAGGAGGCTTTGAAAGCTGATATTGTCCTGCTGCTTGTGGATCATAAGGAATTCAAAGCTGTGAAACCTGTATTCCGCGAAGATCAGAAACTGATTGATACCAGAGGTTTGTGGCTTAGATAGTTTTAACTGAAAATTTTTACAGAAATATAGTTGGCTGAAATATTTTAATGAGTAATATGGATATTGCAGTAATAGGCATGGCGTTCAGATTTCCCGGCGGTGTTAAAACCGAACAGGATTTCTGGCGTTTATTGCAGAGCGGTCATTCTGCCATTACTGAAATTCCGGCATCGCGATGGGCAACGGAACTTTATCAGGATTCCGAACGAACCGTGCCGGGAAGAAGCGTGACCTTCAAGGCCGGTATTCTTGACGGTGTTTATGACTTTGATGCACAGTTTTTCAGAATTTCTCCAAAGGAAGCCGAATGGATGGATCCTCAGCAGAGATTTCTTCTGGAAGTGGCCTACGAATGTCTGGAAAATGCCAATATAAGTTTAAGCAATATTAAGGGATCCGGATGCGGTGTATATACCGGTATTTCATCTCTTGATTACGGTCTTCAGTCGGCGCGTGATCCTGCTTCAATTACTCCGCATACAATGACAGGCAATACTTTAAGCATAGCGGCCAATCGTATTTCGTATGTATTTGATCTTCACGGACCTTCATTATCTTTGGATACTGCCTGTTCGTCATCTCTTGTTGCACTGCATCATGCCTGTCAGGCTATCAGAAACAGTGAGGTGCCATGTGCATTGGTTGCCGGTGCTCATATGCTGCAGGATTTTCATTCGTTTATTGGTTTCAGCAAGGCATCAATGCTTTCTCCAACAGGAACATGTTACCCCTTTGATAAAAAAGCCAACGGATATGTGAGGGCTGAAGGTGTTGCGGTCCTTCTGTTAAAGCCTCTGGATCATGCTGTAAGGGACGGCAACCGGATTCATGCTGTTATCAAGGGAAGCGGTGTCAATACCGACGGTTCAAGAAAAAACGGATTGACCATACCATCGGCTGAAGCTCAGAGTGAATTGATGAGGTCGGTTCTGAAGCAAAGCGGATTAAAGGAAAATGAGATTGATTTTATCGAAACTCACGGAACCGGAACTCCGGTTGGAGATCCGATAGAGGCTAAAGCCGTTTCGTCTGTATACGCAGGAAACAGAATGATGCCGTTACCGATAACCTCAGTTAAGGCAAATGTAGGTCATATGGAACCTATGTCCGGTCTTGTCGGTCTGATTAAAGCGATAGTTTGTCTTAAGCACGGTGCAATTCCGCGGATACCTTTCGAATTCGAGCCTAATCCTGATATAGATTTTGATAATCTGAATCTGAAATGTTATCAGAGCGGGATTGATTTTGCTCCTAAGAAATTCTATTGCGCCGGCGTTAATTCATTCGGTTTCGGCGGTTCAAATGCACACGTTCTTCTGCAGAACTATTGCAGTACGGATAAATCAGGAACTGAAAGCTTAAAAGAAAGTGCTACAGTTCAGAAAGATAATCCGCCTTTGTTTTTAAGTGCCAAAAGCAGAAAATCACTTGAGCAGATGTGTTCCCTTTATGCCGGGATGATGTCCAGGGAGGACAGAGAGCATAATTACGACATTTTATATAACGCTTCTTTCAGCAGGGATCCTTACCGTTATCGTCTTGCTGTAACAGGAACTGTCGAAGAGCAGGTTAGTGCTCTTGCAGATTACAGTGCCGGTGGAAGAAAGGATAATTTGTATTCTGCCGAGTGTTTTGAAAGTTACAATAAAATCTGCTTTGTGTTTAACGGCAACGGTTCACAGTACGCAGGCATGGGGCGCAGACTTTATGAGGAAAATTCATGTTTTGCGGAATGTTTCGACATGCTGTCCGACAAAATCGAAAAATATCTGGATTTTGCTCTTTCTGATCTGATGAAAAAACTTAATGCAGAAGAGCAGGAAAAAATAATTCAGAATACCAGGTTCGCCCAGCCTCTGATTTTTGCAATTCAGGTTTCACTGTGTCATTTGCTTAAAAAGTCGGGAATTGTACCGCAGGCAACTGCAGGTCACAGTATGGGAGAAATTGCCGCGGCCTATGTTGCAGGAAAACTAGACATTGATGAAGCTGTAAAGGTAATTTGCGTGAGAAGCCTGCTGCAGGATAGAACCAGAGGAATGGGACGGATGGCTGCGGTTTCAGTTTCTCCGCGGCGATTCCTGGAAATAAGAGAAACTCTGCTGTCGGAAGACCATGGTAATTCCTGTGCGGCCGGACCGGTTTTAAACATTGCTGCTGTCAATTCAGATGAAGGAATCACTGTATCAGGAGATCGCGACTCACTGGATAAATTGTCCGTTATATGTGAAAAACAGGGAATTTTCTTTAAAGATCTTAATGTTGATTATCCTTTCCACAGTGAATTTATGGAAAGTATCAAAGATGATGTTCTTCATGAACTTGCCGGGTTGTCTGATGAAAAATCCGAAGATCGTAATGAGGGGTTTTCCCGGGAACATGTCGCTTTCTATTCGGCAGTGACAGGTTCAAAAGTTGATGAGCAGCGGTCGTTGAATAATGATTACTGGTGGCACAATATAAGAGATTCAGTTAATTTTGCAGGGGCGGTTAAAGAACTGCTGTCAGACGGATATAATTATTTCATTGAAATAGGATCGAACGCTATATTGCAGCGTTATTTAAGAGAACTGAGTAAAAAGGCAGGTGCCGATACCAGAATAGGTTCAACACTGCTTATTAAAAACGACGGTATCAATCGTATCAGTTCGGTTATTATGGAATGTCACCTGGTAAGTGAACAGACTGATCGCAGAGTATTTTTTCCGGTTAAGGGAAAATTTATCCAACTTCCTTCCTATCCTTGGGATCAGAAATTTTATATATATAAATCAACATCTGAAAAAACTGATGAACAGCGCAGAATTTTTGCGTTGCTGGGTTGGACCAGAAATCTTGCTCCGTTTACCTGGGAGAATATACTTGAACCTTCAAAATATCGTCTGCTGCAGGATCATGTTGTGGAAAATGAATGTGTTTTTGCCGCGGCTGATTATATTGAAACTGTTCTGGAAGCGGCTTCACTGATTGACAGTAATGATTTCAAACAGTCCGGCGGACAGAAGCCGGATGCTCATAGTGAAGGTCCGGATTCAGATCGCCGTGTCTGTCTTAATATTGAATACATTGATATTCTTAATCCTTTGGTATTTAACGGCAACCGCTATAAGAATATTCAGATCCATGTACAGCCTGATTATAGGAAAATCACCTTGTCGTCGCGTGATTATCTGTCAGAGGATGAATGGCTGCTCAATATCAGCGGACGTGTGAATCCTGCAGGCAGTGCTCTGCAGACAGACCAGAGTGAAAAATTCACAGGTCACAGGGAGCAGACCGTACTTAAAACGGTAACTCATGATGAACTTTATTCATTAACCGCAAAAGTTGGTCTGAATTTCGGCGAGCAGTTCTCTTTAGTGGAAAAAATTGAGGTAACTGAAAATTATCTCAAAACATACATTGATTCTGGCTCACTGCAAAAATTCGGAAATTCCGGATATGTGTGCGCCGATTACCATGATTATATTATTCATCCCGGAGTTATTGATGCCGGATTCCAGTCTCTGCTCGCATTGAGCGAATTGAATCCGGAAAAGGAAATATTTCTGCCTGTAAAATTCGGCAGGATCTCCATAGTAAAAAATTCGCGGATTTCATACATCATCGCATCTGTAAAGAAGGTTGGAGCGCGCAGTATTCTTGCTGATTTTATGCTTTTCAATGAATCGGATGAATGTGTCGGTATACTCGAAAACTGTCGTTTCAAGAAAACTCCTGGATATTCGGATAAAACCGGAAACATGCGGAATCGGAATATTTCCCGCTGGCAGTATAGGGCTGATGAAATACGTCATTGCTGCTGCGGCATTTTACCGGAAATATCAGCAAAAGATGTTCTTGATGAACTTGAGTCATCTCTGAAAACAGGTGATGAAACTGCAGAAAATTATATAAATTCTCGTAAACAGTGGTTCAGTGAAATTCTGCCTTTATCCGAGCATTCCGTACTTTCCTACGCTTATGAGGCATTTAAGGATATTGCATGGAAAAATAACCGTAGCGTAACTGATCAGTCAGACTATGATTTGTATAAAATCAAACAGTTAAGTTTCGGACTGGATGCCGTTAATGAGCAGTCATTATCCCTGTTCTATTATCTTGCCGATGTACTGATTAAGCATAATTTAATTTCTGAAGATCACGGTATCTATACTGTTGCGGTTTCCGACAAGGAAACAGAACTGGAAAGAGGGGACGATATTGTTCGTTATGCCTACAGTCTCCGTGCCGAAGCTCTTCCCCATCTGCTTCCTCTTTACCGCATTGGACAGGCGCTTCCTGAACTTCTGTCTTCCTGTACAAAATCCGGCAGAATGTCGGCTTTGATTTCCGATTTGCAGAATTATACTGCTGACAATGGTTCAATTCTGTATTTAGGCATGAGGATGGCAGTTAGAAATTTAATTGCTTATCTCATTAATCTTGTTCCTGTATTTAATAATAAGAAATTAAGGATATTGGATCTTTACTCCGACAAGGGAATCCTGCATGAAATTATGCAGGAACCCCTTTTTTCGGATAAATTTGAAGTTGTTTATGCTTCTTTATCGAACAGCGATGCTTCTGTATCTAACGGAAAAGAACTGACAGCTGAATTGAAAATTGATGATTTATCAATTGATTTTAAAGATTCCATGCATGATCGGGAGAAGGTTTTCGATCTGATTCTTGTTGAATCTCTGCTTCATGGAACTTCAAATCATTTTATTGCCGTTAAAAATCTTAAAAAATATTTGTCGGCGTCGGGAATGATTGCGGTTATTGAAAGATTTAATGACTGGTCGGCAAATTTATGCAGCGGAATCAATCCATTATGGTGGCGAACTTCAAATGAATCATCTTCTTCTGAGAATGACAGCTGTTCACGGCTGAAATCACCGGTGTACTGGAAATCTCTTTTAAACGGATGTTTTGGCGATGTTGAGATTTATCGCGAGTCTGCGGCAGGAAATTATAACGGCGGACTTATGATGCTTCTTGCTGTTCAAAATGAAAGTTCCGATAACTTGTTTGCAGAAAAACTGCAGCAGTGTTCTGAAAAACATCGTATTGCATTTATTTGCGAGACAAAAGGAAATACTGAGACCGATGTGTCACACGGACAGCAGTTTACTGCATCTGTACTGAATAAACTGGCTGCATGCGGTATCAGATGTGATTACCTCGCTGATTATCAGTCTGTATCGGATTTCAATGACTATGACACAGTAATTTATCTGTCCGACTGCGGACTCGATAAATTCGGCGGAGAATTGAAAAAAATAATTTTCGGATCCGGGGCTGATACCAGAAGCAATGAATATTCTGATGACGACAGTTCGTCTGTAAGTGAATATGCCCAGCATATAACTGAATTAAGCAGGATAATAAGGAAAAATACACATAATGTTTCGCTTGTGGTTTTAACTGTAAACGGTTCTGTTTTACCTGCTTCAAACGCATTAATTATACCGCAGCAGACGGCTCTGATCGGATTGACCAGAGTGATTGCCAACGAATTCTCAGATTTGAGGATCAGAAATCTGGATTTATCGGTTGATCCAGCAGGTAAATTATCTGAAAACATAAAACTTCTGACGGACAGTCTTGTATATGAACTGACGATTCCTTCATCATTAGATGAACTTGTTTTAACATCAAACGGTTCTATTGCAGTAAAACTGAATTCGTCAGATGAACATGACTGTGATGTATATGATTCTGAAGGCAGCGGAATTTCCTTATCAGCTGGTCAGACCGGCAGCAAGGTCTCTGAAAAAACAGAACGTAATTTTGAAAAGAATCATCAGGGCAATTCAGTTTATCTGGATTATTCTCAGCCTGGCAGATTGAAAAATTTATGCTGGAAGAACCGGGAACATACCGAGTTAAAACCTCATGACGTTGAAGTTTCCGTAAAGGCTGCAGGTTTAAATTTCAGAGATATTATGATGACGATGGGACTTGTTCCGGACGATGTTCTTGAAAAAGGGTATTCAGGACCGTCTCTTGGTTTGGAATTTACCGGAGTTGTTACAGGTATCGGCAGTGACGTCAGGGATTACAGAACAGGTGATCGTGTGCTTGGTTTCGGTTCGGCATGTTTTTCCGGCAGACTTGTTGTGCCGGAATATGCAATTGCAGCAATTCCAAAGAACTGGTCATATTATTCAGCCGCAACAGTGCCTATAGTATTCTTTACCGCATGGTATGCAATACACGGACTTGCACATGCTGAAAAAGGTGAAAGAATTCTGATCCACGGTGCGGCAGGCGGCGTGGGTATTGCCGCAATTCAGATTGCTTCGTACCTCGGACTTGAGGTGTATGCTACGGCCGGTAATTCCGCCAAACGGGATTTCCTTGGCATGCTCGGTGTCCGGCACATTTATAATTCCCGAACTTTGGATTTCAGGGATCAGATCCTGTCTGATACCGAAGGCGACGGTGTTGATATATGTCTTAACTGTCTTTCCGGAGAAGCCATGCGGTTAAGCATGAGTGTTCTGAAACCTTTCGGTCGCTTTATTGAACTGGGAAAACGTGATTTTGTTGAGAATACTGAAATCGGACTGCGTGTGCTTAAGGAAAATATCACCTATTTTGCAGTGGATGCCGATCAGCTTTTCAAAATCTATCCTGAAAGAGCAAAAAAGGTTTTCCATGATGTTATCTCATCTTTTGTCGATGGAAAATTCAGTCCGCTTCCGTTTACTGTATTTAAGTCAGTCAACGTGGTTGATGCTTTCAGACTTATGCAGCACGGCGGTCATATCGGAAAAATCATTATTGATTTGGATGATCTTCCGGTACTGCGGAAGAGCAGTTTCACCGGCTGTGCTGAAGATAATACAAAAGAATGTAATGCTTTATCCATGGATAATGGTATTTCCTGCACGGCTGATGCGGATTCCGCAACTTCATCTGATAGGGAATCTTCGGTTTTCAGTCATGATGATACCTGGCTTGTAACCGGGGGAACCGGAGGTTTTGGTTTTGCCACAGCTGAATATCTGATATCGGAAGGAGTAAGAAAGGTTGTACTTGTTTCAAGAAACGGTGTCAGGGATCCTGAAGTTTTCAGCAGAATTGAAAAACTGTCGAAAGATCAGAGTATTGAGATTATTGTAGAAAACTGTGATGTTTCAGATTTCACTGCTGTTTCGGCTTTATGGGATAAATTAAAAAACAATGGAATTCATATTGATGGAATAATCCATGCCGCCGCAGTATTTGCAGATACCATGCTGAATAATATCACCGGGGCTGTATATGAAAAAGTACTGGGTCCTAAACTGCAGGGGGCTTTGAATCTTCATGAAATATCAAAGAACGAAAATCTTAAATTCTTTGTACTGTACTCATCTGTTGCTGTTGCAATAGGAAATATCGGTCAGGCAAATTATGTTGCCGCCAACAGCGGTCTCGAAGGCCTGACTGCAAGACGTCTGAAGGAAGGATTGCCGGCTGCCTGCATCGAGTGGGGACCGATTGCTGATACAGGATATCTTACCGCCAATCAGACTGTAAAAAAATCACTTGAATCAGTAATGGGCGCCGGTTCGCTGAAAAGTTCCGAGGCACTTCGTATTTTACCAGATGTGCTATCGCGCGGGGGAATCCATGTATGTGCCGATATTAACTGGTCCGATGTTACGGAAACGATAGGAAGAGTTCCGTCAAGACTGCACGATCTTGTTCGTCTAGAAAATCACGGACATAAAAATTCAGATTCAGAAAGCATTCTTAAACTGCTTGAAGGTAAATCAAAGGATGAAGCTGTCAGACTGATTACAGAAACTCTTATATCCGATATTGCCGAAACAATGGGACTCGGTTCGGATCAAATCAGCAAAGATCAGGATCTTAGAAATCTCGGACTTGATTCTCTTATGGCGATGGAACTTATTGTAAGCATAGAAAGGAAAACCGGAACAAAACTTTCAGTAATGATGTTTCAGGATAATCCGACCGTGCAGAAACTGGCAGAAAAAATTTACAGCAGAATATGCGGTTCTTCCGTTTCCGATGAATCACATGACGGCAAACCTCAGATGATGAACGCTGTTATCACGGCGCATGTAAGGAATGATGATGAAGAGTCCAGAAAAATGGCAGCAGAGGCTGTTGATAGCGGAGGCATCAGTTAATGTTCGAACAGGTTGCTTCATTAAAAAACATGATGTCCAGAATTAAAGCAGAACGTTCTGAAAATGATTCTCTTTCCGAACAGGAGTTAATGGAATTGCAGTCGCAGCGCAGAGATCCGAAAGAGAAAAAACTGGAACAGGTTCGGTCTGAATATATGGATTTCAGATCGCATCCTCTGGCACAGAAAATTGATGCTTTCAGAACTCTCAGTAAAACATTCGGAATAGAAAATCCGTTTTTCAGGGTTCATGAAAATGTTCACGGTACACGAACTACAATTGCCGGCAGGGATTGCATTAATTTTTCAGGTTATAACTATCTTGGATTTAATGATCATCCTGTTTTACGCAGAAGTGTCGCAGATGCGGTTTTAAAATACGGTACATCTGTAGGAGCAAGCCGGCTTGTGGCAGGAGAAAGACCTTTCCACCGGCAGCTTGAGAACAAACTCTCTGCTTTGTATGAAAAGGAGGATGCGATTGCTTTTGTAAGCGGTCATGCCACTAATGTTAGTGTGATCAGTGTTCTGTTCGGTGCCGGTGATCTGATCGTCTATGACGGACTTTCCCATAACAGCATTATTGAAGGAGTAAAACTTTCAGGCGCAAGGTTCTATCCGTATCCTCATAATGATCCGGAAGCTCTTGAAAAAATTCTGGAAAATCACAGAACGGAATATCAGCGAACTCTGATTGTAACTGAAGGTCTGTTCAGTATGGACGGTGATGTTCCTGATTTGGACCGGCTGATTGAAATAAAAAACAAATACGGCTGTATTTTAATGATTGATGAGGCTCATGCACTCGGTGTTCTCGGTTCTCACGGTCGGGGACTGCATGAATATTTTGCTGAAAAATCAATGGTATGTCGACGCAATCAATCTGATTGCGGCGAGTTTAACATTGCTGAAAAGGTATCACGGTATTCAGGAGAAGTGGATCTGTGGATGGGAACACTGAGCAAGACGCTGGCAGGTTGCGGTGGATATATTGCCGCCGATCGGCAGATTATCGATATTCTAAAATTCAATGCACCTGGTTTTGTTTACAGTGTGGGACTTTCTGCACCTATGGCGGTTGCCGCATCAGCTGCTCTTGATTTGATGCTGGAGGACAATGCACCTGTAATGCGTTTGCAGCATAATGCCGGATTTTTTGTTTCAAAACTGAAGTCTTTTGGATTAAACACCGGAAAATCAATCGGTTATGCCGTTATTCCTGTAATTGTGGGCAGTTCTCACAGGGCGGTGAATATGTCCAATGCTCTCTATGAAAGAGGAATTAACGTTCAGCCGATCATTCATCCTGCAGTTGAGGAACAGCAGGCAAGACTGAGATTTTTCATAACATCGGAACACACCGAGTCAGAATTGTCTGAAACAGCTGATTTGCTTGCTGAAGCAGCACGAAAGGAAGGACTGATAAAATGATCTTTGGTAAATTAAAACTTTCACAAACCTCAGGACTATTGACATGTCTGCTGGCTGTAACTTTGCTTAACGGCTGTACCATTCCTCATTCCGGTCCGAGTTTCAGTGACATCAGAAAGTCTGGAGATCAGGGAAATAAATCTCCGATTCCTCTTGTTATTGTTGATTCAGCAGTAACCGATATTTTGAACGGTTCTGTTGAACACAGTACTTTCTACGATGCTTTCGGTAATGTTAAGCCTGATGTATACAGGGTTAACTACGGTGACTCTGTAGAGTTGTACATCTGGGAATCTGCCCCGGCACTGCTTTTTGGATCCAGGGGATTTGACGTTGAAGACTTTACTGTAACCTCCCAGAAACTTCCGACTCAGGTAGTTGAAGAGGACGGAAAAATATCCGTTCCCTTTGTCGGAATGATTTCCGTAGTCGGCAAAACGGTAAGACAGGTTGAAAAGGATATACTGGCGGCTTTAGGAAACAAGGCGAACAATCCTCAGGTACTGGTTCAGATTACCAACAGACCTGCTGCACAGATTACCGTTATCGGCGATGTAAATTCCAGTAAGAATATTTTTCTTACTCCGAAGGGGGAAAACATTCTTGATGCCATTGCTCTGTCGGCAGGTGTTACACAGAGTTTCAACAAGATTATGCTGAGTCTTTCCCGCAACGGCAGAACTGTGAATATGCCTCTTGAAAGAGTTATTCAGAATCCTGAACAGAATATATATCTTAATGCAAAGGATGTGCTGGTAGTCATGTATCAGCCATGGTCCTACACCATGATGGGCGCATCAGGAAAAAATCAGGAATTTAATTTTGAAGCAACCGGCATTAATTTAATAGAGGCACTGGCCCGTGCAGGAGGCATTAATGACAGTATGGCAGATCCGCGCGGTGTATTTGTTTTCAGATTTGAAGATCAGAAGGTATACGACAGTCTTCTTGAATTGAGCAGTGATAGTGCTGAAAGATCATCTGCCGATATTGAAAAAATGTCTGAAGTTTCGGATGTGAACAGAAAAACTGTGACTGCGCAGAATAAACGTCCTGTTATTTATCAGGTTGATTTTGAACAGCCGGAATCATTTTTCAGATCCCAGAATTTTATGATCAAAAACGGCGATGTGATTTTTGTTGCTTCGGCTTCAGGATATGAACTTTCTAAATTCCTGAGAATGCTGGGACTGATTGTTAATCCTGCATTGTCATGGGGCAATACGATTAACAGAATGACAGATTAAAAAATTATATTAAGGAATAAAACGGCAGATGACAACGGAAGCAATTGTGAATCCATATAAAAATACTCTTATGGTATGGAAGGCGCTTTTCCTGAAAGATGCTCTCAGCCGGTTTTTCGGAAGCAGAGGTGCATGGGCATGGCTCTTGATTGAGCCTGTTGCTCATATATTGGTAATGTCGTTTGTTTATGCGCTGCTGAAAAAATCAAGTGATGGAGGAGTTCCTATTCAGACTTGGATTATGGTCGGCATGGTGGCCTTCTTTCTGTTCAGAAGAACTGCTGTCCAGGTTTTGCACGGCATTGACTGCAATAAGGCTTTTTTTGCCTTTCGTCAGGTAAGACCGTTTGATGCGGCATTGTGCAAGGCGCTGGTTGAAGCGTTTTCAATGTTCTGGGTTGCTATAGTAATTGCTGTTGCTTTTATCTTCAGCGGTTTTGATTTGATACCTGATAACGTTTTAATGATCATGCTTGCATTGTCTGGATTATGGTTTCTCGGGCTTGGCTACGGACTTGTTTCATCAGTAATGATGCGGCTTGTTCCGGATTCCGGATTTATTCTCCAGATAATATTAATGCCGCTGATGATTATTTCCGGAGTGGTTATTCCGATTACCTCGATACCAGAACCTTACAGAGGGTATCTGATGATTAATCCGATACTGCACGGCATAGAGGAACTCAGGATAGGATTCTGGTCCGGATATCACACTGCAAATGTATCGCTTGCATATCTGTATGTGTGGGTGCTTATTTTCATGGTTGTCGGTATGGCTCTTTACAGAGCTCTTGAGACAAGGCTGGTGACACAGTGATTATTGTGAAGGATGTCTATAAACGTTATACCACCAGACTGGGAGTGGGAGACTGGGTTCTGAAGAATATTAATCTGGTAATACCCAAAAATGTAAGTGTCGGAATTGTTGGTGCAAACGGAGCCGGTAAATCAACTCTGCTTCGCATTATAGGCGGCGCAGACTATGCGACACTTGGCACGGTAGAGCGCAGGTGCAGAGTTTCATGGCCGATGGGTAACGGGGGTGTTGAGGCAACAATGACCGGAAGACAGAATGCCAAGTTCATATGCAGAGTGCATGGCTATGAAAGCGATATGGCATACAGAATTCAGCGAATTGAGGATTTTGCCGACATTGGTAAAGCTTTTGATAAGCCTGTAAACACTTATTCCTCCGGTATGAGATCAAGACTGCAGTTTGCTTTGTCGCTGGCTTTTGATTTTGATGTTTACATTTCTGATGAGGTTACATCTGCCGGTGATGCTTCATTTAAGAAAAAGGCTGAAAAGGCTTTCAGGGATCTGGCTGGTAAATCAAGCATCATTATGGTTGCTCACAATGATGCAATGCTTAAAACCTTCTGTCAGGCCGGAATTTTTTTGTATAAGGGTCAGACAACCTGGTTTGACAGGATAGATGATGCTTTGCATGCGTATAAGGAAACTATAAAAATATGACCTCAGAGGTTAAGACGGAAAGTAAATCGGCAGATATGCAGAAAACTGCAGCAGGATCCGGGAAAACGGTTTCAGGAAGTGCTCATGTTTCAAATACTGCTGAACTTGCTCATGAACTTGGTAAAACAACTAGAAAAGTAAACAACCTGTTCAGATGGATTTTCAGATGTATTTATCTGATTACCGTATGCTCATGTATTTACTGGGTTGTTGCATCTGACAGATATGTATCCGAGGCAGTTGTTTTGGTTCAGAACACTGAAAGCGGTTCTTCGTCAACTCCTGCTGATTTGCTGAGCATGTTCAGCGGAGGAACCGGCAATAAAACAGATCAGCTTCTGCTGGTGGAATTTTTAACTTCCATAGATATGCTGAATAAACTTGATTCGGAACTTGATCTCAGAAGTCATTACAGTTCTGAAAATATTGATTTGATATCAAGATTATGGAAAAAGGATATTTCGATAGAGTGGTTTTACAGATATTACCTTAACCGCATAAATGTAACCTATGATGATTTCAGCGGTGTCGTGAAGATCAGTGCTCAGGCTTTTGATCCGGATATGGCGGAAAAAATAACATCATTGCTTGTTCAGAACGGCGAAGAATTCATGAATCGTCTCAGTCATAAAATTGCTGATGAACAGGTGACATTTCTTTCTGAACAGGTTGCCCTGGCAAAGAAAGATCTTTTGGATGCAAATGAAAAACTTCTGAATTTTCAGAACAGAAAAAATATGGTTTCTCCGAAAGCCGAGGTTGAAAATCATCAGGAACTGATTGCAGGTCTTGAAAAACAGAAAAGTGATTTGCTGGTCAAGTTGTCTGCGCTTCCTGTGAATCTTGGAAACAACAACCAGATTAAGCAGACAATGCTGGCAAATATTAAAGCCATAGATGAGCAGATTCAGTTGTTAAGGAAAACTGTAACCAATGCCAATGACAGGGTAAATGCTTTGAATGAACTGGCTCATGAGGAAAATTTATTGAAACTTGATGTAGAGTTTAAAAAGGAAATTTACGCATCAACATTGTCAGGTTTGGCAAAAGGCAAATTGTCAGCAGCAAGAATGATAAAAAATGTAGGTATTCTGCAGTCACCATCAAAGCCGCAATACGCCTTGAAACCTGAGAGATTATATTCTATCAGCGCCACTGTAACCGTTATGTTGCTGGTATTGGGTATGTTGCAGCTGTTGAAGGCTGTGATTTTGGATCACGTAGATTGATTAGTAATATAGGATTGTTTTAGGAAATAAAATGTTAAATATAGTAATACCGATGGCTGGGCTGGGCAGCAGATTTTCAAAGGCAGGTTATACCATTCCGAAACCTCTCATTCCTGTGAACGGGATTCCAATGATTCAGGTTGTTATAAAAAATCTGACGCCTAAGCAGGATCATAGATTTATTTTTATAGTTCAGAAGGAACAGATTGACAAATACGCATTGGATAAAAAATTGCAGGAATTTGCTCCTGGTTCAATAATTTATCCTATAGATTACCTTACAGAAGGTCAGGCTTGTTCAGCACTTCTTGTAGAAAAATACATTGATAATGATGATCCTCTTATGTGTGCCAATTGTGATCAGTTTATCGATTTTAATATCAATGATTACTTAAGAAAAATTAATGATGAAGATCTGGACGGATTGATCATGACTATGAAATCCGAAGATGATAAATGGTCGTATGCAAAAACAGATTCCAACGGGTTTGTTATTGAAACTGCAGAAAAAAAAGTTATTTCAGAGGACGCTACGGTAGGTATTTTTAATTTTTCAAAAGGTTCTGACTTTGTTAAATATGTGAAGAAGATGATACATGACGATTTGCGTGTGAATAATGAATTTTATATATGTCCTGTATATAACTATTTGATACAAAACGGAAAAAGAATTGGTATTTATCCGATTGGAAAGGAATTTGATGGTATGTATGGTTTGGGCACTCCCAATGATTTAGAGGTGTTTTTGTCTTTGCCTATTTCTAAGAGGATAGGATAGATATGCGTATACTGGCTCATAGAGGTTTCTGGATGGATGAATCTGAAAAAAATACAATGAAAGCCATTTCCAGAGCCTTTGATTGTGGATTTGGGATTGAAACTGATTTGAGAGATGTATGCGGAAAAATAGTCATTTCTCATGATTGTCCTAAAGGTAATGAAATATTGTTTGAAGATGTTTTAAAGACATTAAACAGTAGAGATTTGGTTTTGGCTTTAAATATAAAGGCAGATGGCTTATCAAAAACAATAATAAGTTTAATCGAAAAATATAATGTTCTTGATTATTTTACATTTGATATGTCAATTCCGGAAATGTTCGTTCAGTCGAAATTGGATATTTCATACTTTACGGGAATATCTGATTTGTCACCTGGTGCAGTTTTATATAAAAAATCATTTGGTGTCTGGCTAGATGCATTCGATAGTATGTGGTATGAAAGCAGTCAACTTAATCAACTGATTGAAAAAATTATTGTAAAGGATGATAAAAAAATCTGCATTGTATCAGAAGACTTGCACAAGCGTTCAAACAGCAGACAATGGGAATTAATTCGTGATTCTGATTTTGTGAATAGTGATTCCTTATACCTTTGCACAGATAAGTCTATGGAAGCTAAGGAGTTTTTTAATGTCTAAAATTAAAGGTGTTTTTTTTGATATGGATGGTGTTCTGATTGAAGCAAAAGATTGGCACTATGAAGCTCTGAATAAATCGTTAGGCTTGTTTGGGTATAACATTACCAGAGAAGAACACTTGCATAGATTTGACGGTCTGCCTACTAAGGTCAAGTTGCAGAAATTAACTGAAGACAAAGGACTGCCTGTTGAACTGCATGGTTTTATAAACGAAATGAAGCAGCAGTATACATTTAATATTGTTGAAAACCTGTGCAGACCCAGATTTGATCATGAATATGCTTTATCTAAACTTAAAGCTGAAGGATATACCTTGGCATGTTGTTCGAACTCGATTAAGGCTTCTATAGAATTAATGATGAAATATTCTCACCTCGATAAATATTTGGATTTTATTGTTTCAAATCAGGATGTAAAAAAATCTAAACCTAATCCTGAAATTTATTTGAAAGCATTACAGATGGCTAATTTAAATGCTGATGAAGTCATTATTTGTGAAGATAATGAAAATGGAATTAATGCTGCTGTTGATGCAATCGGATCGAACAATGTTTTAATCATCAATGATGTAAGCGATGTTAATTATCAGAATATTAAAAATAAAATTATGCAGTTGGAGTTGAAGTAATGAATGTTGTATATCTTATCGGAAATGACTCTAAATTAATGAACGACGATTATCCGTTTTTTTTAACAGAAGTTGAACATAAGACTATTCTTGAAACTCAAATTGATAAGATTGCATCTTGTGAAAGTATTAATTCAATTTTTTGCATACGAAAAGAGCTTATAAAAAAATTCAACCTTGATTTTATGATTCATGAACTGCTGCCTGGTGCCAAGGTGGTTGAGGTGAACGGAGAAACTAAAGGTGCATTATGTACAACATTGTTGGCTTCTCATTATATTGACAATGATGAAGAATTGCTTCTGCTTGCAATAAATGATTTTATAGATTGCAAATATGAAAATGTAATTGACTATTTTAGAAAAAATCATGCTGATGCCGGTGTTGTTTCGTTTCAGTCTATTCATCCAAGATATTCTTATGTTCGACTTGATGAAACATTGAATCCTGTTGAATTTTGTGAAAAGAAAACGATATCAAAAAATGCACTAGCATCATTTTATTACTTTAAAGAAGGTAAAGATCTTGTAGAAGTAGCAAAAGAGGTAATCAGAAAAGATAACCCTGTCAATAATATGTTTTATTTGTCGATGGCTTATAACGAATTGATTTTACTTCAAAAAAATATAGTTGTGTACCAAATATCAAATAAATTGTTTCATCCGTTAAAAAATGAAATGGAATTGGCCAGGTATATTACTGAATACAAAAATTTGGAGTTGTTTAAATGAAAATATCCAATTTAGATAATATGAAAGGGGGTTGGTTTATTGGTAATTTTGATCCTTCACTGTTTAAAACTAGTTATTTTGAAATTTCTGTGAAGCGATATAACAAAGGTGATTATGAAAGCCGCCACTGCCATAAAGTAGCAACTGAATACACTGTTATTATTTCTGGTAGAGTAAAAATGAACGATATCATCTATAAGCAGGGTGACATAATTATAATGGAACCCGGCGAATCAACCGATTTTTTATGTTTGGAGGATGGTACTGCAAATGTGGTTGTGAAGGTACCTTGCATTAACAATGATAAATATATTGTTGAATAATCTGGCAAATTTATATTAGAAATATTTAGGATAGTTGTTTATGTTTAATTTTTTTAAATCCAAAAGAAAATTTAATTTGTCCAA
>CACWLF010000013.1 GCA_902761645.1 uncultured Aeromonadales bacterium | reverse complement strand
CAGAACAACAGATATCACTGGTACAATTGAGTTGCCAGAAGGTGTAGAAATGGTTATGCCAGGCGATAACATTCACATGGATGTAACCTTGATTCACCCAGTAGCAATGAACGAACAGTTACGTTTTGCTATTCGTGAAGGTGGTCATACTGTAGGTGCTGGTGTTGTAGCTAAGATTATCGAATAATTTTAATAATTATATTTAATGGTTATGTAAAGGGGCGAATGCCCCTTTTTTTTATTTTTAAGATTTGTGTTTGATTATTGCTAATTATTTTGAATAAATGATAATAAATTATATTATAATTCGTTTATTGTGCTGGATATTGTTGGTATTAGATAAACAAAACATTTTTAACACATGTTAATATATATAATTAAATAAATAGAATAGAAAGGTAAATCATGAGTAATGGTGTTAATAAAGTAATTTTAATCGGATATTTAGGTCAAGAACCAAAAGTTAGTCAAACAACTTCTGGTATTTTGGTTGCAAATATAAGTATTGCAGTGAGTGAGTCAAGAAAAGATCCGTCGACTGGAAATTATGTAAGTAAAACTGAATGGGTAAGATGTGTTTTGTTCAATAATCTGGCGAAGATAACACAGGATTGGCTTCATAAAGGTAGTCAAGTTTATATAGAAGGAAAATTGCAAACAAGACAATATACTGATAAAAATAACATACAGAGATCAACAACAGAAGTAGTCGTTAATGATTTAACTATGCTAGGTGGTAATCCTAACAGCCAGAAGTTTGGAAATCAGCATGAATTTGCTGGTAATGCGCCAATGAATCAAGATTTTAATGTAAACAGCATGGGTGCAGTAGCAGATCCATTTTCTCCAAGTAATGCTCAATCTTTTGGTTCTAACAATTATTCTAATTATCAGCAACAGGCATATAACAGAAATCAGCAATCAGGAAATGCAATTGATGGTAAGCCTACTTTTAGTAATAATGCATCGCAGCAAATGCCTAGTAACCAATTTTCGACGTTTGTTCAAAATCAGCAGATGCAAGGCTCCAATCAACAAAGAAGTGCTGATTCTTTTGGTGGCAGTATGCAGTCTCAGGTTAATAATGGATCAATTTCTAATAGTTTTGGACAAAACTTCTCTGAATTTCAACAACACGATAACTCTAATCTCGAACCGCAAGGTTTTGGTTCAAACAATAACTCTGTTGTAAATGACAGCGTGGAAGATGACGATATTCCGTTTTAAAAATTAGTAAAATTTATCTGAATAATTTAATAATCCCAAGTCTGATCTTGGGATTATTTTTAATTAAACTATTTATCATTTGAAAACAGTTTTTCTATATCTTCTTTTTTGAAGATATATTTTTTACCGCATTGAGAACATGTCATTACTAAAGATTCAACATGCTCAGGATCCGCAGAAGAGTTTATAACGCTGTATACTTCTTCCTTTCCTAATTGGTGAATAGTATCCAAACATTTTTTCTTGCTGCAACCGCATTTAAAATTAACATTAATTGCATCAAAGCGTCTTACTTTGAATTCGTTGAATAATCTAAATAAAACTTCATCGGCTTCTAGATTTATTAATTCATCCTTGGTCAGTGTATTTACAAGGTGAACAACCGTATTGAAATCATCTTCATGAGCCGGATCATCGGTTGGTAATTCTTGAACTAAAATTCCTGCAGCTGAACTGTCTTTGTCTGTTAAAGAGATTTCGAGCATAATTTTTGTTCTTATTTGTTCTGACCTTAAAAAATAGTTTTCAAGCGTGTCTGATAAATTGTATCCTGTTACTTCAACGACACCTTGATATGGTTCAGAATCTTTTGGATGCACTGTTATAAGAAGTATTGCATTGGCTCCTACAATTTCTCTGAAACTATAATCTTCGTCTATTTGAGATATATTGTGGCGTGCTATGCCCCTGACATTTAATTTATTATCGCTGTTGATGGATGCGTAACGAAGAAGTCCGTCACCGCGAATTTCTACAGTGGTTTCTCCTTCAATTTTTGTGCTGGCTGTGATTAAATTTGAAATAACTACTAATTGAGCTAGTATTTTTTTTATTGCTTTTGGGTATGATTTATTTGCAAATATGTTACTGTAAACATCATGAAGCTGTACAATTTCACCTCGTACCTCTAAATCATCAAAAATAAACTTATATAATTGGTCGTGCGTTGAAGAGACCATTTTCACTCCTTTGTTAGTAAAACTCAGATTTGATTTTTAACAATTCGCGTCTTTGTTTTTTGTTTGGTTTTTCATCGGGATGAGGAGAGAAAAAACAGTTTAATTTTCTTTGTTCCTCATTAAGCTTTCTTTGCTGAATACTTTCTTCTGTTTCCTCGTAAAGTAAAACAGCTTCTTTGTAGCATCTCCTTTGATCTGATATTCCTTTAACAATTATTGTTTTATTATCAAATCCTTGTTTGAGTTTAATTGTTGCACCTAATTCCACGATTCGGGAGGTTTTACATCTTTGTCCGTTGTATTCAACTTTTCCTGTTTCGATCATTTGTTTGGCTATGGATCTTGTTTTATAAAAACGAGCCGCCCACAGCCATTTATCCAATCTAACCAATTCATCTGTTTCCACTTTGTGAAACCTTAAAGAATTAATTGTTGCATTTCTTGAGATCTGTACTTTATAAAGTGAGTCGAATTTATTCGACGGATAGTTCTTGTGTGACCTCTGATTAAAAGTGTTTCGGTGGTTGCAAGATCTCCATTGCGAGTTACTCCGTTCAACAAATCACCTTTGGTAACGCCAGTTATGGAAACAATCAAATGATCTGTCTTAACCATATCAGTGAGCTCCAATGTTTTTTCGACTTCTACTCCCATCTTTTTGCATCTTGAAATTTCTGTTTCAGCTATCTGTAAGTTTTCAGGAGTATCTCCACCTTTTCCTTCCACTTTGTTTCTAGGAATGAGTCTTGACTGCATATCGCCATTCATTGCTCTCACTAATGCGGCTGAAATTATTCCTTCAGGTGCGCCTCCAATTGCATAAAGCATATCAATGTTATTGTCAGGTAGGCATGTTAAAACAGAAGCAGCCACATCACCATCAGGAATAGCAAATACTCGAACGCCCATGTCCTGCATAATTTCAATTGCTTGTTTGTGTCTTGGCTTGGCCAATGTAACCACAGTTAAATCGGATAATTTCTTATCTAAAACTTTTGCAACCGAAATAATATTCTTTTCCAAAGATCGATCAAGGTCAATAATA
Organism: uncultured Aeromonadales bacterium; assembly: GCA_902761645.1. Lineage (GTDB taxonomy): Bacteria > Pseudomonadota > Gammaproteobacteria > Enterobacterales > Succinivibrionaceae > UBA2804. The sequence continues at coordinate 32,424 of CACWLF010000013.1, read as the reverse complement.
CCCTTCGCCTGATTTCCGACGATTAACTTTTCCATGTACATGTCAGGAGCTCGTAAAAATCCACCTTTATCTGCTGCGGCTAGAACGGCAACAGCGTTGGCTTGACCCATTGCGGTCATTCGAGTTCCATCGATCGGATCTACTGCGATATCAACAGGATCTCCTCCAAGGCCTACATGTTCGCCGATATATAGCATCGGAGCCTCATCTATTTCACCTTCACCAATCGCTATTTCACCATCGATGTTAGTCTGATTTAATACAATTCGCATTGCTTCCACAGCGGCGTTATCAGCCTTGTTTTTGTCACCACGTCCCAACCATTTATATCCTGCTAAAGCTGCAGCTTCAGTAACACATGAAAATTCTAAAGCTAATTCTCTTTTCATCGCAAATCTCTTTAAATTTTGACACAAAACTCCTTCCCGAATTTTATCATAAAAGGTTGGCTATGTTGTAATATTTAAAGCGTTAAAGGGTATTAAAATGTTATGAAATATGAAATGGAAGTCCACAATTACTGTGTGTTCACATTTCTAACGTTGACTACACCACAAACATCATTAAAACAGATATAATCAAAAAACGTGATTTTTATTTTGAAAATTTCAAGAATTATGCATTTATTTTATAAATTGTGTTTCATCATTGTCTTAGGTTGTTTTTTAGGTGGTTGCAGTAGTAAAGATCCCAACAACCCGAGTGAGGATGATTTACCACAAAAACCTAGTGATGACACGGTTAATCTCCCTGAAAATTATCCGATTGCACCGTCTCCTACCCTAGATGGTGTCAAGTATATATGGGAACGGGCTGCAATAGGTTTAGAGACATATAGTACTTCTGCACTGAATCTTTATGAAGATCAATCACATAATTTAATGATATGCATGTATCAGACTGCAGATTTAAATTCAATCAACAATATGATTTCTCAAATAGGAGCTGGTGATATAAGCGCAATGCAGAAACTTCTGAGCTGTCAGAAGTTTGATGATAGTATTGTTACCAGTAAAAGAATTTTTATAACAGTAAAACAGCATAAAGTACAGTATTTTGACAGGGAAAAAGATGTTAAGCATGTCGTAATGGTCGCGGGTTACAATGATAACCTTTCTACAGAAAACATTATTATCAGAGATATTCCTATAAAGTACGCAAAAGTTGGTGTCATTTTTAAGGATGAGGAATTTTCTGTTGCTCCATTAAATATGAGAATTTTTGTAGGTTCAAAGAAAATACAAGATCTTCGGGAAGGGGAATCATTCAGATTGTACGAAAAGAAGGAACAAAACAAGGAAAACTATAGAACCGAGAAGATAATTGAAGATTACAGAAACCTTGAAAGTAATTTGTAACATTTTTTAGCAGTTATCGTTAACAATAGTGAAGAATTAAAAAATTATGGAGAGGAACAATATGGAAAATTTATTTGATTTCAAATTACTCTCATCAGCGGAAACAGACACAGATGATGAAAATAAGCAGAAGTATAAATTCGATGTTGTGAGATTTGACGGACACGAGCATATATCTGAATTATACAACTTTAATATTTTATTGGCCGTTCATAATGTAGATGATGTTCAAAAATTGGTTAATAAATTATTGAAAGATCGATCTGTTCTTGTGTTACATGAAACCATGGGAAACGATCGAAATATTTGCGGAGTTTGTGATAGTGTTTCCATTGTGGCAGAACGACAGGAACGTTTATTTATTAGAGTTCGATTGGTGCCGGCAATAAGCGTGTTGAGTCACGATGCAAGATCAAGAGTATTTTTGAATAAATCTATTCCTGACATAATTAATGAGGTTTTACAGGAAGAAACACGAAAATACGGTGCAATTGTATACAAAATGCAGTTGATAGATTCCGACAGTTATCCGACAGAAGAGATTGTCAGCCAGTTTAATGAATCAAACTGGGATTTCGTCAACCGACTGATGGAAAAAATTGGTCTGTACTATTATTTTGAGCAACCTCAGGGTGTTATTGACCAGGAAGCAACATTGTTTGAATCGCTTGTCATTGTGGATAATTTGATGTTTGAGAAGTTCCTAATGTTCAAAGATTTCTCTGTTAATCATGAAAGTATAGATGACGTAAGGTGTATTCATGATTTTGTTTTGAATTACAATAAGGGATGTGCAACATCAATTCAGAAAGGTTATGATTGGGATACTAGTCGTACTCAAAAGGTTAAGCCTACTGCAAAATTTGAAGCCTTGTTTTCAGACTCTTCCAATGAGGTTTTCAATGGTGTTTCAAATACTGTAATTGAGCATTTTGATGCAGCTTTGTTAAGTGCGAATGCATCCTTGTATGCAAATGTTGATGCCCAAAGAAATATATCTCTTTCTGAAACCTGTACCGGTACTAGTGCTAATCAGACATTGGCCAGTGGCTGTTTGTTTACAGTACTTGGCAACAGATATATTCAGGAAAAAAATTGGTTTATAGTTTCTTTGGATCATGAAGGTGTTCAGGCAAGTTACATCGTTGCAGGATTAGGATTTGAATCAGACCAAGATAAAAGTTTTTATCAAAATAAACTTCTTGGCATCCCGAGAGATGTTCAGTACAGATCTCCGTTAAAAACAAAAATACCTAAGTTTTACGGTGTACTGGTGGCAACAGTAGAGGGTGCTGAAGGCTCTACAATTGCATATTTGGATGATTTGGGACGATACAAGATAAAATTACCTTATGATGACTCACAAAAGAGCAGCGGTCAGTCATCATGCTGGGTTAAGCTTATGGCACCATACGGCGGATGCGATTCTACTACAGGATTCCATTTCCCTCTGCTTAAGGATGCGCAGGTGCTTGTTGGATTTATTGAAGGAAATATTGATAAACCGTACATAGCAGGTACTATCCAGGATAAAAGTGGAAGCATTGTTACCAGCGATAACAGTTATTGCAATATGATTAGAACTCCTGCCGGTAATTTGATGGTGATGGGTGATATGCCATCCGATGATTATTTCTATCTGATCAAGAATGGATATGGTTATCGTACGCTTGGTACCCCTCCTGATGAAATATTAAACAAATATTAGGGATTGTAAAAAATGAGCGAGACAGAAGTAAAAGTATCCAAAGATGATATTTTAAGGAATATAGAAGATCGTTTTTGCATAGTTGATATGACGTTTAATGGAACGGAAGTATTCCCTCAGCCATTTGAAGCATTTAATATTGCCGGAACGGTAGCTGATTTCTTTAATGAGAATATGGATTTTGAAAATCATGTTTTCGAAAAGTGTGTCTTTAAAGAAATGGATTTTAGAAGATGGAATTTAAAAGCGGCATCATTTTATACATGCTTATTTGATAATTGTTTATTTCCTGACGAATTAGAACAGTTATGTTTTGATAACTGCGAGTTTGAAAATATTGAACTGACAGATTCTAAAATTGTTGATTTGACAATTTTTGGAAGTAAATATCGAAAAGTTAGCTTTGCCGGCAGTACAGTTTCAAATTGCGGATTTACCGAATGTGTGTTTGAACAGTGTAGTTTTGAAAAATTAGTACAGAAAATAAAAAATGTTTTTCAGATGTGTTCGTTTTCTGATATAAATTTTTCAAATGCAAAAATTCCGCGCATCCATTTGTTGGATTGTGTGGCATTTACCAATGTTGATTTTTCAAATGCAGAATTGGAATCTGCCGTATTAAGTGGCATTTCTGCCGGAGGTGATACCTGTGTTAAATTTGACAATGCAGTGCTTACTACAACAAATTTTGAAAAATCGCATTTTTTTGCAGAAGCGTTTAAGAACACGGTTTTAGATCGTACTGTATTTAGCGGAAGCGATTTTAACAAAATAGAGTTTAAAGGCCAGAATCTGTCTAATGTGTGGTTTGACGGTTGTGATATTAAGGATTGTGTTTTTGAAGAGTGCAATATGTATGGAGCAAAAATTAATGGTGCAAAATTATCTACTGTAAAATTTATTAATGTGGATGCATCGGCAATTTTTGCGCAAAAGGCAGTTCTGAAAGCATGTGATTTTTATCATAGTAATTTGGATTACAGTAATTTTGCATATGCAGAGTTGTTGGGGTGTAATTTTGACCAGTGCAGTATGTCTTTGATGTACAGACATGATTTCAAATCTGATAAAACATATTTTGAATCATGTGTTGAAAAGAATATCGTTGAAATGGATCAGGATTTATACGATGCCGAGCATTTTTACTAAGGAGAGAGATTATGTTTGCGTGTACTTCAATGAATGGAATGGCTATGGCTGTTGCAGTTACGGATGTTTGTAAAACTCCTAGTCCGGCAGGTCCTGTTCCGATTCCGTATCCGAATATTGCAATGTTAAATATGGCTAATCCAGGTAATGTTGTAAAAAAAGTTGTGGTGTTAGGCATGCCTGCATTTAATGTTAAGACGCAAACCACGTTGTCGAATGGCGACCAGGCTGGCGTTAATATGGGAATTGTATCCAATAAGGTTATGGGGCCATGCACGTTTAAGTCTTCAAGTAAAAAAGTTAAATTTGGAGGGAAGCCGGCTGTTTTTATGACATGTCAAACAGGACATAACGGTAGCAGTAATCCAAATGCCATGGGAACGGTAATGGTGCCTTCGCAAAGCATTTTAAATGTGAGTTAGTATGAAACTGAAATCTTTAAATAAGAAGCAATTATCAAACCTTAATAAGGAAGAGGGGATGTCTTTTTCTGTTGAAAAATTTAGTCCTTCAATACCGGAAAGAGGCAGAGCTATTGTTTCAAAAGTATCTCAGGCAGGTTACTTTCTAAAAAAGGAAGTTAATGGCTCAATTGTGGAATTTAATGCTGCTGCAGCCTCTGATGTTTTCCTGGTGCTGGAAGAAAATGATGAAGTTCTCTATGAGAACATTGAGGGTGAATTCTATATTCTCAATGTATTGAAATTTTCAAAAGATCGCCAAATGTGTGAAATATCTTTTCCTATGAATGCAGGAATCAGATGTCCTGAAGGTTTTGGCATTGCTGCAAATAATATTTCCTGCAGATCACAGATAATGCAGATCATCGCGAAGCATGTTACGCAAGATGCTCAGAATTATGAATTAAAAGCAGAAAGAACAGAGATTAATTCTAAATTATTGGAGGAGAATGCTCAAACGGTAGTTCAACGAGCAAACATATTTAAAAGTGATGTTTCAGGAATATGTGATGTTCACCATGCAAATACAAGTATGAAAGTTGATAATACATGCGCAGTTTCCGCTGAATACATGAAATTAGATGCAAATGGTCATGTTGATATTGATGGCAAAAAGATAAATTTAGGATAAATGTTAAATGGTAAATGCAAGTATTTTGGATTTGGGTACCAAAGAACCACTCATAGGTTTAGAGGGAAAAGATCTGGATGATACACCGGAAATGACAAAATTAACTGAGGAAATGAGTAAATTATCTTCAGTGGCTAATCGTCAAGAGCCTAATTGGAACTTGGTAGAACAGTGTTCAAGAGTAATATTGCGTGATTATGTAAAGCACTTTCAGGTAGCATGCTATTATGGTCAAAGTTTATTGAAAATCGGTCAGGGATTGGTCGGTATTATAGCCGGTGCCTATGTTTATGATGGAATATGTAAAAATTTTTGGCAGAATTCCCTTCCTCCTGTAAAAAGAAAGAAAGGTCGCTTTAATTCTATTTCCTTTTGGGTGGAGCAGATTTCAAATTATTTGGAGTCGTACAACGGTGAAGAAATTGATGAGGAATTGATAAAAGAAGCTGTTGAGATATTTACCTCACTCGACAATACATTATATGAAATTGATGAGGAGAATGCCCCTAATTTAAGATCAATTATTACTTTAATCAATCGTTTGCCGGTTAAGGTTGTTTCTACGGAGGAACCTCAGGAGAGCAAGCAGGATAATTTATCTAAGGAATCAGAAAAGACTGATGTTTCTGCAGTAAAAAGCGTTGTTGGAGATGAAGAAACAAAAAGCAGTGCAGTTGCAAACAATGTGCAACCGAAGTCTCCTGTTGTTGCCAATGAAAACAAACCTGTTGAAGTGTCGGTTCCGGATAATGCAACAAGTGATCAGAAATTAAAAATAGCAACGAATCTAATAGTTGAGGTTGCAGATGATTTATTTAAACAGGACTTATATGAATCCAACAGTTATAGATTAAGGCGGGAATCGGCATGGTTATCGCTGAAGAGTATTCCTTACAATGAAAATAATGTAACAAGAATTCCTGCTCCGAATGAAGAAATAAAAAATTCAATTGAAAAGTTGTTTTTGAGTAATCAGTACGAATCCGTAATCAAGATGGTTGAACCTAGAATTACGCAGTATTTGTATTGGCTCGATTTATCATATTATTCATGGAAGTCTCTTGTTGAGTTGAAAAAGGAAGCGGCAGCTCAGGAGATTAGTATTTGCGTAAGTTCACTGGTTAAAAGATTTAAAGGAATAGAAAATCTGTGTTTTGACGACGGGACTTCAATGTGCAGTAATGATACTAAAACATGGATTCTTGGTTTGAGTGAAAATTGTGAATCTAATCCACAAAATTTGGACACAATAAAGAGTAATATTAATAGTGTGATCAATCAAAGTGTCTCAAATATAGGAGATTCACTGTTGATGATTGAAAATCTTATCAAGAGTTCTCATGGTATAGATAAACTTCGATATGAAACTGTATTGGCATACATATTTGCCAAGAATAAACGAACCGAACTGTCTGTAGGTATTATACTGGACGTGTTGAAAATTGTAGAGGACAATCAACTGGCAAGTTGGAACTCTATGATAGGTACGGAAATATATAGTTATGCTTTCGAGGTATTTAAATTGAGTGATAAGATTGAAAATGCCCAAAAGGTTTTAACAAAGTTAGCAAAATTAAGTCCGACGGTTGCGATTACAAAGACCTACGTGGATGATTAAGCTTTTTTATATCATGAATTAGGAGAAATATCATGGCTGGACAAGAGGGATCAATTGCCCCAAAAGAGAGAGTGAATATTGTTTATCGTCCTGCAACGGGTGATGCAAAGGAAGAAGTTGAATTACCATTAAAAGTGCTTGTAATGGCTGATTTTACTCATGCGGAGGATGAACGTGCGATTGAAGATCGCAAGCCTATTAACATTAATAAGGACAATTTCAACGATGTTTTAGGCGCTCAAGACATATCGTTGGATATGAGTGTTAAGAATAAGTTGGCAGAGCCTAAGGCCGGAGAAGATGCCGGAACTTTGGCTGTTAATTTAAAAATAAAAAATATCAAGGATTTTGAACCGGATCAGATAATTAAACAGGTTCCTGAACTTGCTAAATTATTAGAATTAAGGGAAGCATTGAAAGCTTTGAAAAATCCTCTCAGTAATGTGCCTGATTTCCGTAAGAAAATTCAGCAACTAGTAACAGATCCTGATCAGCGCGCAGCTTTAATGAAAGAATTAGGTTTGAATGAAGAAGAAAAGTAAAGAAAGGGAGATGAATAATGGCTGAAGAATTACAACAAGACGGAGCACAGACAACAGTCAACTTTTTAGATGATATTGTTGAGACTACGAGATTAAAACCTGAAGACGAGGCTTATGATGTGGCCAAGGAAGGTTTAAAGGTTTTATTGAAGGATTTGGTAAAACCTGAATATCAGGGTGCAAAGATTAATGGAGATCTCGTTGATATGATGATTTCCGAACTTGATGCAAAGTTGTCAAGTCAGGTTAATGAAATTATTCATAACGATGATTTTAAAGCTTTGGAAAGCACCTGGAGAGGTTTGAAGTTTTTGATTGATCGTACAGATTTCCGTGAAAATGTAAAAGTAGAAATAGTAAACGCGAATAAGCAGGATTTATTGGACGACTTTGAGGATGCTCCTGAAATAGTTAAGAGTGGTCTGTATCAGACTGTTTATACTGCGGAATATGGTCAGTTTGGTGGACAGCCTTTCGGAGCAATTGTAGCAGATTATGATTTTGGTTGCGGTGCTCAGGATATGAAACTTCTAAAAGATGTTGCGTCTGTAGCTGCCATGAGTCATACACCGTTTATAACTGCAGCAGGAACTTCTTTCTTTGGTATTGAATCATGGGACGAATTGCCAAAATTAAAAGATTTGCATTCTGTATTTGAAGGCCCTCAGTATGCAAAATGGAATTCTTTCAGAGAGAGTGAAGATGCACGATATGTAGCGTTGACATTACCAAGATTTCTATTGAGATTGCCATATGGCAAAGATACTGTGCCTTGCAAGACATTCAATTTTGCTGAAAGCACATCTAGAGGCGATTCCGATTTCTGCTGGGGTAATACCGCGTTTGCTTTTGCAAGTCGTCTGACAGATAGTTTTGCAAAGTATCGCTGGTGTGCAAATATTATAGGCCCTCAGAGCGGTGGTGCTGTTGAAGATCTGCCTTTATTCCAGTATGAAGAAAATGGTGAGGTTAAAAACAAGATACCTACTCAGGTTCTGATTTCTGAAAGAAGAGAATACGAGCTAGCGGAAGAAGGATTTATTGCATTGACCATGCGAAAGGGCTCAGACAATGCGACATTCTTCAGTGCCAACAGTGCACAAAAACCAAAATTATTCGGTAATACTCCGGAAGGAAAAGAAGCAGAAATGAATTATCGTTTGTCAACACAGTTACCTTATATGATGGTTATTGATCGTTTAGCTCATTATATTAAAGTGTTGCAACGTGAAAATATTGGTTCATGGAAAAATCGTGGTGAATTGGAAAGTGAACTGAACAAATGGGCAAGCCAGTATGTGACTGAAATGGATAACCCGGAGCCAAGTGTTCGCAGCAGAAGACCATTGAGAGCATGTGAAATTAAAGTTTCAGATGTAGAAGGAGATCCGGGTTGGTATCAGGTATCAATGAAGGTTAGACCTCACTTTAAGTACATGGGAGCTTCGTTCACGTTGTCTTTAGTGGGTAAACTTGATAAGAGTTAAAGTTAGATTTTATTCTTTTGTTTGGCTGCTAAATTATATTTAGCAGCTTTTTAGGTTTAAATAATGTATTGTGAAACTTTATTAGAGCGTATTAGAAATCAGTATTATTCTGTTATTCCAAGAGGAACTGAAGAAGCTCGTATAATAGATTCCATAACACAGAACTTAGACAAAATATTAAACCATCAGCAGGGTAGCGCGTTGGCTGCTCCTGATTTGGGTTTACCTGATTTTAATTCAACTAGATTTGGTGACGGCCTGCAGAATATTTATGGCATGGCCAGGGTTATTGAGCAGTGCATAACCAAGTATGAGCCGCGGGCAAGAGATGTTCGAGCAGAATACATGAAAGATGAAAAAAATCCGTTGCAACTATTATTTAAGATTAGTATGTCAGTAAAGAAAGGAAAGGATTTTATCCCTTTGGTTTTTGAAACTGTCATGGGAATGGATGGTATTATCTATGTAAATTCTTCATCTCAGAATTAATAAAATGCAATTATTAAAAAAGTGATTAATAAATATTATCAGCAACAATTATCTTTACTACGTGATTTAGGTTCCGAGTTCAGCAAAAAATATCCGGCATTGGCTCCTATGCTTGCAGGACAGAATGCCGATCCTGATGTGGAACGAATCCTTGAAGGTTCGGCCTTTTTGACTGGATTGGTACAGGAACGACTTGATGATGATTTTCCTGAGTTGGTTCATGGCTTGACTCAGCTGATGTTCCCTTATTATTTGTTTCCGATTCCATCATGTACAATTATTCAGTTTTCTCCGCATCATGATTTAAAAAACTTTCAGACAATAGAAAGAGGAACTGAATTACTTAGTAAAGAAATTGAAGGCGAACGCTGCAAATATTCAACAACAGACGAGACTGTTGTTTATCCGTTGTCTGTCTCCATAGGGGAAGATAGTCAAAATATTTTGAAGCTTGATTTTAAATTTTCATCTGGTTCGTTAAAAGAATTCAATATTAAGCAGTTAAGATTGTTTGTGGATGGAAATTACGGGTCTTCATCTGATTTTGTATTTGAATTAGCCAACACATTGGAATCAGTTACCTTAAAATCTTTGCGCAGAACGATTACAATTCCGGCAAAAAATGCAGTTGATGTTATAGTACCGACAAATTTGGCTGTAGTTCCGTATGAATATGATATGTTTGGAGCTTTCCGTGATCTCCAGTCGTATTTTCAGTTGCCGGAGTTCTTTTGTTTTTTTAATTTAAAAGGTTTGGAACAGCTTAATTCATCCGATAGCGATTTTTCGGTAAGTTTTAAATTTAAAACCAGAAAAACGGTGAATTATACGAAAAATTCACAGATTGGTATAAAACTTTTTTGTGTTCCTGCAGTTAATGTTTTCAAACATGAGGCAGAAACTATAGTTGTTGATTATAAAAAAAGTGAATATCGTGTAATGCCTTATCGAAATAATAATTTGCGAGTGTATTCTGTTGATCGTGTCGTAGGATTCTTACAGGGAAGCGTCGTAGAGAGGGAATACAAGCCATTTGTTCATTTCAATCCGCAGACTGAAAGCATTCCGCTTTATAATGTAAACAGAAGAAAGTCGCGACTTAGTAATGGCTCTGACGTATATTTGAGTGTAGCAACACCGCAGCAATATGAAAATTTTGTACCGGAAACACTTGTGGTCAACATATCATGCACCAATGGAAACGCTACCGAAAAATTGAGATTAGGGGATATATGTGAAGTTACAGACAAAATTCCTCTGTTTGTTGAATATTGCAATATAACTCATCCTACCGCTCCAATTGAATGTCCTTTAGGACAAAATCTGTTGTGGCGACTGTTGTCTCATATCTATTTGAATCAAAAAACCATAACCACTGTAGAAGCTTTATCTTCATTGCTCAAACTGTATATCTTTACAGATACAACAAATAAAATGCAGGTTCAGGTTAATACGAGAAAGATAGAGAGTATTAAATCTGTATCAATGAAGGATGCAGTCAAACTTATCAATGGTCTTTTGGTCAAGGGAAGTTGCATTAATATTTCTTTTACCTCCGAAGGATTTGCGTCGCGCGGAGATATGTACATATTTGCTAATGTGATTCAGAGTGTGTTGGGAGCGTATTCTGCGATTAATTGTTATACAGTTGTAAACTTTACCGATTTAAGTAGTGGAGAAGAGTTTAAATGCAAGGAACTCCAATTCGGAAGCAGGCCAACTCTTTGATTTTAAATGCTTTGGCTTATCCTCATTTATATGATTACAGTATGTTGATAAAACTGCTTATCAATTATTTTGGTAATTTTGCAAGTATAGAAACAAAGCCTTCTTTAAATTTGGCCTTTAATGCTAGTGATGTTCAGAATATTGAAATTTTTGATTTAAATCAGGTTATTGAAACACAGGACAAAAGACAGATTCAATATAAACAGATAACGGTGATGGATTTACTGGATACATATGAAAGAGATGTGCAGTGCGCAGATAACTGTGCACCTGTGAATCATCGCGTGATTATAGTGATATACGTAAATTTTTTAGGTTTATACGGTTCATCATCTCCGTTGCCTATTTATTACAGTGAAGGTTTAATCAAAGATGAGTCTGATGATAACTATAGTACATGTGATTTTTTAAGTATTTTTAATACACCTATATATAAACAGTACCAGTTAAGTGTAAAAAAATATAGATTTTTCTCTAGACTTATAGAAGACCGCGATGAGATATTGCTGGAACGGATTTTAGCCTTTGCAGGGTTGGCATTGAAAGATATTCGAAAGACGAATCTCAGTGTCTATGATGTATTGCCGCATATTGGTGTTTTTTCTCTGATTCCGAGAAGCAGGGAAGCTTTGAAAACAATTTTAAAAGGAGAATTTCACGATAATGTATGGTTGGAGGAATTTGTTCCAAAAACTTATGATATTCCTAAAGAGCAGCTGATGAGTCTTGGTGTGGAAAATTCAAATCTAGGTGAAAATTCATATCTTGGAACAACGATCAATTCCACTGATAGTGCAATTATTATCCACATAAAGTGTGATAACTGGGATGAATATAAAATGTTGTTACCGAATGAACAGAAGTACAAAAAATTAAGTGGTATTCTATCTCTGTTTATGATGGATCGCATCGATATAGTTTTGGATGTTGAACTTGAAAATAATCGTAATAATTTTATTCGGATAGGGGATGACTCAATATTGGGTTTGAATTCATATATATATGGGAAGATTCCTGATGATCGCATTCACTTTAAGTATAAACTAGAATATTAACAGTTATTATTTTATATAGGAGACGAACGATTGGTTAATGTAGATTTAAAACAATTGTGCAATAAACTAAATTTTTATTGCACAAATACATTGAATAATGCTGCAGGACTTTGTGTATCCAGAACCAATTATGAAGTTACTGTAGAACATTGGTTAGTAAAAATGCTGGAAGGAAGAGACGGTGATCTTCCTGCATTGTTGGATAATAAACAAGAAGTTGTTGGGGCTATGATAAAGGAATTGAACAGTAGTCTTGACTCCATTGCTGCAGGAAACGGCGGCAAGCCTAGTTTTTCTCCTGAATTGATATCGTTGTTGTCGGATGCATGGTTAATATCGTCCGTCGATCTTGGATATTCTAAAATTCGTTCTGCATCAATAATTCTTGCCATTCTGGAACATCCGATGAAATGGGGACAGTATGGTTGGTACAAACCTTTAAAGACTCTTGATTCTGACAAAATAAAAGCCAATATAGATGTATTTTTGGCAAAAAGTTCAGAGAGCGCCATAACTCCATCTGAAGGAAGTGCAGAATCTGGCAATCAGAAATCTGATAAAGCTAAGGCAAATGCTGCAGACGGATTTATTGCAAGATTTTGCCAGGACTTTACTCAGAAAGCACAAGACGGCAAATTGGATCCTGTGTTCGGACGCGATAATGAGATCCGGCAAATGGTTGATATTTTGGCAAGAAGAAAAAAAAATAATCCTATTTTAGTTGGTGAACCTGGTGTTGGTAAAACTGCTGTTTTGGAAGGATTAGCTTTAAGAATTGTTCAAGGTGACGTACCTGATTTGTTAAAAAATGTCCGTTTAATCGGATTGGATATGGGACTGCTTGAAGCCGGTGCCGGAGTAAAGGGAGAGTTTGAAAACCGCTTAAAGGGTGTTATACAGGAAATTCAAAGTTCTCCTCGACCAATAATTTTATTTATTGATGAAGCACACACTCTTATCGGTGCGGGAGGTTCTGCAGGTACAAGTGACGCTGCAAATCTGTTGAAACCAGCATTGGCACGCGGTGAATTGAAAACTTGTGCAGCTACTACCTGGAGTGAATACAAGAAATATTTTGAGAAAGATCCTGCGTTAGCCCGCAGATTTCAGCTAGTAAAATTGGCTGAACCTTCTGTTGAAACGGCAGCGCTGATTCTGAGAGGATTAAGAGCAAGTTATGAAAAATCTCATGGTGTGATTATCAGAGATGATGCGTTAGAGGTTGCTGCCAATTATGCAGATCGTTATATAACAGCAAGATTTTTGCCTGATAAGGCAATTGATTTGCTGGATACTGCATGTGCCCGTGTTAAGGTTAATTTAAGATCCACCCCTGGTAATGTTGAAGATTTACATAGAAAGTCACAGGCATTGGAACGTCAAATTCATAGTCTTGAACGTGATTTGGAAAATGATTCACCTGTTGATTTGGAAAAATTAGAGCAACTGCGGACTGATTTGAAAGAGAATGAAGAAAAGTTCAAAGTAGCTGAAGAACAATGGCAAAAAGAATTAAAAGCTGTAAATGACGTTGTTGAACAGCGTATCAAACTTCAAGATCTTAAAAAATCATCTGAAAACAACGAAACAGATGAATACAAATCTGCAGTAGAAGATTTAAAGGCAAAAACAACAGCACTGAAGGAATTGCAAGGTGATAATCCTACAATTTTCTATGAAGTTACTCCTGATTTAGTTGCTCAGGTGGTATCGGATTGGACTGGTATTCCTTTAGGAAGAATGGCTCGTGATGAAGTTAATACCGTATTGAACTTAGACAAGATTTTAACTGAAAATGTTAAAGGTCAGGAGTTTGGAATTAAAACATTAACGACAGTCCTTAAGAATGCCAAGTCCGGATTGCGTAACCCGCAACAGCCTTTAGGTGTATTTTTATTGGTTGGTCCATCTGGTGTAGGTAAAACTGAAACCGCAATTAATCTTGCTATTCAGCTGTTCGGCAGTGAAAAGAATTTAGTAACTGTGAATATGAGTGAATACCAGGAGAAGCATACTGTGAGCAGACTGGTTGGATCCCCTCCGGGATATGTGGGCTACGGTGAAGGTGGTGTTTTAACAGAAGCTGTTAGACAGCAACCGTATAGTGTTGTTCTTCTGGATGAAGTCGAGAAAGCGCACCAGGATATTCTTAATATATTCTATCAGGTATTTGATAAAGGTGTACTGAGTGATGGAGAAGGAAAGGAAATTAATTTTGCCAATACTGTGATTTTATTGACCAGTAATCTTGCCAGCGACGTAATCAGTGAAATGTGTAATGATCCTGATTGTACGGTTGAAGCAATAACTGAGGCAATAAGACCAATTCTGAACAATCATTTCAAACCTGCTTTATTGGCAAGAATGACTGTGCTTCCGTATAAAGCTTTAACTAAAGAGGCATTACATGATATTGCGATCATTAAGTTAGGAAAATTACAGAAGCAACTGAAGAATAATAATGGCATTAAATTAACATACGATGACAATATTTTGGATGCAATCGTTGAGCGTTGTACTGATGCTGAAACGGGAGCAAGAAATATAGATTTGATTATAAATGTTAACCTGCTTCCAAAATTATCATCCTTTGTATTATCAACCATGAGTGATGGTAATGTTCCTGACGGAATTCATTTAAAGCTTGATGAAAATAATGAATTTGCAATGGATTTAAGTTAATTTTTTATGATCCTACCTTTATACTAAGTAAACAGGTAGGATTTTTTTTCTTTAGGAGAACCTGATGGAAAAGAAAAAAATTTTTGTTACTGCAATGGAGCATGATGAGGCTCTTGTTAAGTCGGTATTTAACAAAGTATCAAGTTATGGATTCGATGTTAATGGTCATTTCTGGAATTATGAAGAACAGGATTTAACAAAGGAGATTCCTAGTGTTGAGCTTGAGACGTCATCCGCGTGGATTATTATAGCTTCAAATAAAATTGAAGAAAAGGCCATGATCGGGCTGTCATTGACTATTCTGACGTTGAAAAATTTTTCAAAAACAAGAGCCCCGATTCTGGTGATAGGTCCGAGTCAGGAGTTACCTCCTATTCTGCAATATGCAGAATTCTGTGATATTGGTAATATCGGCGCTAAACTGGCTGCAAAAACTGCAATAAAAAAACCGTGGCCAAAGGAGGAATTCAGATATTGTGCGCATAATCAAACTGGTGTCGGATTCTGGTTTGAAATTGGTCCGGCAGCAGATTCTTGGAATGGAGTTCTTTGCGGTGTTTCAACGGATTATGGTGCATCACTTGATTTTCAGGCTGTAGGTGATAAGGGAATGTTGCCGGAAAGATCTACCTTGAACTATCCTTTTAAAGATGCAAAATTATCTAACAATAATGTTGAATATGTTGCCAACGGCTGTAAGAATGTACTTACTTCAAATGACAGTTATTTTGTAAGACTTAAAGGTATAGGAACATCGATTATTATTGGGGAAGGTTTGGCTGATGATGATTCAATGGAATGCTATACAATAAAGTTGGCTGTATAAGATAATATGTAAAACTTGCTGATATTTGTATAATATTTAGTTGTAAATTCATATATATTTGCTTTATCGTTGAGATATTTTTTAATGTAAGATGCTACAATAGGCAGTACAGTGAATAAAATTTGCATATGCATGAATATAAATTAATGATTTTGAGAGGTGTATTTTGAGTTGTAGTTTATTAAATTATCAACAAGGTATGTTGTTGAAACCTCAGCATTTTCAGTTGGAATCATTGTTTCATCAGGAAAATGTTCGGCGCCTTTCTTCATTAATAAATCCATATTTGTTCGGTGTCAATAATTTTGAATTAAGCGAAGATGCTTTGAAATCACAGCAGATTGTTATTAAGAGCGGAACATTGCTTTTTCAGGATGGTGCATTCTGCAATTTATTGGATAATGCAGTCTGTGAATCAAGAAATATACCGGATAAAGAATTGGAAACCGGCGAAATTGTTTCAGTGTACGTTGGTTTAAAAAATTTTAACAGTACAGGAAATAATGTTTTTGCCACCAACGATATATCGCAGGTTAAGGAATGTGATTATCGCTATATATCATTATACGGCGGTGAGGAAATACCTGATTATTATGGTTCTGGAACCGCCAGTGTAATAAATTTTATGAAGTATAATCTGAGGATCTTCTTTTCGAGTGAGATTGAGAATATTGCTGATTATTCTTTAATTAAGGTGGCAGAAATATATCGCGATGGTACTCAGATAGAAAAAAATCATCAGTATGTCCCGCCTATTGTAAATTTTTATTCTGAAGATAATTTAGTAAACATAATGAATGATATGTATGCATTGTTAATGTCCAAAACAAGGCAATTTGAAAAATACAAGCATATAAAATCCAATAGTCATCTCTCTAGTTATGAGATTATGTTATTGAATATTGTTACGGCTCTCAGTCTTTCGGCTTCAGAAATTCAGATCATAAAAGAGGCAAAATCAATACATCCGTATTCTGTATGGTCATCCATGAATAAGATTGTATCAATGCTTTCTGCTTATTGTGATGATTTGAGTGTTGTTGAAGACTCTACGCGCTGCCCTAGTTATGATCATTTAAATTTGTTTAAGGTGTTTGAACGTATCCGTTCTCATTTAAGAATAGTACTCAATTCTCTGGCTGTCGGTCCGGAATATATAATTAAGTTTATCAGAAAAGAGAATAATATATGGTATGCTGATTTACCTGATTTATCAAAGTTGGATGAAATTCATGCGTACATAGCTCTGAGCGGTGAAAATATTAATATAAGTACTGTAACATTGAATTTCTTTAATCAGATTAAACTGGCATCTAATGATGCAATCAGTAATTTAATTGTCAGATCTTTATCTGGAATTCCTTTGGCATTAGCCACGGATGTCCCAAATGGGTTGCCAATGCTTGATCGCGGTTTTTACGGTATAATCGACGTTCATAATAATTTGTGGCAAGATATGGTTGTATCAAAAACAGCGGCCATGTTATGGGACGGTCCAAAAGATGCTCAATTGGTAATGTATATTACAAGGGGATAAAATTTTGTTTCTTGTTCGGGTTGTTGAATCGTTAATTACTGATGTTCTGATTACACCGGAAAATTTGCCGGAGCCTCAGAAGGTTTTTGACGGTATCACAGGGCAAATCAAGGAAGTTGCAAGAAGTCTGTCTTATTTAAACATTGATGATGAAACTGTAAATGAGGCAAATTTTATTGTTACTGTGTATATCGATGAGATAATGTTTATCAAATATCCCTCCTGGCCTTTGCAACAGATCGTCAGCTATAAAACAAATCGTGGTGGAGAAGAGTTCTTTAATAAGCTGGAAAACACTTTGGAACGCTATGAGAAGGAAGCCAAGGTTGAAGATTTGGCATTGATTGAATTATATAATTTTTTACTGTCTCTTAATTTTACTGGAAAGTATTGGAATGATACAAATAATGAGATAGAAAAGTATAGAATTCGGATGAATAAATTTTTGAATATAGATCAAAACCTTAGATTGGTTAATGTGGTTGAACCCGTTCCGCATGCGTCCAAAAACAGAACAGTCAATATGATATCTATTATCTTAATAGTATTCATTTGTTTAATAACAGTATTTGTTTCATGTCTATTTGATGATTTTTCAAATCAGCAAGGTGAGATGTGGCATAAAATATCCGATAAATATATCCAGGGAGTTGATAAAAAATGAAACGATTTCTTCTTGGATTACTAAAAATAGTACTCGGGTTGGCTATTTTTACAGTAGTAGCTGCATTGATCGTTTATGTTGTTGTTTATCATTATCAGCAATCTTATTGGGTTGCCTTTCTTGTTATAGGAATTTTGGTAGCTGTCGGACTGATAGTTCAGCTTATTCTTCGTTTTTTAAAGCGTTTCAGGCAAAAGAAGTTTGTCGAACACATTATTGCTCAGGATGATTTGTTGGCGCAAAAAGCTAAGAATGAAGAATATACAAGAATTAATGACTTGAGAAACAGATGGAATGCTGCAATTTCTTTTTTGAAAAAGAGCAAAGTTGGTCAATTTGGTAATCCATTATATCAGCTGCCGTGGTATCTTATAATTGGAGAAACTGATGCAGGAAAATCATCGTCAATATCCAACAGCGGTTTGCATTCCGTTAATTCAGAGGCTGGACCTATACTTGGTGTTACAAGTACTCATAATTGTGATTGGTGGTTTTTGGATAATGCAGTAGTTATAGATAGCGCAGGTAAGTATGCTGTTCCTGTAGATGGGAAAATTGATGAAATCGAATGGCAGGAATTTCTTGTTCAAGTGGCGGCATATCGTCGAAAGGAACCTATCAATGGAATTTTGGTTGCTCTGCCTGCTGAAAAACTGCTTGATGGCAATGAAGAAAATCTGTTTACATACGCAGGCTTTATTTCAGATCGTGTTAATAGATTGGTAAAGGTTTTAGGTGCAAGGGTACCTATATATGTACTTATTACTAAATGTGATTTGATAGCAGGATTTCATCAGTTTGTTAACATACTTTCGCCGGAAGAATTGCAACAGGCTTTTGGGTATACTTCTAATATTGAATCTGAAACGCACTCTGCTGTTGTAGAAAAAATGGTGGAATCAGTGGTTAACAGTATTCATTTGATTTTATTTAATAAGACTATACAAAGCGATTCTAAGAAATGCAATAATATGCTGGTATTTATCCAGAATCTTAAATTGCTCGAAAATCGTATAAAAAAATTTATCTCTGCGGCCTTTGACAATACGACGTATCATGAGCGCGTTATATTGAGGGGCATTTACTTGAGTTCTGCCTTGCAGACCGGAAATCAGACGTCTTTGTATAAATCCGACATAATAGATACAGGTTATGATTTTGAACGAAGCAAAAGCATGTTTCTGAAGAATATCTTCAAGGAAATTATGCCTCATGATCGCGGTTTATACCAGCCTATATTGGAATTTTTACAATGGAAAACAATCAGTTCCAACCTAATTCTGATTGTCGTTTCTCTTATTTCGCTATGCTATATAGGATATATAGCTTACGGCGTTAATTACAGTGATGATGCCTCTGATAGTGTTGGCTCATCGATATTGACAGTTATTACCAACAAGACCACTAATCAGAGAATTTTTGATTATAACGAATTGAATAACAAAATTTTATCAATACAATCATCTTGGTCTTACCGTGCTCAAATTCCTTTTACAAGGGATAGTATTGAAGAAAGCATCAATACAGGAAAGGTTTTCTTCGTTCATGATTTTGAAAAAGAAATATTTGATAAAATTATAGGTGTAAATTACTGGGAAAATCTGATAGCTAATAATTTGGATGAATATGAGCCTCTGGGCGATGCAATTTACTTTTATTCAACATTGCTGAAATATATTGATAACTGCAAAAAATTTGAATGTAAATCAAAGCACATTCTAGAAAAATTGGATGTGATTAATTTGGAAAGATTGCATGTAAATAAGACCAATATTACTAATTTTATCAATCTGCTGGAACGTTATATTCAATATAAATATTACAGCAAAATAGATTATGATGCGGATATTGTAGAACCTTTGCGGGATGTTGCAAAGAACTCGCTTGATTACTTTTTGGAGCGAAACCAAAGTACAAAATGGTTAATAGGGTGGGCTGATGCCAAAGCTAACGGTATTGATATTGAAACGTTTTGGCCTCTTTATCATCTTGATACAACTGCCACATCGATAACAGGTGCCTTTACAAAGGAAGGATATACATTAATTTCAAAGATGTTTGATGTTCTTCCGAAGGAACATAAAAAGATCGATATGGATAAATTGAGAAATATCTTCCAGGATTATTATTTTTCCAATTATATTCAAAAATGGATAGAATTCCCGTCAAACTTCTATAAAGCCTCTGTAACAGCTCCTGTAAATGAAAAGTTGAGTATATTGCCGATAATGTTTGATGTTAATAAAAATCCGTTTTTTAACGTGCAGAAATTAATGTATGAGGAACTGGATTTTATAAGCAAGCAAAAGGAGATAGATTTATCGAAAATAAAATTATCACAGTCAGCAATAGATAATTTCAAAAGTAGTAACAAATTAACTGGTAAGGTAAATTCCTTTATTTCGCAGAATGAGAAAAAGATATCGTCAATCATTGATAAATTGGATTCCAACAATGACGCAGACTACATGGATAAAGTAGAAAATGTTACCGAAGATGTAGAGAAATTCTTTAATGCTGGTAAGGACTTGTTAAGTGTATTCAACAGCAAAACAATTATTAAGAAATATATAGTAAAAAAATTAAAGGGAGAACTTACTTCAGAGGATAAATCTTATGATATTAATAAGGCTTATATGGATCTGAAGGAATACTTGGAGATTAATTCAAATGTTGATTATAAATTGCAGCAACCTTCAGGTTTTATTCCTTTTGACAGTACTATTTTATTTCTTCAAAACTTGGCTGCTGATATGGTTGGTTGTTCCTTGCAGGAGTCGTGGCTGCGAAATGTATATCTGAAATTCATGAACACCAATGATACCGTTGATACACCGTTGTTTGGAGAAACAGGTCTTATTACTAAATATATTAATGAGGAATTGAATGTATTTGTTTCGCAGGATGAATTCGGTTATCACGTATCGCCTGATTTTGACAAACTAAAAATTACGCAGAATTTTCTGAATTATTTATCTACCGGTAGTGTAAAAACTTCTGCAACTAATCTTAAGGGATCAAAATTAACAATTATTAGTGCTCCAATAGAAGTTAATGAAGAATCTCGTATTTACCCTAACGGTTCAATACTTACATTAAATTGCGAAAGTGGTAAGCATGTTTTGGAGAATTATAATTACAACTCTAGTTTGGTTTATGATTGGAAACCTAATGATTGTACAAGTGTAAAGATTGAAATTCTTTACGATAATTTTACTTTGGTTAAAGAATCTGATGATGATTCGGCATTTTCAAGTTTCCTGAATCTGTTTTCAAGAAATAGCAGTGTAAAGTTTTCAAGCAGTGAATTTCCTGATCAGCGCCAAATGTTAAATGCTCTTGGTATTGAGTGGATTAATTTATCTTACAGATTTAAAGGTGCAGAAAAGATAAGGGATTATTACAACGCTATGCAAAATCCTTTGGGTATTCCATATTTGGCTGCGGAGTGTGTAATGCAATGAGTATTTTAAAAAGAATTAAAGTATCATTTGTACCTTTTCTGATATTTGGCTTATGGCTGATAATTGTGTTTTTAATCGTAAGAAGCACAATGTTGTCAGTAGAATTGAATTTTACAAATTTCAGGTGGGAAAATTATAAAAAGTACCTGACATTGCATATATCTCAGCTTTTTGGTTTTAGTGATAATGAAATAAATGTTGATGAGCAACATAAAAAATACATTAAGTCCAATTATAAAAATAATGATATTGGTATTTTGGTCAAGGATCATGATGATAATAGCGACTGGAATGATAAAAAGAGTAAATTGGTAGAAAAAAGTTTGTCTGATATTACCATTGATGTTACAGAAAGTAATGTTCCTCCGAGAAATAATGTTGATTCCGAGAAAAAAAATGTCAATGCTTCAAGTGAAAATAGTTCCAATAAAAAGAAGAAATCCTCCAGAAAATCTAAAGTTGAAAGCAGTATGAATAAAACTGACGGAGGAAAGACTTATGATAGTAGTTCAGGTGAAATCGAACATGATCCCAATAATGCCAAAAAAATTAATGCTATAAGGCATAGTAAATAATGTAATTTAATTAATATGAGGTTGCATATGGAGTTGAATTTCTTGAATGACAACATGAATAAAAATCTTATTCTTATTCACGGCTGGGGAATTAATTCTGTTGTATTTAATAATATTGCAACTCAACTAATGGATACTGCCAATGTTTGCTGTCTTGATTTGCCTGGATATGGAAAAAATCATTCTCTTGATTATTCATATGATGATTATCCTGAATTTATGGAGAAACTTCATCAGTCTTTACCGAAACACTGCTTTGTTCTAGGATGGTCACTAGGAGGGCTGATCGCTTTGGATTATGCGTGCAGATATCAAAATGATGTTAGTGGCTTAATTACAGTTTGTTCTTCTCCCAGGTTCACTGAATTGCTAGATGAGGATGATGAGCAGCACCAGATATGGAATGGTGTCAATGAAAGGACTCTTAAAGCTTTTACAAGATTACTCAAACCGGTTAATAAAGATCAAGTATGTGATCATTTTTTGGCACTGCAGGCAATGGGCAGTCCTTCAATCAGACAGGACATAAAGTCATTGAGAAAGGCTTTGAAAGATCAGGTAAAACCAACATATGAATCGTTGATAATGGGTTTAAAATTGTTGTCTTTTCTTGATCTCAGAGATTCATGCATAAAACTGGAAATTCCGATGCTTCATTGTTTTGGAAAGTATGATCGTTTGGTACCTACTGAAGATCTTGTGAAATATTGGTATGATAATCCGCAAGCAAAAACCAAGGTTTTTACGAAGACGTCACACAATCCGTTTTTGTCAGAGAGTTCTGATTTTATTGAAACTGTTAAATCGTTTATCAATTCTGTTTCCAATTGATGATCAAAAATTGATTAAAAAAACTTGTTTTTCTAAATTTTTAAACCATAATACAATAATATAGAGTGTATACATTATAGGCAGGAATTAATTATGAGTATGCAGATTTCAACTGGTTATTCCAATGCGTATCAAGCGTATAATAGGGGTGTTGCTACAGTTAATGATGCTGCTTCCAGTATCGCTCAGGCTTCCATTGAAGATACTGATCCGACAGATTTGTCTATTAGTGCCGTTGATCTTAAAGAAGGCGAATTGCAAGCTAAGGCTGGAGCCAAGGTTTTTGATATTTATGATAAAACAATAGGCTCATTAGTAGATATTAAGGTATAGGGTATATGAATATAGTTGCGCAATATCCAAACTTTACGCCACTTAATTTGAATATTCAAATTGAGTCGGTGCAACATGATTCTGCGCAGCGGGAAATTGTACCTGCACTTGTTCGCTCTGATGTTTCGCCAAACAATTATGAGTCCTCAAACAGTAAAGAGAACAAATCTTCAAGTTCTTATCATAACAGCGCGGTGGCAGAAGAGCAGGAAGAAGATCTTGTTTATGATTATGCAAAGATAACCCAGAAAAACAAGGAACAAAAAGATAGTCAGGGAGAAGAACAGGGTGATTCTCAAAACAATTCTTCTCCTGAAAATGATAAGAAAAGCAATGGTGAATATCTAACAAATGAAGAACAAAAGAAGCTTGATCAGCTTAAAGCTAGAGATAAGGAAGTTAGAATTCATGAACAGCAGCATCAGCGAGTTGGCGGTCAGTATGCATCTGCGCCAAGTTATTCTACCGAGAAGGGTCCAGATGGAAAGGATTACGCAGTAGGCGGAGAAGTTCAAATATCCACGTCAGAAGAGAGTGAACCTGAACAAACAATTACAAAGATGCAACAGGTAAGACGAGCAGCTCTAGCTCCTGCTGAGCCGTCAAGCCAGGATTATTCGGTTGCCCGCAAGGCTCAGCAAAAGGAGATGGAGGCTAGAGCCGAACTTAACTCCTCTAAAGCTGAGAAAGCTGATGAGGATGAAAATCCATCTGAGCAAAGTAAAAACGCAGCAGATGAAACAACAAATAAAAAAGCAATTAAGCCAACAGAAGAGACAGGAAGTTTAGCTTCTAAGTTTAGAAAAGTTATCTCTTCTCATTATAATAATTCATGGAACGCTAAAGAGTCGTCTGTTCAGGTCTTTGCATAGAAACGCTTAAATTCTTGTTATATCATCGTTGATTATATCTTCTTTGTACCAGTCTTCCTGTTGGTAGGATATTTTATTTATGTACCAGATAATAGTCCCTTGAGGCGCGTGAACTTTTACCTCGTCATCAACATGATGATGCAGGAGTGCTCTTGCTAAAGGTGAATCAATTGATACATAATCGTTACGTCCATAAATTTCCTCACTGCCGACCAAGCGAATAGTCTTAATATTACCTTCAGGACTTTCAATTTCTAGATACGCACCGAAGAAAACGGTCCCGTCTTGGATTGGATTATAATCAACAACTTTTGCTTTATCAAAAAAGGTTACAAGAAAACCCAACCTCCGATCTATTTGCCGAAGATATCTTTTGTTATATTGATAATCCGCATTTTCAGATCGATCTCCCAAACTTGCTGCCCAAGATACTTTTTCGGTTATTTCCGGTCGCAATGTTAATCTAAGATAATCAAATTCCTTTTTTAGCTTATTGTAACCATCTCTTGTAACTATCATAGTTGCCATTTTAAATTTCTCCTAATAAAAACAATTTATAATGACAGTTTATAGAAAAAGGTCCCAAATACACAAAATATTGGGACCTTTAGGGATCAAAAAATAATTATCTTAAATTATTTATTATAATTTAGGACCTGCTTCAACCAACTTCTTACCAGCTTCATTGTTAGTGAACTTAGTGAAGTTCTTAATGAATCTGTTTGCTAAGTCTTTAGCCTTTTCTTCCCAGTCTGCTGCATTAGCGTAAGTATCACGAGGATCCAAAATCTTAGGATCTACGCCTGGCAATGCTGTTGGAACTGTGAAGTTGAATAAAGGAATCTGCTTGGTTTCAGCTTTATCGATTGAACCATCGAGAATAGCATCGATAATACCACGAGTATCTTTGATAGAGATACGTTTGCCGGTTCCGTTCCAGCCTGTGTTAACCAAGTATGCTGTAGCACCTGATTTCTTCATCTTCTTAACTAATTCTTCACCGTACTTAGTTGGGTGTAATGATAAGAAAGCAGCGCCGAAGCAAGCTGAGAATGTTGGGGTTGGTTCGGTAATACCACGTTCAGTACCAGCTAATTTTGCTGTGAAACCTGACAGGAAGTAGTATTGAGTCTGTTCAGGAGTTAAAATTGAAACTGGTGGCAACACACCAAATGCATCAGCTGATAAGAAAATAACTTTCTTAGCTGGACCAGCTTTAGAAACTGGTTTAACAATGTTGTTAATGTGGTAAATCGGGTATGATACACGAGTATTTTCTGTAACTGACTTGTCTGCAAAATCAATTTTGCCTGTTGCTTTTTCAACTGTTACGTTTTCTAATAAAGCATCTCTCTTGATTGCATTCCAAATATCTGGTTCGTTTTCTTTTGATAAGTTGATAACTTTAGCGTAACAACCGCCTTCAAAGTTAAATACGCCTTCATCATCCCAACCGTGTTCATCATCGCCGATTAAAGCACGTTTTGGATCTGTTGAAAGAGTGGTCTTACCTGTACCTGACAAACCGAAGAAAATAGCTGTTTCGTCTTTTTCATTGGTATTAGCAGAGCAGTGCATTGAAGCCATACCCTGTAAAGGTAATCTGTAGTTCATGTATGAGAACATACCTTTCTTCATTTCACCGCCATACCAGGTGTTAAGAATGATTTGAACTTTTTCGGTTAAGTTGAAAACAACGGCTGTTTCTGAATTTAAACCTAATTCCTTGTAGTTTTCAACTTTAGCTTTGGAAGCGTTTAAAATAACGAAGTCTGGTTCGCCGAAATTGTTAAGTTCTTCTTCTGTTGGACGAATGAACATGTTCTTAACAAAATGAGCCTGCCAAGCTACTTCCATGATGAAACGAATTTTGATTCTTGATTTTGGATTTGCACCGCAGAAACCATCAACCACATATAACTTCTTGTTAGAAAGTTCTTTTTGAGCAATTTTCTTTAATTCATTCCAGCTTTCTGGGCTTAATGGTTTGTTATCATTTTTGTATTCTTCTGAAGTCCACCAAATTGTATCTTTGGTAACATCATCATAAACCCAAAACTTATCTTTTGGTGAACGACCGGTATAGATACCAGTCATTACGTTTACTGCACCCATTTCAGTTACTGTACCAACATCATAGCCAGTTAATGATGGATCAGTTTCATCCTTAAATAATTGCTCGTAAGATGGGTTATAAATAACTTCTTTAGCACCGGTAATACCGTATTTTTCGAGATTAGGGCAATTAGCCATTATTTTGTTCTCCAATAAAATTTGTTAAACGACCTATAAATAAATTTTACTTATATTCTATACGATTTTTAATTTTTAGTCTAATTTTTTGCAGTGTTTTGACCGGTTAAATCATTTATTTTTTGAATACTTAATTATCATAACTTTGCAGTATAAAATCCATTGTGTTATCTATTGCTAACTTAAGAAAGTAATGTAACATTTGTCTAATTAATATACAATAGATAATTTGCTGTTTAGCAATTAACGATTAGTAAATGAAATAGTTGACACAAAGTTTTAAAATGTCTGCTATGTTGAGGATAATTATTGGAAAATAAATGATAAAAGTAACTGTTGAAGCACAGAAAAAATTTTCGCAAATGTTAAAAGATCGTGAAAGTGGTACAAATATTAGAGTTTTCGTTGAGAGACCTGGAACAAAGGATGCTGAATGCGGAATGGCATTTTGTCCGCCGTCTTTGTATGACATGGCTGATCTTGTGTATGACTACGATGATTTTAAAGTAATTGTAGATCCTCTTTCTGATCCTTATTTATCTGATGCTGTTATAGGTGTCAATGAAAAAGACAATTTCACACTGAGTGCACCAAGCATAACTAAAGATTTCATGGAATCATCGTTACCTCTTATTGACAGAATAAAGTTTGTTGTTGCAACTGAAATTAATCCTGGAATAGCAACTCATGGTGGAGCCGTAGAAATTGTTGAACTTACTACAGATAATGTTTTAAAAGTTCGTTTCCACGGCGGATGCGTAGGATGTTCTGCAGTAGGCGCAACAATTACTGATTCACTACAGGTGAAACTTAATTATCATTTCAGAGACGAAAATATTAAAATTGAAGATGTAACCGAGCATAAAGTAACAGACAATACATTTCAAAATCAGTAGTTTGGAATCTAATATTGATTTTTATTCATGTTGGATTCAAATCCTTTAAAATTTAATTCAAAGATTTCAAAATTAACAGGATCGAAAATATTTATGAAATCTTTGAGGATCTGATTCGATTGATATAGCTTTTCGGATACACGTACTGTTTTGTACGTTTTCAGCATGGATGATACGCTTTGTGTGAAGAGATATGTACCCACACCTCTGTGTCTAGTTACCTCAAGAACGTAAAAATAATTTATTGTATTTTCGTTTGCAGAGCAAACTCCGAGGATGGAACCATTGAATACAGCAACAAATGTATTTTGTTTTGCGTCATCAAGGGGAATGGAAGTACCCATTTCTTCTATTAAACGGTCATAACTCTTCTGGTATTCCGACAAATTAATATCTTTAACATTAAATACTGTTAATCTCATTTCCTTTTCCTTAGCCATTTTGAAGGGTTTACTGATTTACCCTTGTGTCTAATTTCGAAGTAGAGCGCTCCGTCCAACTGGTACGAGTCGCTGTCAGTGTATGCTATTAGTTCTCCTGCATAAACACGATCCCCCACTTTTTTTAGATTATCTCGATTATTTCCGTATAATGATATATATCCGTCTCCATGATCAATCGCAATTATGAATCCGTAACCCGAAAGTTCAGTTGCCAAAACAATATCACCTTTAGCGATAGCTTTAACCTGCTGGTTTTTTGAACGAATTAATAACCCCATCCATTTTAATTCTCCAGCACGTGAATCGCCATATTTTTTCAAAATTTTACCATTGGCAGGCCAAACCAAATTGCCTTTTAGTTTCTCAAAACCTGACAGCTTTTCTTTCTCCAGCTTCTCTTTGAATTCCTTTTCTGCGTCTGTTTGGGATTTTCCTTCCTCTTTTGCATGAATTTTAACTTGTTTCAATTCTTCTTCAGCTTGTTTTTTTCGCTTTTCCTCTAATAATCGCTGGTTTTCTGCAATTGAATTTAATAAGTTTTGTTCAGCTTTTTTTAAATTTTTTAATGTTTGTTCTTCATTCTGAATGGATTTATTTATTGCTATTAAGGTTTCCGTTGTTTTTTTCTGCTTTATCTTATATTGATCAGCATTATTATTGTGCTCTTTTACAATTTGCTGGAGCTTTTGATTATTTTTAACCAATTCTTCATGGTTTTGTCTGATAAGGTTTGATATGGTATCAATTTCCTTGATAATTTCAATACGTGCAACTGATATATAATGGTAGTACTCCAGTATTCTGCCTATTTGGTTTGGATTCTGCTGATTGAGAATTAATTTTATATAGTCATTTTTCCCTAACTTGTAGGCTTCACTAAGTTGAATTTTTAGTATTTGGAGTTGGTTATCTTTCTTTTCCAGTAAATCTAGCTGCTCTTTTTCTAATTTTTTGATTTGATCTTTCGTATCGCTTAATTTTTGTTTTGATCTTTTTAATTGTTCACTGATTTGATGGAATTCTTCCTGATCTTTTTCAAGCTGCTTTTTTAATTCATTGAAATCGTTCTGTTTTTTTTCAATTAATTTTTTGTGATTTTCAATTTCCTTTTGTATCTGTTCTAATTTTTCATTATTTGCATACACTTTCGGAGATAATGAAAGCATAGCGCCGATCAAAAGGCCGACGCTAATAATATAAAACAAACTAAAAGTATTTATTTTTACCATTGTATTTTATTCAAGGGTAAATATGGTTTTACCGGTCATTTCTTTTGGTATTTCCATACCCATTAAATAAAGCATGGTTGGGGCTAAGTCTGACAGTTTGCCGCCTTCTCTTGCTTTGGCTTTTCTTCCGAAGTAGATCAATGGAACTGGAAGATTGGTATGGGCGGTATATGCTTCACCAGTTTCCAAATTCTTCATTCTTTCTGCATTGCCATGATCGGCAGTAATTAAACATTCGCCGTTGACTTTCTTTAATGATTCAATTACTCGACCAATTGACTCGTCGACAGCTTCGCAAGCCTTAACAGCTGCTTCGTATATTCCAGTATGACCGACCATATCTCCGTTAGGGTAGTTACAGATAATTACATCGTATTTACCTGATTCGATAGCTGCACACAGTTTATCGGTTAATTCCTTTGAACTCATTTCTGGCTGCAGATCATATGTTGCAACTTTAGGACTGTTGATCAATGTGCGATCTTCACCTTCGAATACAGCTTCAACACCGCCGTTAAAGAAGAATGTAACATGTGCGTACTTTTCTGTTTCAGAAATTCTCAATTGTGTCTTATTGTGTTTAGACAGCCATTCACCAAGTGTATTATTTAATGACTCAGGAGGATATGCGCAAGCTGTATTAATATCAGCAGCATATTGGGTTAACATTACAAAACTTGAAAGTTTCGGATATACTGCTCTTTCAAAATTTGTAAAATCCTTGTTGACAAA
Organism: uncultured Aeromonadales bacterium; assembly: GCA_902761645.1. Classification (GTDB taxonomy): domain Bacteria; phylum Pseudomonadota; class Gammaproteobacteria; order Enterobacterales; family Succinivibrionaceae; genus UBA2804. The sequence goes on along the minus strand of CACWLF010000013.1, from coordinate 2,861 downwards.
AGAACGGGAAATTTCTCTTGCGCGATCTGCTCTGAAATTCATGAAAATCAGTGCATCACCATCTTCCAGCGGAACTTTATCTCCAATGATGGAAGCTTTAACAAATTCATCGTTTTCATCACGTGCGTATGCTGCATCAAGTGCTTCTGAGGCGCTTGCAAACGGAGCAAATTCACTCTTCGCCTGGGTAAGAAGATCGTAACACTGCTGAACACGATCCCAACGATTGTCTCTATCCATTGCGTAGTATCTGCCTATCATAGTAGCAATTTTACCAACGCCCAACTTTTTAAATTCTTCATCAAACAGTTTAATTGAAGAATGAGCAGAACGAGGTGGCACATCTCTACCATCTAGGAAAGCGTGAAAATATATTTTCTTTGCTCCTTTTTGTGCTGCCAGTCTGATCATCGCTAAAATATGATCCTCATGGCTATGAACTCCGCCAGGTGACATTAAACCCATAATGTGAACAGCTTTATTGTTGCTTACAGCATCATTAACTGCTTTGCAAAGAACTTTATTTTCAAAAAAGTCGCCATCTTGAATGGCTTTGGTTACTCTAGTAAGTTCCTGATAAACAACACGGCCTGCTCCGATATTTGTATGACCGACCTCAGAGTTTCCCATCTGTCCGTCTGGCAGACCCACATCAAGACCAGATGCTGAAATTAATGTGTGAGCATATGCTTCGGTCAATGAATCCAATACAGGAGTCTTGGCATTGGCAACAGCATTAAATCTTTGTTCTGTATTGTAGCCCCAACCATCCATGATAATTAGCGCTAAAGTTTTTTTTGCGTTAGACATCGTTAATACCTTGTAATTAAAATAAATAACAAAAAATTAAAAATTACTTAATGGATTCCATTCTATCATGAAAGATAAGATCTTGTTACTAGCATTTATTTTCAAAACAAGAGAGAATGGCAAAATATATTTATTTACCAGCAATTTTTAGGGATGGTACCAGTACACTGCCGACTTTGATTTTGGAGCGTGGATCGATATCATTTGCAATACCTACTAGGTTTTTATACACTTCCTTTATATTTCCGGCAATGGTAATTTCGTGAACAGGGTGCGCTATTTGACCGTTCTCTACCCATTGACCTTCTGCACCAAAAGAAAAATCTCCGGTATTGGGATCAAAGTGAGTTCCCATTAGATCACGAACCAATAGCCCTGTATCCAATTCCTTTAGCATTTGTTTTTGCGTAATATTGGAATTTGTAACTTTCCATGTTGCTGATCCTCCTGCATTTCCCGTATTTTTCATTTTTAACTGTCTTGCAGAGTATGCAGAAAGTATGTATGTTTTTACAACTCCGTTTTCGATTATTGGTTTAGCCGTGGTTTTGGCTCCGTCGAAGTCAAATGCTCTGCTGTATGGATTCTTTTTGATAAATGGATCTTCGTTGATATTTATCCAGGAAGGGAATAACTGTTTGTTTAAGCAGTCGTTTATGAAACTTGTTTTTTTAAATTGACTTCTGCCACCTAGACCGCCGGCTAAAAAGTAAAATAGGATAGGTGATACGGAATTGTCAAAAATAACAGGACTTGTTGTTGTTTGAATTTTTTTTGCGCCCAGTTTGGAAATTGTTTCATCTATAGCTTCTTTCGCAATTTTTTCATTTGACCAAAGATCATTAATATCGCAGGAAAAATGATGACCGTAGCCGGATTCCATTGCACCGTCCTTTTCTGCCAATAAGGAAATTGAAGAAGAAAAATCGGAGAAAGGAATATTCAGCATTTGACCGTTACTGTTTCCCATAACACCTTGTCCGTAACTGGAATGGAATGTTGCAGAAATAGTTTGCTTGATAAAAGGCTTTCCAATGGTAAGCTTTTCAAGGTTCATGGCATTTTCAATGCAGACGTTTGGATCAGGCTCTTGTGGGTGAAAACGATCAAGATCGATGTTTCCGAAATATAGGTCATCTTCGTTAGGCAAACCCGAATACTCATCATATTCAGTATGTTTTGATATTGCGATTGCAGCATCTATTGCATTATATATGGCATCATCTGATAAATCGGTTGTTGTAACCGAACCCGAACAGTGGTTGCAATATACAGTAATATGTAAAGAACGATCTTTAGAAAATGTAACTTTTTCCACATTCTGATTTCTGATTTCTGCTGTAATTCCTGTCTGTTTGTTTATAGCTGCCTTTGTTTGATCAGCTCCTTGTTTTTTTGCATAAGCCAGTAATTTCTCTATGGTTTTCTCTAGTTCAATGCGTTCTTTTTGTGTTCGTTCATATATGTTAAGCATTACAATTTCCAAATTAGATTAATAATATATGGTTGATAAAAAATTCAGTGATGATTGTAGCACGTAGGTCAAAAAATTTGATGATATTGTTTACAAAATATAAATTGAGATTAATTTTTAAATACTTTTATGCCTGTTTGCATGCATATCTTAACATTTGGCTGATTAAAGAGTTGAAAATTAACGCTATTGGTAACTATTGGTAATAAGCGATAATTTGTTATCGGCATATAAATTATAATTAACGATAATTTTTAAGATATACTACATGGAAATTAGTTGAAAGGAGAAAAAATAATCAGGTAAGCAGAAAGTAATAAAAAAATTTAGCTGAAATAGATAAAAAAAGAGTGATAAAAAGTGTAAGAAGAATAAAAAAACAAAGTAAAAAGGAGCAAATCCGAGGATAAAATTCAAACAAATTTGAAGTAAATCACGAAATTTAGTTCAAAATCTATGCAAAGGATCAAAAATAATAAAAAAAAAGATCAAAAAGGTATTGCATAGAAAAAAAAAGTTGGTAATATATGCACCCGTTGTCACGGCAAAAACGTGAAGTTCTTTAACAAAGCAGTAA
>CACWLF010000012.1 GCA_902761645.1 uncultured Aeromonadales bacterium | reverse complement strand
GAAAATAATTGGTAGCGGTCTGGTGTTCAGGCCCGTTCGGATTACCGGAAACGGTATTGAAGCAAAGTTGTGATCAATACAAGGTTACAACAGAACCAATATGTAATTGATGTAATAAAACAAAAGGGATATTTATGCTTAGGATCGGCTGTCATTTATCATTTACCAACGGCTATGCAGGCATGGCAAGAGATGCAATTGAAATCGGTGCGAATGTTTTTCAGTTTTTTACCCGTAATCCGCGCGGCGGCAGGGCAAAGCCTGTGGATTTGGATGATATAGCCGAATATAACAGAATTGCCGCTGAAAACGGCATTTCTCCGATTGTGGCTCATGCCCCGTATACAATGAATCCCTCGGCGGCGGATGAAGGGCTGAGAGAGTTTGCAGTCAATACCATGTCGGATGATCTTATGAGGCTGAATCATATACCGGGCTCTCTTTATAATTTTCATCCCGGCAATCATGTCAAGCAGGGGGTTGAGATTGCCTCTCAGAAAATCATTGATCTTCTGAATCAGCTGGTCAGAGTTGATTCTCAGACTGTTATTCTCCTGGAAACAATGGCAGGAAAGGGTACAGAGGTCGGCAGAACCTTTGAGGAAATCAGATTTTTAATCGACGGAGTGGAGGATTCCTCAAGAATCGGTGTATGCCTTGATACCTGCCATGTTTATGACGGCGGATACGATCTGAAAAACAATCTGGACGGAGTTATTACGGAATTTGATAATATCATAGGTCTGAACAGACTAAGGGCTGTTCACCTGAATGATTCAAAATTCGGACTGGGCAGTCACAAGGATCGCCATGCAAAGATCGGAGAGGGTGAACTGGGACTTGACGCCATTGTCAGAATTATCAATCATCCGGCACTCAGAAATTTACCGTTTTATCTGGAAACTCCGAATGATCTTGAAGGCTACAAAGCGGAAATCAGACTGCTGAAGGATCTTTACCGGGATTAGTCCCATGCAATGTCCGCCCTTGTGAACAGAAATTATTTTGCGGCGTGTCACATTGTTGTAGGATTTTGTGATCGTTTGTTCAAACTTAAAAAGCGATTTGACGGTCTTTGTTGACAATGGAACTCAATTAAATAAAATTTAAATCATAGTCATCTGTATCTTGTACGTATGCTTTCTCCTTTTTCTTTAATTTACAAGGTGCAGGTGACAATTCAGTTTATTAATCCTTTTAATGCTTTTTTATGGACTCTGATAGCGGTCCATTTTTTTATTTGTCTCTCCGGCAGACAGATTCGGTCAGAATCGAGTGAATTGGACTTGCTTGATTGAAACTTACTTTTTAATAAGTTGCTCCCTAATTTCTTTGTTTTCACGTCAGAATCGATTGAGTCTCATTCACCGGATTGAAACTTCGGGAGATTGAATATTCAGTTTGTTTTTTTACATGTAAATTTGAAAGAATAATGACTGAAAGATAAAATGCCAGACACTCCCAAATAACTGTTAATTAGCAGTCATGGAACATTGTTAAATTTGTTATGTATTCCCAATGTCAGTCATCTTCACGGCTGATACCCGTTTTCGATTTTGCACTTATCACAGTTCCAGCCTCCTCCCAGAGCCTTGTAGAGTACGATCATTGCTTTGATTTTATTATGACGGTTCTCTATTAACGCATCGTCAAAAGATAAATTTCTTGCTCTTGCGGTTGTTATGCTGTCAAAATTGGTTTTACCGAATTCAAAAAGTCTGGTAGCGGTGGTTATCAGTTCATTGCTTTCCTTCCTTCCCTGTTCAAGAAGCTTTTTCTGTTTATCAATTGAGTATATATAATCATACTGATTGTCAACTTCCTTTAATGCCTGCAGTATCATCTGATCATATTCCGCCAGAGAACTTTTCAAATCCGCGTTCTTTGCTTCAATATTGGCTCTTATTCTGCCATTGGTGAATACCGGCAGGGAAACCGAGCCGCTTAATATTGTAGCCCATCCTGAAATATGGTCAAATTTACCATCCATTTCTATTCTTCCTGCACTTCCCAGAAAGTTAATATTGAATCTCGGATACAGATCCGCCTTGGCGCTTGCCGTCAATGCGGCTTTGGCACTGATTTCGTTATCTTTCGCCAGAATATCCGGACGTCTTAACAGAAGTTCTCCCGGTACTGAACCGAGCGGAACAGCCGGCAGTACTTCCGGCAGACCTTCCGGAAATTTATCATGTACAAATGTCTGCGGGGTTTCACCGCAAAGAACTGCTATCGCTCTGGTATTGCCGGTAATTACGGTATCAAGCAGAGCAAGTTTTGATTTAAGATTTGTTATCTGATTACCTGTATTTTCGACGTCATAGGCCGTGGCTTCACCCGAGGCAAAACGGCCTTTCACATATTTATGAAGTTTTTCCAGATTTTCAATATTGGCTTTCAAAACTCTGATCTGATCTTTCACAGCAAGTATTTCAAAGTACTTAAGAGCTGTTTCCGCCGCTATTGCCGTTTGCGCGGCATATATCTGATCACGGATCGATAACGCGCGGTATTTCGCAGCATCTAGACTGCTTTGCTTTTTCCCGAATAAATCCAGTTCCCAGCTTACCTCTATTCCGCCTGCCGTACCAAGACTGGCGGAGTTTATATCTGGAACTTTGACCGGCAGTTCAGCATCGCTTTTGGCTCCGAACAGGTTTGCGTTCAAAGCGGCCGAAGGCCCGAGATCCGCCTTTGCAAGATTTGCCTCATGCAGTGCTTTTTCAAGGGTCAGTCCGGCTGTCCTGATATTGTAATTCTGTTTTAACGCTTTGTTTATCAGTTCGGTTAGAAGAGGATCGTTAAAGCCTTCCCACCATTTGCTCAGATCCTGAATATTGTTTTCTGCACTGCGGATGCCGGCGTAGCTTTCCGGCAGCTGCAAATCATGCTTGTAATCAACGGTGATTACTCCGCAACCGGTGACTGACAGAGCAAAAAGTGTAAAAAGCGAAATGCCGGTAAATTTATGTGAAATTTTCAAGTTTAACATTAAGTACACTCCGTTTGATTATTGTTTTGACAGCATGGATTTAAAACGTGCAATCGCAATCAGAATAAAAAATATTCCCTGGCCGAGCAGAACCAGCAGATGAGGGTACACCTCGTTTAAAGTGGAGCCTCTGTGTACCACGTCCTGTGCAAAAGCCATCATATGGGTTGTAGGTGATATCTGAATCAGATGCTGCATATATTCAGGCATGCTTTCCACCGGGCTGGTTCCGCCGGACAGCAGATACACCAGCATATACACGGGAATACAGAGAAGACCGAACTGAGGCATTGAAGGAGCAAGCACCGCCAGCAGAATGCCCAGGGATGCGAAGTTAAGCACATATATGAACATTCCTGCCGACAGAAGGTAAATACTGCCGACAACCGGCACATCCATCAGTCTGTTGGCCACCAGCCATAATGATATCAGCGCCATGACAACAATTACCGAGCCGTTGGCGAAAATCTTGGATACCGCAATCTCTGAGGCCGAAACCGGCATTACCAGCAGATGCTCGATGGTTCCTCTTTCCTTTTCTCTGATTACTGCGGCTCCAGACAGCATCAGTGCCAGCATGGTGAGATTGCCGACAATCTGTACCACGCTCATCTGCCAGATGGCCGATGAATTCGGATTGAACAGCACGTTTACAGCGGATTCTGCAGATACAGGCACGTCAGGTGCGTTCGGGTTGATCTCTCTGATAAATTTTGCCGTTTCCGCATTGATTATGGCTGTCAGATATCCGGTGCCGGTTCCTGCCAGCGTCATTGCCGTGGCATCAACCAGCAGTTGTATTTTAGGATTTTCTCCCTTCAGCAGTTTTTCCTGATAATCAGGAGGAAAATCAATAATAAAGTAATAGTGCCCGAGATCCATGTGCTGCTGCACCTCATCGGATGTTATTCTGTCAGGAATCTTGAAATACGGTGGCATGACGGCTCCGGTAATTCTGCGGGTAACCTCGGTCTGATCGTGATCTACCACGGCAACCGGAGCATTTCTGATCTCCTGGCTTGCTCCCTTTGATGCGACAACCACTGCAACTGTAAAGAAGTAGATGATCAGAGCGACAAAAACAACGTCGCTAAGAAGACTTTTAAATTCCTTCAGACTCAGAACCAGAACATTGGAAATCCAGATATACAGCTTTTTCATTTTCAGCTCCTACTTTTCCTGCTTTTTCAGTATCATGCAGGCTGCTGTAAGATACAGCGCACCGATTAATGCAACAGTAAAATACATGCTGTAAAAACTGTCAAAACCCAATCCTTTGGTAAAACATCCAAGCGATATGGTCTGAAACCATGAACATGGAAAAATTTTACTTAACAGGAAAGGTATTCCCTCAAGAGTGGAGGTAGGGAACAGAAAACCTGAGAAGTTGATTGCCGGCAGGATCGAGAAAATTGCAGAGCCGAGGATTGCGGCAATCTGTGAATTTACAAAGCACGAAATCAGCAGACCGAAGGCTGATGATGCGGTTACCATTAATGCAGCCCCCAGTGCCAGAGCCCAGAATGAACCGCGGATCGGAACTTCAAGAACAAATACCGCGCACAGCACCATGCAGGCAAAACTGAACAGCGACAGCAGAATATACGGAAGCTGTTTGCCGATCAGAAACTGATAGACGCGGGCAGGGGAGGTGCTTAGATTGCTGATTGTTCCGAGATCTTTCTCTCTTACTACGCCCAGTGCGGTCATCATGGCCGGGAACATCACCAGGACCAGCATAATCAGTCCGGGTACCATTACGTAAACGCTTTTGAAGATTTCATTATACATAAAACGAACCTCGACAGGATTCCGCAGATCTGCAAATTCATGTCCGTTTGGATCCGAAAGTCTTATGTTGTATTTATTCATGATGCCTGAAATATATCCGCGCACATTGTTGGAAATGGTAGGAAAGGCTCCGTCTATATAGAATCCTATTTCAGGCTTTTCACCTTTAAGCAGATGTTCTCCGAAATTCGGCGGTATATCAATCAGCAGTTTAATATGCCGGCGTTGAAAATTTTCCACAACTGACTGCTCTGTATCGATTTGTTTTTCCTTTAAATACGTCGAACCGCTGAATTCGCGGATCAGAGCTCTGCTTTCCTGACTCTGATCCCGGTCGATAACGCCGAAAGGCATTTCCGTCATATCAAACGAGATTCCGAAGGAGGCGCAGATTTCAAAAATCAGTGAGCCGCATATGACAAAAAACAGTCTGACCGGATCCCGGAACAGTTCCCGTTTTTCCCTTACGGCAAATGCTTTTATGATGGACAGAACATACAGAAAACCGGTCAGACGTCCGGTCTGCTGTTCTTCCTCATATGTTTCCTCCGGCATTTCCTCTGTCGAATCCGTCTGTTCCTCGAGATATTTAATGAAAGCCTGTTCTAGACCGGATTCAATTTTTTCCGCCTTCAGTTCTGATGGCGAACCTATGGCCAGTACCCGTCCGCGGTGCATAAGTGAAATACGGTCGCATCGTTCCGCCTCGTTCATGAAGTGTGTGGAAACGAAGATGGTAACATGATCTTCCCGCGACAGTTTAATCAGATATTCCCAGAAGGAATCGCGGGCGGCAGGATCCACACCGGAGGTTGGTTCATCGAGGATCAGTATTTCTGGATTATGTAGACATGCCGCCGCCAGCTGTAGTCTCTGCTTTATTCCGAGAGACATTGATTTTGGTGTTTGATGCTTAAGAGAGGCGAGTCCGAAACGCTGCAGCACATTGCTGATTGCCTTGTACCGTTCCAGAATTGGAATGTGGTAGAGCTTGGCATGAAGATACAGATTTTCCAGTACGGTCAGTTCCTCGTAAAGAGAAAAGGACTGTGACATGTAGCCTACTTTCCTTTTTATTTCGGTTCCGCCGGCAGTAAAGGATTCCCCCATGATGGACGTTTCGCCGGAACTCGGTTCAAGCAGACCTGTCAGCATTTTCATGGTGGTTGATTTACCGCATCCGTTCGAACCAAGAAAACCGAATATTTCTCCTCTGGCGATTTCAAAGCTTACATCATCTACCGCAGTGAATTTTCCGAATTTTTTAGTCAGATGGGTCGCGGTTATTGCCGGAGCCTCATTCGTATCTGTTTCAAGCGGAGGGATTGAAAAACATCCTTCTTTGCCTCTTTTCCCCGGAGGAAGAATTTTCATGTATGCATCCTCCAGCGTTGCGGCATTGTGCTGCGCCATCAGATCCCTTGTGTTTCGATCTGCAATAATTCTTCCGTCATCCATAATGATGGTGTGGGTAAAACCTTCCGCCTCATCGATATAGGCTGTTGAAATGATTACCGTCATACCGGGCGTTTCCTTCATCAGATCCGATACCAGCTGCCAGAACTGTCTGCGAGAAAGAGGATCAACACCGGTGGTCGGTTCATCGAGGATCAGCAGATCCGGACTGTGGACCAGAGCGCAGCAAAGGGAAAGTTTCTGTTTCATTCCTCCTGACAGTTTTCCTGCGGCGCGATCTGCAAAGGGTGCAAGCGAGGTGGCTGCAAGCAGACGTCTGATGCGTGATTCTCTGGCTTTGCCCCTTAATCCGAAGAGATCCGCATGGAACGATATGTTTTCACTTTCGGACAGGGTTGGATAAAGATTGCGGCCGAGACCCTGCGGCATAAAGGCAACCCTGAGAGAAAGTTCATCCCGGTTTGCAGCAACGGACAGATCTCTGCCGAAAACTCTGACGCTTCCGCCCTGGATGATCCTGGTGCCGGCAATCAGCGAGAGCAGTGTTGATTTGCCTACGCCGTCGGCTCCGACGAGACCGACGGTGATTCCCGGCTGGATTTTCAGACTGACATGATCCACAGCGGTCACATTTTTGTAATGATGACTTAACCCGGTAATTTCCACTACCGGCGTAACGTCTGTGTTTTCCTTGATCATGTTCATTTAAAAATTTCCTGGCGCCCGTTTTATTTCTGTGGATTTACCGTCATGTTTTTCTCTTTCTCGGCAGACTCTGTGCTGTTTCCTTCGTTGCGAGGGTTTGAATCCGGTGTTCCGCGGTATATTTCAAGAGCTGTCAGATTTTCCTGGAGATACGGAGGCCAGGTGACCCGGCCGTGGTTGATGTAGCCGATGGCAGGCATTCCTCCCTTGAAGAAATCAGGATATTGAAGGGCAAGGTCGGGAGATATTCTCAGTGTTACCTTGAAGAGCAGTTTTGCCCTTTCCTCCCTGGTTTCCACGTACTTCGGAGTGAACTGGGAGTCTCTGGCAATGTAATCTATTGCGGCGGGAATCACCGCATCTATGCCGTCTATGGTTATCCTTGCCTCGTCTCCGACTTTTAATTTTGATACGGTTGCGGTCGGAACAAAAACATCAAATGTTATGTCTGAGGGATCGAGGACGGATAAAATTCTGCCTCCTGCTCCGACAACATTGCCGGGTTCTGCCAGCCGGTATTCCACTACAGCATCAAGGGGCGATTTTATTGAAAGATCGTCGAGTCTTGACTCGGCTTCACTGATTAGTGCCTCGGTTCTTGTAATCTCCGCTTTTGCTTCATTGCGCTCGTGAATCAGAACATTGCGGCTTTCCTTCCTGGTGTTCAGAGCGGTTTTCTTCCTTTCGTATTCTGTCTGTGAAATAAGACGTTCCGCCTTGAGATTTGACGCATCCTTTAGTTCTATTTCGGCAAGCCTGAGCTGCTGATCCAGTTCGCTGATCCTTGCGGATATTTTTTTCTCGGTTTCAACAGCACGTTCATGCTGCGCTTTTGCAGCCTTCAGCTGCGCTTCGGTCTGTGCCGAGGATATTCTGGCAATCACCTGGTTTCTTGCTACATGATCGCCCCTGTCCGCAAGGAGTTCATCGATTCTTCCTGCATAAAGACTGGCAAGATCGATCCTCTTGACCTCCAGACGTCCGTTTACCGCAGTAATTCCTTCAGGAAGAACTTCCTTCTCATTCCGGTCTGCATACCTGCAGACCAGAAAAAAAACTGCGCCGATGATTGCTAACAGCATTAATCCTTTTAAAAGTTTCACAGCACGCTCCATTAATCAGGTTTCACTGTCATTTCCATGTTGTTTTATCTATTATAGACGGTATCGATGACGGCAATATAGACTGTTATTGCATTTTTACTGCAGTATCGACCTATTTTTTTGATTTCATATATGATTAAAAGTTCAATGGCGGTATAATGATCGATGACTCGCATAAGGAGCCTGGATAATACTATAATAATTTAAAAATGAGAACATAAAATGCATTTAGCCAACATACTGACGGTAATAAGAATTATTTTTATTCCGATTTTTATCGGTCTTTACTATTTTGAAAACAGTCTGGATCATAATAATCCTCAATATGTGCAGACTTCTAATTTTTATTCGTATTTAATATTTACCATTGCGGCTGTTACCGATTTATTTGACGGATGGATTGCCCGCAAATACAAACAGATGACCAAATTTGGAGCTTTCCTGGATCCTGTTGCCGACAAACTGATAGTATGTTCCGCCCTGGTTCTAGTGGTGGAGCATTTTGCCCATCCTAATCCGTGGATCAAATACTCATGGATTTTAACTCTTCCTGCTCTAATTATTATTGCCCGTGAAATTCTTATTTCGGCATTGAGGGAATGGATGGCCGAGCTGAGCAAGAGAGCGGTTGTTTCCGTAAGCTGGATTGGAAAATGGAAAACAACAATTCAGATGTTTGCCATTGCCGGTGTAATCTGGCAGCAGGCCGACTGGATGGTTTATGCATCGGTTACTCTTCTTTACGTAGCCGCTGTTCTGACCGTTATTTCAATGATTCAGTATCTGCATGCCGCATGGAAGGATCTGATTTCAGACATGTAGTGGGCGCAGACAGGTCGGAGTCCAGGAATAAAGGCTGCAGTCATGATGAACTGACTGCAGCCTTTTCATATTATAAAGAACCGGCACAGTTGCACAAAAAACAGTTGTGTGCAGCGGCAATCCCGGCAGAAAAATATAGTTCCCGCCGCGACAGGAACTGAAAAACAGAAAATTGAATTCCGTAAAATATTATTCGATAACCGTAAGCAGTTCATCCACCGGTTTACGTTTCGGAGCCTGCGGATTTGCGTTGGTGTAGCCCAGGGCAACCAGTGCGGCAACCTCGCTGGTATCAAGATTGATGCCGAGAATTTCTGCAACTCTTTTTTCATCATAGATGCCGAGAATTACGGAACCTACATTCTGTGTATAGGCTGCAAGACACAGTGTCTGGGTGGCGATGCCCGCATCAAATGACTGCCAGTGGGCACCCTTGGATGTGGTTGGAGTTCCATCGGTGTTGTAGCCGCAGATCCCCTTTCTGGTAATTACTGCAATCAGGGTGTTGCATTCAGTGACACGATGCATGTTCGGTGTAAAACCGAGAACGCCGTTCTGTGCGATGCTGTTTTTTACATCCTGATTTTTGATTGCAATATATGAAACAGTCTGGGTATTTTTCCACGAAGGTGCATAAGATGCGGTTTCTATAATCTGTCTCAGTGTTTCGTTTGAGATATCCTGATCGGTATATTCGCGTATGCTCCGTCTGCCTCTGATGCATTCTATAGCTTTCATCTGATTGTATGATCCTTATAATTGTTATGCTGTTAAACCGCCTTGTGTAAATGCGGCGTCCTTTTTATATATCGACATATTTAGATGTGTCGATATATTGTTTCTTTTTTTGGCAATCCCTAAAGATTGCCGAATTTCTGTAATCTTTCAGACTGCAGGCCCTGTTATTCAGTTTGCGCCGCAGTTTTTTTCGTATCATGTTCACAGCCCGTATATGAGGAAACCATTTCCAGAAATGACTTTACCCCTTCAGGAGAAATTGAATAGATAGTCCATTTTCCGTCCTTTCTGCATGATACAAGACTGCTGTCGCACAGTATTCTCATGTGATGTGAAAGGGTAGGCTGGGTAATGTTGAGTTCGGACATGAGAGTGCATCCGCATTTTTCTCCCTGACGTAACGCGGTCAGTATTGCCAGTCTGTTTTCATCGGTAAGAGCTTTGGCTCTTTTTGCATCTTCTCTTAATCTGAATTCCAATTCCATTGCATCTCCATGACAGAAGAATTATAAATAATTATATTGATACATGTCAATATGTAAATGTATCAATGCCACGAACACCGGTATGGATTTTCCGAAACAGGCGCACGCTTCGCACCGGTCAAATGCACTTGACCGGTTTCGGCAGCCCGCCGATCTTTGAAATCTGTTTTGCAGGACCGTCCGGAAACAGCCTCTGCAGATAGCGGCTGTTGCCCTTTTCCTCGCCGAACTGTTCCCTGACAGCCTTTACCAGCAGACGGATTGCGGGTGTGGTGTTGTATTCCTGATAAAAATTCTGCACAAAGGTGATAAGCTCCCAGTGTTCATCCGTGAGAACTATATTTTCCTCCTTTGCAATTTCCTGGGCTATCTCCCTGGTCCATTTTGAATAATCCCTGAGGTATCCTTCCCGATCTCTTTCCAAATCTTTCAGCATGTTTTTTTTCCAAAAAAATTTCCCTGTTGTTCCATGATTATATGTTTGTGTTCCCGATGTTACAACTCTTAAAAAAAATTTCAAAAAATCAGAATGTTCTGCGCCGGTTAAAACTTGACGGGTTACACAGTTTGATTCCCTTAAATTCAATTGATATTGACAACGGGACGGTTGTTTATAAAGAATAGATATCAATTAATTGTTTTTGGATTTTTAGTTTTGAATTGAAACTCTTCCTGAGGGGGATTGCATTTATGAATTCCGATCGAAATCTGTTTACTTTAAGTAAATTATTATCGACCATGGCAATGGCAACTTGTCTTTTTTCATCGGCGGCTTTTGCCGATGAGGTTAGAAAACCGGTATCGGTGGATGCCACCAAAAATGTTCCGTTACGCATTTTGACCCGTCCCGGTGCGGTTCTTTATGCGGATGATGCAGGTTCAAAAATTCTGAAGGACAATCTTCCTGTATTTTCATCATATTTTGTTTATACCCGTCCGAAGGGAGAAATCCTGGCGGCCGGCACCGGATGGTATGAGGTAGGCTCCGATGACAAGGGTTCTGTCAAGGGATGGATTAAGGGCGATGATCTGTTTGAATGGAAACAGACCATGTGTCTGACCTTCAGTCATCCTGACGGAAGAAGTCCGGTTCTGATGTTTGACGATCAGGATTATCTGGAGACTCTTGTAAATATGCCGGCCGAGAAAAGAGATCCGGCTGTGAATTCCTTCTATTCCTCCATTGACGAGGCGGCCAAATCAAAGAAACTTCTTCCTCAGACGTTCCCTGTTTTATCCATGGAACCTAAACTGGCGGTGGACAATGTTTCCAATTTCACTCTGATGCCGATTCTGGATTACAAGGTGATTGACTTTGAAGGCAGAGAGGCAAGGCTGCTGGATATTGTTGCCGTAAGCAGCGCATCCAAGGATCGCGTTTCCTCGGATCTTCGCACCAACAAGACCTATGTAAGTTCGGCTGCGGAAAGCACCGCAAAGCATGCCGTTAAACTGGAAAACATGAAGTTCGACGTTGTGTGGCTGATTGATACCACAAGAAGTATGGGACCTTACATTGAGAAGGTCCGTGAATCAATGATCAATGTTTCCAAGAATATTGCGGAACACAAGGATCTGAAGGAGAGAATCGCCTTCGGCGTATGGGGTTACCGCGATTCTGCAACCATTGAAGGACTGGAATATGTAACCAGGAACTTTACACCGAAACTTCAGAACATCGATGAATTCGTAAAGACCATGGAAACGGTTAAGGAAACCAAGGTGGATTCCGTTACCTTTGATGAGGACGTGTTCTCCGGTGTGAAGGATGCCATTCAGAACACCGCATGGCGTGAAGATGCTGCACGTATTATCATCATGGTAGGTGATGCTCCTGCGCATCAGGCCGGACATGAATGGAATGTGACAGGTCAGACCGAGGAAACTCTGAGAGCTCTGGCTGACGAGGCTAAAATTACAATTTTCTCGCTGCATCTGAATCCAGCGAAAACCAAGAAATTCAATAAGATTGCCGCAAAGCAGTTCAAGGAGTTATCAACCAATCCAGGTGTTGACACCACAGCATACTGGTCGATTTCATCAAACGATCTGACTGCATTTGCCAATACCTCCGATCAGATATCCAAGGCAATTGTAACCTTCCTTTCCGATGTGGTTAAGACCTTCAAGACTGAAGGAGGAGAGGTTGCAGCTGTTGCGGAAACTCCTGCAGCGGAGGAAAACAATGCTCCTGCCAACGGACCTTCGGCTGATGTTATTTCAAAGAGCCTTCATGCCGCCGCTGTTACCTGGCTCGGAAACGAGGTAAGTGTTGAACCTCCTAGAGATATTGAAGCATGGGTTATTGACAAGGATCTGACAGAAAGCACACGTCAGTCTCTCGAGGTTAGACTGCTTCTGACCAAGGCACAGCTGGATTCGATTTCAAGTGTGCTCAAGAGTGTAATCGAAGCAGGTGAAACCAGCGTGGTGAGCGGAGAGGACTTCTTTACCTCGCTGCAGGCTGCAACAGCTCTGGTTGCCCGTGATCCTGACAAGGTTAATGATGCCAAGGATGTGGCTCAGCTGGGACTTGTTCCTGATTTCCTGTCAAATCTGCCATACAAGAGCCGTCTGATGGAAATGAATACCGAAATCTGGGAAAGCTGGGGACCTGACGAGCAGAATGATTTCCTGAACAATCTTGAAGCCAAACTCAAGGCATATGCTGCAATCCATGATGATACGTCAATGTGGATTCCTCTGAATCCGGGTGATGACGCCAATGATTATGTAGCGCCAATTTTACTGGATTTAATGCCATGAGTTGTCTTGACATAAAGGATCTCTGCATTTCAAGACAGAAGAACGGAGCTTCGTTTACGCTCAATGTTCCGGAACTGTCTTTAAACCGGGGAGAGATTCTGGCCATTGTCGGTCAGAGCGGATGCGGAAAGTCCACTCTGACTGATACTCTTGGTCTGATCCTTGAACCGACGTCGGCGGGAACCTTTATGTTGAACGGCAAGAACGGACAGGTGGATCTGCTGTCGGTATCCCCGTCCGTCAAGGCGCAGCTGAGGGGAACCGAAATCGGCTATGTGCTGCAGTCGGGAGGTCTGTTTCCGTTTCTTGATGTTCTGGACAATATTATGCTTCCGGGGCGTCTGCTCGGACTTGATGAGAAGAATCTGAAGGAAAGAGCGGTTGAACTGGCTTCCTCCATCGGCATTGCAGATCAGCTTCACAAGAAACCTCAGCATCTGTCCGGAGGCCAGCGTCAGAGGGTTGCCATAGCCCGTGCGGTGATTCATAATCCTCCGATTGTTCTGGCGGATGAGCCTACGGCTGCTGTAGATCAGGTATCGGCGAACGATATCTGTGTTCTTTTAAGCAGCATAGTCAGGGAAAACAACGCTTCGCTGGTGATTGTAAGTCATGATCGCGAACTGATGAAACGATATGCGGATTTCGAGGTTACTTTCCGTATTGAAAGAAACGACGGTATTGTGTCCACTCTTCTGGCACCGCAGCCTGCCCGCATCAGTGCTTAAGGATTTTTAATGGCAAGGTCTTCTCACTTGTTTTATCTTTCATTCAGAGATGTAATGCACGAATGGCGCATGAGTCTCTGTGTCATGTTTGCAGTTGCCGCGATTTCAACTCCGCTGCTGCTGTTCTTTGGACTGAAATCGGGCGTGATGAACACCCTGATCAACCGTATGCTCGGCAATCCGAGCACCATGGAGCTTATGTCGGTAAATGAAAGAAGACTGGACAGCGCATGGTTCGATGAACACAGAAAAGATCCGAAGGTATCCTTTGTCATACCAAGAACAAGAAGACTGTCGGCATCTGCCGAATTCAGAACACAGCAGGGCGGAAAGGCTGTTCTTGATCTGATCCCGACCGCCGCCGGAGATCCTCTGATTACCCATTACAGTGTGGCGGTTCCAGGGTACGATGAGTGTGTGCTTTCAAACGAGGCTTCGAAAAGACTTAATGCCAAAGCGGGCGATCAGATGGAACTGGTTGTTTCCCGAGATCGCGCCAAGGTTAAGGTGACCAGAAAAATCAGAGTTTCCGGAATTCTGCCTGAAAGCGCAGGAAATGTTGCCGTGGCCTATATAACACTGGATTCTCTTGAACAGATTGAAAGCTTCAAGGACGGTTTTGCCGTGCCGGAACTTGGATGGGCAGGTGTCGATTCAAAGGTTTATCCGGTGACACCGAAGGCGGTAATTGTTACGGATGCGCAGCTCGATCCAGTAAGAGAGGCCATGCTCACCCAGAATACCGGTTTCTCCTCCGCCAAATTCTATGATCGTAAATATGCTGAATCACATCCGGGCTTTATCAGGAAAATTCACCCTCTGCTGAAGGACAATATCAGTATTTATGAACTGTCCACCGTTAATACTCCGGCCCAGCAGAACGATCTAAAGACCCTTAAGGACCGTGTCAGAGGAATGAAGAATACTCTGGTGATTCCTTACAATCCTGATCTTACCCTGACTGTAGGAGAACATGAACTCAATATCCGTCCCCTCAGAGGATTCGGAGCCGATTTGCCTCTTGACGAAAGCTTTACCAGACCTAAAGTAACAGTCGTGCCGAAGAAAACTCCTGAAAAGGCGGATAATTCCGGAAATCAGCCTGCAGCAAATGCTGAACCCGAGGTTCCTGCGGTTAAGGAAACCGGGGACATCAAAAATGATAAACCTTCCGTGGACAAAGCTGACGGAACAGACAATTCTGATAAAACCGCAGCTGAAACAACTGCTGCAGACAATTCGGAAAAAGTTTCCGTAAAAGAGTCTGCAGTGGAGAACAGTCCTGCTGTAAATAATAATTCTGCTGTAAATGAAGATAAACCATTGCAGCGGAGCGACACCGTGAATTCCGGAGATTCTGCAGTAATCAGCACTGAGTCTGATATACCTGTGATCCAAGCACCTGCGGACGACAGCAGCGGCTCAGTGCATGATGCCGAGGTTTCAGCAGCCCCTCAGGAAGAAAAAAATTCAGATCTGGAATCTGATGCCGGCAAGGCGGCCGAAGCAGCCTCTGCAGATGAAAAAACGGATACCGGTTCAGGACTGTCCGGACAGTCGTACAATCAGTTTATTCAGAAGAAGTTCATGGATGGAGCAGCCGATGCCGGTTCTGAGACTGATGAAGCCTTTGAAAACGAGAACATCCATGAAAATCTCAGCGAGAAAATTGCAAAAGACTCCGGTGCGGTCTCTCATACCCTGCAGAGTATAGAAATCTATCAGAACAGATTAAACGAATATGCCGGCGGTGTATATCTGTCAGGAGTTTCCGGCATTGAGGAAAATCTCGGCACCGTTGCCGAGAGTGCAGGAACGCTCAAAATCGGGCTGTCGGAAGTGTCCGAAGACGGCGACGGAATGAATCTGATGCTGAACGAACTTGAAACAGCGGTTAACAATGTAATAAACAGTGAGAACAACATCAGAAATTCTCTGGTCTCCATCAGAAACATCGCTGAAAATCTCAATGTAAATGTTCAGAAAAACAGTGATGTGATTGGAGAAATAAAATCCGGTGCAAATCTGCTGCTTGCAGGAATTCAGAAACTGACCGACAGTGAACTTAATAAAATTTCGGTCGAGCTTGACGATCGGATCAGCCAGCTGATTTCCAATGCGGATGCTCTATACAGAACCAGAAGGAATCTGCAGGGCTACACCGACTATGTCGTAAGCGAGGCCTCGGCTCTGCTTCATTATGCCGAGACTGCCAGACTTAATGCCGGCAGAATATGCAGCAGCCGGGAGGATGACTGCAGTACCGATATTATTCTTGCCTATGCGGAAAAACTTACGGATGATGCGAATCTGCTGATCAGCAGGGATAAACAGCTCCCTGCGGCACTTACCGCAATGGAAAGAATTGCGCGGTATCAGAAGGAGGAGGCCGAAAAACTCTCTAATCAGCTGCAGGAAATCAGAAGCGTCGTAAAATCCGGGAAAAACGATACTTTGGCCGGAGAAAATTCTCTGTATGAGCATGGTTTATATGCTGTCGGCCTGGAGACTGCAAAACAGCAGGGACAGAATGAACAGCCTGGAGCAGAAGAACAGCAGCTGACTGTAGTCACCGATGATCAGGCTGTCAGGGAATTAAAGAATGTTCTTGGCACGGATAAGGGTTTGTTTACCGGCGATTATGCCGAAAGAATTTTTTATGTTGCTCCTGATATTTACAGGGAGGCAGGAGATCTGCCTCAGGAGGTTGCAGTTACCTACAGCGGCAGAAAAGATAACCAGATAATTGAAAGAACCGTGAATTTCAAGGCTTTGATCAGACCTTTGCCTTTTGATGCAGGCGACAGCGCTCTGACTTCTCTTTCTCTTATCGGACAGCTTGGTCTGCTTCAGGATCGAGAAATAACCGACGGTATCGCCTCCGACGGAAAGAGCGCCTTTATGATGAAAAAGAGAGGCTATACGGGATTCAGAATGTACGCCTCGTCACTGGACAATGTGGTGCAGCTTCAGGATCAGCTGACATCAGAAGGGATCAAGACCATGAGCCGTTCAGATCGCATTTCGGAAATTTTATCTCTTGATCATTATCTCAGTCTTCTGTTTCTGCTGATTGCGGCCGCTTCGCTGACCGGTGCGGTTTGCTGTCTGATTGCCAATGTGTATGCCGGTGTTGAACGCAAACGCAAGGAACTTGCGATTCTGAGACTGCTGGGTGTCCACGGTTCACAGCTGTGCATATTCCCGAACTTCTCCTCCCTGCTGCTTACACTGGGCGGTGTGATACTGAGTCTGATAATTTTCTACATTCTGGCATATGTGGTTAATGCATGCTTTGTTTACCAGCTGAGCGGAAATGAGAAGTTCTGTGAACTGCAGATTGAACACATTGTAAATGTATTCATAATTTCCCTGTCGATTGCTTCATTTGCCGGTCTTGTTGCGTCAAGAAGAGTAATGAGAATCGATCCTTCGGATTCCTTGCGTGATGAATAGAGGGTTAACTGATATGAACAATAATTTTTTTCCGATTAAGAAACTGTGCGCCGGACTTGCCGGACTGGTACTTGCCGCTGGCGCCTGCGCAGCCGGGAACGACGATGTTCTTGTTCTTAACGGACCTGACAACACCAGATTTGAATTCGTGAAAGTCAAAGTCAGCGGAGGCAACGGTCCGTATGCCGGACAGACCTTTACCATGGGCGATCCGACGGGAACATTCAGAACACCTCCGACAGCGATAGTGGTGGGCGGCGGTTTTGCAGATAATGAAAACCGCTACTTCTACATGGGAAAATTCGAGGTGACCGAGAAGCAGTACAGCGCTGTTACCGGTACTCCGACCGATAAGGATCCTCAGCTTCCGGTAACAGGTATATCCTGGTTTGATGCTCAGAAGTTCACTGATTCCCTCAACCGCTATTTTTATGAACACGAGATGCAGAATATGCCGAAGTCAGGAGCATATCCGGGATTTGTGAGACTTCCTACCGAAGAGGAATGGGAGTTTGCCGCCCGCGGAGGTTCGATGGTAAAGGCCACCACCTTTGATGCTGATACACCTTATGATGAAAATGACGAACTTACCGCATACGAATGGTTTGCCGGTCCTTCCTCGTCTCATAACAAAATCCAGAAGGTCGGAAAACTGAAACCTAATCCGCTGGGGCTGCACGACATGCTCGGCAATGTTCAGGAAATGACACAGAGCCTTTACCGCGTTGAATACTTTCAGGGCAGATCCGGAGGTTTTGCCGCCAGGGGCGGACATTACCTCACCGAGGAGGATGATCTTGTTTCCTCCCGCAGAACCGAGGAACCTTTCTATCTTGGAAATTCAGAAAAGGGAATGAAACCGAATGTCAAGGCCACTCTTGGCTTCAGACTTGTGATCAGCGCTCCTGTGATGACCGATAACAAGGCGATTGCCGAACTTGAAAAAAACTGGGAAAGCTACCGCCGGGGAGTCGGATCCAAAACACCTGCGGCCTTGTCGGTTGCCGATACCGCAACAAAGGAGGAGGTATCCGCCAACGATGCACTGAGCCGTCTTGAACGTATCGGAAAGGCGCTTGAGGATGCCGGTCTGAAGGATTCTTTAAGGAAGGATCTTGAGGGAACCAGATCCGCGCTTCTTGATATGGTCAAGGTAAGAAGAAAGGCCGACGAGGATTCTGCCAGGGTGTGGGTAAAGATTGCGTGTGAAAGAGGAATGTATCTTTCCAGAAATCTGAAGGCATATGAAATTGTAAAGGATGCACCTACCGAAAAACTGAAAAAAAGAGCCGAGGAGTTTGAATACAATCTTGAATCCGGTTTTGAAAATTACGGCGAAATCATGAAGGAGCTGATCAAGCTTCCTGACGACGCGGTTATCAGCGGTTTTGAAAAATTCAAGGAAATGCTGGACAAGGATATTCAGACCGAGAAGAACGGAAGCAAATCCAACAGGGAGCAGATTGTGAAAGATCTTGAACAGCAGGCTCAGATGGTGGATCTTACCAGAAAACATTATATTAAATACAGGGAGCAGAAACGTCTTGATGTTCCTCTGTGGAAGGACGATTATTTAAAATAAAAACGGGAGTTAAAAATGATTGATTTTCAGGCAAGGCCTCGTCTGGCCGCAATTCCGGCATTATGCATTGCTGTTTCACTGACATTCGGTACTGCAGGCTGTTCAAATATTCAGGATGACGGTACAAGAACCAAAACCGAAGGTACCCTGGTAGGCGGCGGTATCGGCGCCGCTTTCGGAGCATTGCTCGGAGGACTTATCGGCGGCGACGGAAAAGGCGCTCTTATCGGAGCAGGCATCGGAGCCGGTGTCGGTTCTCTTGCCGGTTTCTTTGTCGGTAAACACGTTGCCGATAAAAAGGCAGAGTATGCAAGCCGTGAAGACTGGCTGAATGACTGTATTGCCCATACAAGACAGATGACCAGTGAGACCAGGGAGTACAATGCCAAACTTAACAAGGACATCAATACACTGGACCGGGAATCAAAACAGCTGAGAACGGCATATAAGAAGAAACAGGCCGATAAATCACAGATGAAAAAGGGAAGAGAGACCGTTATTGCTCTTCAGAAGGATACACAGAAAAATATCAAGAGTCTGCAGGAGGAAGTAAAGAAGGACAAGCAGGTTCTTGCCGATGCACGTGCCAACGGCAACAAGAAGGAAGCTGCAGCTCTGGACAAGGAAATCAAATCTCTGAATGCCCAGATCGAACAGATGAAAAAGTACAATGCAAAATTAGCCAATATTTCTGCAAGACTCGCAGTATAAGCACAGGAGATTTCTATGAAAGTTTTAACCGCAGCCATGGTTATGTCGGCATTCTTTATTACCTCATGCTCCTGCTCGAATTCAGATCCGAGACAGGGAGGTCTGTTCAGTTACTGCCCGAGCAAATATGAACAGCGGATTCAGAATCGTGAAAATGAACTGGCCGCTGCAGAAGCTGAAAACGCCATTGAAAATAATAAAACCGCAAGTCTGGAAAAACAGAAGGCACAAAAGCAGAAGGAAGTCAGCAATCTGCGCAGACAGCTCAAGGCTCAGCAGGCAAAAGTTGATAAAAGTCTGAAGAAAGTCAAGGACAAGCAGGATCCGGAATATCTGGCCATCAAGGCAAAACGTGATCAGCTTCAGAAGAGAGCGGAGCAGATCGAACGTCTTGAAATTGAAGCCAAGAAAAAGGAAATTGAAAGATTGCGCAATGAACTGAAAGAACTTGAATATGAAGCAGATGCACTCAGCCGCCTGTAAAATTTCCTCTCTTCTTGCATGGCTGATAAAGGAAACGTCTGTATTGAAGGGTATAGGATGCGTCGCTGCCGCCGCCCTGTCGTGCGGCGTTTCCCATGCTGTCGGAAGCGCAGAGGAAATATATTCCATCCTCAAAAGCGAGGCTCTGATGTTTTCATCCGAAGATCTGGGCGCAATAAAGCCGCGTGATATTGAGATCATGGATAAAAAGGAAATCAATGAGCTGCTCAGAGAGAGGGATATGTATGCCAGATACATAGCTCCGGGCGATTTAAAAAAGGTTGTCGAGGCGACAGCCGGCAAAGAGGCCGGCATAGGCATGGATATCTTTGAGGATCAGTTCGGAAACATCAGATGTGCTCCGTATCCTGGTTCTCCGTCAGAGGCGGCGGGGATCTTTTATCCTGACATACTTACAAAGGTTGACGGTACTCCGGTTAAGGGCCTGGAAATTCAGAATATAGCCGATCTTATACGGGGCGATGCCGATACAGATGTGGTAATCGAGGTTAACCGTGACGGTAAGAATGTGGAACTCATGATCCCAAGGACGAAGCAGCATTATCCTGATGTCATGAGGATCGGTGACGTTCCTGCCGTTATCAAGATTTTCAGATTCGGCAACAATACAGCCGCTCTGCTGGAGAAGGAAATCCGTAAAGTCGAGGATGACTACCGCAAAAAAAATCTGCCGGATGATAAAAGATTTTTTATCGATCTGAGAGGCAATACCGGAGGAGTTCTGGAGCAGGCGGCCGCCAGCGCGTCCTGTTTTCTGCCGGCCGGTGCAACTGTCTACAGCTATGTGGATCGCCGAGGTGATTTCGAATATAAGAATCCGGAGGCGGGACGGTACCAGGGAAGACCTTTTATTATCATGCAGGATCGCTTTACTGCAAGTTCTGCGGAAATGTTCATAGTTTCGCTGCTGTCAGGCAGTCGCGGCACTGTTTCCACCTTCGGAGAGCAGTCCTACGGCAAGGCACGCGTGCAGAAAAGCTTTAAACTGAAGAACGGCGGAGTTCTGAAAATATCCGTCGGCGAACTGATGTATTCCGGTTTTCAGGGAACGTGGGAGGGTTCCGGACTGAAACCTGATCAGGAGTATACCGGAAATAAATAAAAATCATTTTTTGTCCGAAGACCGGATTTGTAGGGAATAGTCATATGAAATTAAACGGTTTTTTCTGTATTCTCGGCGGAATGCTTCTCTCCGGCGTTGTGACGGCTGAAACGTCGTATCAGCTTTCAGCTTCGGGAAAGAATGAAACCATGGCCGAGGCTTCACTGAAAACGGTCGCTTTGAGAACATATCTTAAAACCGTTGTTAACGATGCCGAGATGAAAAGCAGAGCAAAACCGCTGCGCAGTGAAATTTTTCTTCATGCCGATAAACTGACCAGAACCTCCAATCTTGTTTTCAGCGGGGAAGGGGGAAAAATTCATGTTACCGGCAGTGTTGCCGTTGACGATCAGAAAATCCTGGCTGTACTGAAAAGCAATCCCGCTTTTGCCGGTTTGACATATTTCAGTCAGAACGGTGGTGATGATGCCGGAAATTCAAAGGACGGCACACCTTCGTCCGTCGGGTCTGAAAACAAAACCGATGACGCCGGCGTTAAACCAGAACTTTCTGAGCCTGATAACGGAAAATCCGAAGTTCCTGCCGGAACAGTTCCGGAAAACAGTTCGTCATCTGCCGAATCCTCCGAAAACAAATCAGAATCTTCCGATGCAGTGAAAGACAGCAGGTACAGTCCGGTGATGCCGGAAAATGATTTCATCGGTCTGATTATATCTCTTAAAAAATCACCGGAAGCGCGGGAAAAAATTGTAGTCGCACTGAATCAGGGAATGGATCCGAACTGCCGCAGGGTTGATGAAAACGGCAGAGCCTGGGGAGATCCTGCTTTTGTACTTTTGATGCAGTCTGTCGCTGCAAAGGATCCTGAACTTGTAACCATGTTTATTGAAAAAGGCGCAGATCTGCTCTGGAAGTCCGACAGGGACGAATACAGGAGCATGCAGTACCTTTTTTACTATCCTGAACTTGTGTCGGCAAATGCCGGTCTCATGCCGTCACTTAAAGGCGTGAGAATTTCTCATTATACTCCGGCCGCATATCTGCTGACATCGCAGAAACCTGAACAGCTTGATTTTGAACTGCTTGGCCGTCTGATGGATCTGGGAAACGATACCGATGCCCGTGAAGGAAAAGACAGCAGTTTTGATACTCTGACGCGTCTTGCGATCGGTGCGGATCGCTCCAGACTGTATCCGACAGAACTGCTTGCAAAAATCATAGATGCCGGAGCGGATCCCAACAGGGTCAACCGCAGCGGTCAGAGTGCAGTGTTCAGGGCTTTGGAACTGAAAGCTTCAGAGCATCTGAAAATGTTAAAGGAAAAAGGTGCAGACATTAATCTTGAGGATCGTGACGGCAATTCGCCGCTTTTCTATGCCATAAACGGCAGCAGAAACGATGATCAGACTGTCGAATATCTGATCGGCAGCGGTGCGGATCTCAATTTCAAGTCACACCGCCGCGGCGATATGACCCCGCTGATGTTGGCTGTAAGGGAAAAACGGACCGCCGTGGCTGCAATGCTGATAAAAGCCGGTGCAGATATTAATCTGCAGGATTCACGAAACAAATCGGCGCTGATATATGCAATAAATAATTCCGATGAAAAAACAGATTTGGAGATCCTAGAACTTCTTCTGAAAGCCGGTGCCAATCCGAATCTGGCAGACAAGGACAACAATCCTCCTTTGATTTATGCAATAAAAAGCAGAAGAGCAGCTGAGGTTGCCGTTCTGGTTGAGCACGGAGCGGATCTTAAATCGGCTCTTGATATCAAGGTAAGAAAACAGGGCAAGGAAATTACTTTTTATGATTCTCTGATGCAGGACAATGATGAAAAGATGAATCCTGTAAAGGAATACATAAATTCCGTGCTGAAAAAATAAACCGGAAAACAGGATAACTGACCTGCTGGAATAATCCGGTTGAAAGAATATATAAAGAAAAAAAACGAGAGTGGATAATCATGATGAATAAAAATAAATTACTTAATCTGCTGTGTGCTTCAGGAATGGTGTTTTTATCGCATTCTGTTTATGCCGGAACAGTATATCAGGCTGAAGCCGTGGGCAAGAACGAGGAAGCCGCGCTGGGCAATTTAAAGATGAATGCTCTGAGACAGAGTCTGCAGACCATTATTCCTGCAGAGGAAATAAAGAAAAACGCAAAGTCCCTCAGAAGCAATGTTTTTATCAGGGTGAATGAATATACCAGTACCGGAAGCGATCTTGTATATACCTCTGAAAGCAATAAAACACATGTTTCCGGAAATGTTGACGTGGATGAGGATGCCATCAGACAGGCTCTTGCCCAGATTCCTGAACTTAAGGGCAAGATGACTGCATCCGGAAACGCCGGCGATCCTGTGAAGAAGGATACACCTGCCGCACCGTCGGTAAATATCGAAAGTCCTGCCAATCCGTTTATCGGCGGCGACAGTGCCGGAACGCCAAAGGATAAGCCGGATATCGGAAAATCCGCCTCCGGAGCCATGGCTGCAAATGATTTCATGCAGCTTGTATACAACAATAAAAAGGATGAAATCATAGCGGCTTTGAAAAACGGAACAGATCCGAACTGCCGTGAACTTGATGAATCAGGAAATCCTGCCGGTGACGTCGCGCTTAATGAATATATCGACCGCAACGGTCTTGACGATCAGAATGTCATATTCGCCTTTCTCGATGCCGGCGCCGATGTGCTGTGGAAAAACGATAAAGGAGAATATCCTGTTCTGCGCGGATTATTCGTAAGCGTGGATCTTATCCCGAAGGTTCTGCCTTATATCAAATCATCTCTCAAGGATGTGAGGATCGGCAGCAACTCGGTGCTTGGCTATCTCTTTAACCGTTCATCGGATAAACTCGGATTTGATGTTTACAAAAAAATACTTGATCTGGGCAACGATCCCAACAGTATTGAAGGAAGTGCAAGATTTTTTGAACCGTTGCTCAGTCTTTCCATCGTAAAGGATGTGGATGTCCTTTATCCGGTTGAATATATGACCATGCTGCTGGATGCAGGTGCCGATGTCAATAAAACCAATTACAAAAATGAGACGGCAGCCTTTGTTGCGGTTGAATCCAATGCTCTGGAGCATTTGAAACTGCTGGCGGCAAAGGGTATTGATTTCAATAAAATCAACAGCAGTGATCGTTCTCTGCTTCTGGAAAGTGTTGCCAAGAAGAATGTAAAAGCTGAAACCATTGATTTTCTGATTAAAAACGGCGCCCAGGTGAATTACGCATCGGCACGGCACAACAATGAAACTCCGCTTATTGAAGCTGTGTCAGACGGACGAGCAGACATTGTGGAACTGTTGATTGCCGGCGGAGCAGATGTAAATGCAAAGGGCAGAAACGGATGTTCCGTTTTGTGTTATGCAGCCGATATCGACGATCAGAATGCGTCGGTTTCCATTGCCTCATTCCTGTTAAAGTCGGGAGCAAAACCTGATGATGCGGATAACAGTCAGAAGACTGCGTTAACCTATGCTGTGGAGCGCAATAATTTTGCATTAACCAGACTGCTGGTTGAAAACGGTGCCGATCTGAACAAGGTTCCCGAGTCGGTAATGAAAGGTTCCGACAGCAAATATGAAGAGATCAGATCCTATCTGAATTCGGTGAAAAAATAATTTTTTGAGTGCATCATTTAAAAAAATGGAGATGAGCTGTTTATGCTGAAGTCTGTTTAATGTCTGAAATTCCGGGAGGGACTGTCTTGAATATTTTAAAAATTTTATCACTGGCTGCACTGGCTGCCGCAGCATGCACGGCAGGCGCAGAGGAAGAAAAGAAATTCAGTTACGATGACTTTAAATATACCATCTGTGTCGGCAACGGCGATTATTCAAAGGAAATTCAGGAGCGAATTCTTAAAGTCATTAAAGATGGATACAGCATCAACGGACAGTGCATCAATGAAGGAATGTTTGCTGCAGTTGTCCGGCGCACCGGTTCTCCCGAATTTATTTCAGAACTGCTGAAAAACGGAGCGGATCCCGATCTGATCGGTAAAAACGGCATGACGGCACGAATGGTTGCTGTTTCATCCAGAAAAGCTAAAATTGCGGCACCTCTGCTTTCCGGAAATTTTGATCCGGGAGCAAGGAACAAAAAGGGGGATACCCTGCTGATGATGGCTTTTGACAATGAAGATCGCGAAATTGCCAGAAGAATTCTGCAGACCGTTATTCCTGCCGGGGTAGTCAATGAAAAGGGCGCTGACGGCAACAGTGTGCTGATGCGTATCGCAAAAGGCATAATATCCTACGATGAATCGGTTGTGCAGAGACTGGCGGCGCTCGGTGCCGATTTCAACCAGATTTCAGCTGACGGTCTCCCTCTGATTCAGGAGAGTCTGCTAAGAAAGGGTACAGTCCGTTACGATGGCAAAAGTTTTGAAAACTATGTAAAAAACGGCGCCGATATCAATCTTGCCAACAGCAGCGGGGAAAATATTCTCCATTTCATGAGTCATTATCATTTAAATTCCTATCTTATTGATTATCTGTTCGGGCTCAAACCTGATATCAATGCCAGGGACCGTTACGGCAATACGCCTCTGCTTGCGCTTTTTGTCAACTCCGACGGAAAGAAGGAAGGCGATACCAGGAGTTATATGCAGAAACTGATCAAGGCGGGAGCTGATGTCAATGCGGTAAACAATGACGGAATGTCCGTGGTAATCGCCTTCCTGATATTCTGTGCCGATCACGGATTATCCATCGATCTCATTGATGATCTTGCAAAGGCCGGAGCAAAACTTGATGTGAGGTCTCCGGACGGACACGGTGTTCTTTATTATGCTGCGATCAGCAAACAGCGCTCATCTACGGCAGAGACTCTGATTAAAGCCAATCCGGATATAAATGAAAAGGATCCGGATACCGGCATGACTGTGCTGATGCTGTCAATTCTCGCAGAAAATTATGATTTCGCTGAAAAAATAATCAAAGCCGGTGCCGATGTAAATATTGCCGACAGGGAGGGAAGAACACCTCTTATGGCTCTGGCTTTTCATTACCCGAACGAGAGTCTGGCGAAAAAACTTCTGCAGGCTGGAGCGGATCTGAATGCCGTTGATAAAAAGGGCAGACGGGCATTCGATTATCTTGAGGAATCCTTTTATGCAGACAGCGAGAAAAAGGAAGAGCAGATCAGCCGTCTGCGTAAATTGTTTCTGGAGGAGCAGTAAAAATGATTAAAGCGGAAAAAATTTTTAAAAACTGTCTGTATTTAGTTGTAATGCTGGCTCTTTCAGCCGCCGCCGATGCCAGAGTTGTCACGGTTGAAGCAAAGGGCAAGGATTATGCCACGGCGGAAAACAATGCCAGGGTTGCGGCAGCAAGACAGGTGATGCTTTCGATTACCGATGAAAAATTTGTCAGGGAACATACGAAGGATATTATATCAGGTGTAATAAACAAGGTAGGAAATTATGTAATAAGTTTTAATGTCATTGAAAAGAATGAGGGCGGAAAACCGGTTGTCATCAAAGCCGAGGTGGATGTTGACAAAACGAAACTCTCCGGTTATCTGAAAAGCATCGGAGCGGTAATAGTTCCGTCTTACGAGGATCTGTACGAGGAGAGAAAAAACTCTGAAGCACAGACGGCCGCTAGAATTTTCGGCCGCAATGTTCCCTTGAAAATCAAAAGCGTACAGATGACGAATCCGGAGAATATTTCATTGAAAGAATCGGTAACCGAGGAAATCGAACCGGGCACGGAACTTTCCAGTGACGGTCAGAAAATTTATGAATCGCGGGAAAGATTCATGGTTTACTACCGTCTTCCTGACTATTCGGAACTTACCGCCGGAACCGACAGAAGTCTGGTGACCATCAATACCCCTGATGTTCCGGTCGACTTCGAACATTCCTCGGAGGAGAATCTTACGGAAAAAGTCGCCGAGAATTATGAACGCGAAGGGTATTTTTATGTCAGCGCTCCGGACCGCAGCGGCAATTACGAGGTAAGACTGTTTTCCAAGGGAAAGGAAAAACACGAAATTATGGCAAGACTGGGTTTTTCAGTTAAATCAACAGCCATACCGTACTTTAACATGGAAAGAACGGTTCTTCTTCCGGGGGAAAAATTTGTTGTAAATGTCGATGAACTTGAAACCTTTCCTGACGGATTTTTTGTACTGACCGGCTCGGAATCGGCCGATAAAAAATATGACGAAATAAGAAAAACGGAAATCGACCGTTCAAAGGCGTTCAGGGAAAAATATGTGCCGGAGGCAACCTTTAAGGCTCCGAAGGAACCTGGAAATTACTCGGTGCTGATGTTTACGGGATGTAACGGCTGCGAGGGATACGAAAACAACTACCGTGTGCAGAAAGCGGCGGCAAGAATAGATTTTACGGTGCAGGCGCCGCCGGCGGCATATTTCAGTGAAAGTTTCATTTCTGCTCCTGCCGAAATATACACCGGAACAGCACCTTCCTTTATTGTAGCGTGCAGTGATGAATGGAAGAACGATTCGGTGGAAGTTCGTATCGACAGCAAAAAGGATGGCAAAAATATAGACTGGGGAAATGCTGACTGCAGAGAAAAGCCTTATTTCACCATGACGGCGCGGGAAATTTATCCGCTCGGGGATTATGTTGTTTCAGCAACTCAGGGGTCCGGTGACAATATCAGAAAATTATCAGCCGAATTCAGAGTGGTTGCCAATAAAATTGATGAAAAAACAGTTCCCCGGATTGACGTTCCGTTTAAAACAATTGAACAGGACAGCAGCATGGTGATTGCCGGAAATACCAGAACCTACTGGTCGTACACCGCTTTTGCCGCTCTTGTGCCGAAGGGGACCTCAAAAGATTTGAAGGCGGTGCTGGAATATGCCGGCGACAAAAGAATCCAGCTGGGACACAGCCGCAACTATACCAGAAATTTTTCAATTACGGAGCCTGCCGGCGATTACGAACTGAGAGTTTATGACTCCGCGGAGGAGGACGGAACACTTCAGGCATCTGCTCCGCTGCACGTTATGAGCGATGACGAGATGGCGCTGCATAAAAAGGAAATATCCGGCAAAATGGAAAAATATCTTGCATCTCCGGATAATGCAGAAATCGGATATAAAGAAGATTTAATTAATCATTTTCATATTCCAAAGCCTCCGAAACCGCAGCCGCTGTTTTCAAAATCAGTGGTTATGACTGATGAAGGAAAAAACACGCGGGACGGTCTGATGACCGATATTGCTCTCAGAACCTCCGACTGTGACAGGTATATTGACGATGAAATACGTTCGATGACCCGTATTGATATAACTCTGGGACGCGAAGGTGATTTTGAGGGCGAACTTGGAAGTTTTGCAAAAACTCTCGCGTTCAAACTTCCGCTGCCTGACCGATCGAATATAAAAAATTTCCAGTCAGCCATGGAGGAGATTACCGATCGCTACAATGATACCATCGCCGGACTCGATCAGCTCTCGGAGCAGGATTATACCGGAGCATTGAAAACAGCAATGCTGATGATGATCAAGACAGGAATGAATCACTGCGGCAGTGAGGAATGTCTGAAAAAAATGATTACAAAAAATTCCGGCAAATTCAGAGAAAAAATGGCGAGAATGTCAGATCAGGGATTCCGGAATTATTATGATACGCTCAAGGATGCGATCGGCGGCAGCCCGAAGGGTAAAAAAATGCTGGATGATCTTGTCAACTATCGCAAGATTGTTGATAAATCGGCAAAAAATTTAAGCGGTAAAAAGGAAACAGCCTCCAATGCTCTTGATGTGGTTGAAGATGTTTCAACTCTTGCCGGTACTCTTGCAGGAGGGGATTATACCAACAAGGATGCCTATATGAATGCAGCTGCCGCAATACTGGCTATAGACTTTCCGATTTATGTGGCAGCTGCGAAACTCTCCTACCAGGCCTATCTGTCGTCAAGGGATTTTGCCCGTGATGTTGCGGTTCTCCGCATGTACGGCAGATGGAAAAAGGTCGGTGCCGATACCAAGGGTTCCCTTGGTTACGAGGAATTTGCCAGGATCTGGAAGGATGACTGGAAGCACCATAAGGATTCGGTAATGCGTCAGGCAAAGGAGGTTATGATCAAAACCATGGGTAATGAACTTACCAAAAGGGCATTCTCAAAGGCGAATAAATCAAGAGCCCGGATGTATTATCAGGTTTTAAGGGACGAGGGATATGATGCTGCCCAGGAATATTTGATCAGCAGTGATTTTATCTCGGAGGATGAGGTATATGATTTTCTTGAGGCACAGTTCAAGGAATGGGAAAAGGCCGAAAATCTGAATACCGATTACGGAAGAGAACTGAAAAATATCAAGGAGGAATTCAAATCTCTTAATTCTGAATTGCATCCGTCGTGTGAAAGGGATTTTTACCGCTGGTACAAAGGGCAGGCAAATGATAAGTACAAGGATTTGAAATGGGGAGAAAAAACCAATCAATATCTCAGCGATAAGATTAAATCTCTGTGGTATAAAGGCTGTCCTCAGGAACTTGAAGCCTTCCTTGCATATTATCAGACCAAAAAGGAAATCGAAATGGAACTCAGAAAATGGAATCGGGAGGACAGCCGGTTCTGCAAAGCGAAGGATCTCAGAAAAAACACTGTTGATCTCCTGTGTTCTCTGATGGAAGGCGAACAGAAATATCTGGACCACGTTGCCGACATTGCATGCAACTGCGGATGGAAGGCCGGCATTGTCGGAAATCGTGTCCTCGGCACAGACGAGTTCAGAGCGTACCGCAGGGAGGCCGAGGTCGTGAATGTCATGTCAACCATAGGAAAGAGCAATGTGCTTCACTGTCTGTGCGAGTACGGACGTGTATCTCACGGCGGAGCCAGCTACACGGTAAGTATTTCGTATAATCCTGGCGCCACCGGTCTTGCTCCCGGCGGAATATGCGGCAAAAATACCAGAGGAAGCTGTTTTGCAAGCGGCTGGAGCTGCTGGCACTATACTATGCCTACCGATGAGAAAGGACTTGAACAGTGCGGATATTTCAAAGCCATCAAAGAGGCAAAGGATAAACTTGACGATCTGAGATTGGCCAGAGACGAGGCAAGGCAGTGCAAAGCGGATTATGATGCCATCATTAAAAGAGCCGCCGATAAGGAAAGGGAAAAACGCAGACAGGCATCTTTGGAAAATCAGAAGCTCTGATCTGCACCGATTGTGATTTGGCGGTTTTAAAAAAGGACGGATTTAAAGATCCGTCCCTTTGGATATCTGTTGCGGATATAAAATTATGCCGGAATTATTTTTCTGAGTTCCATGATGATTTTTTCCAGAACTTCAGGAATCGCGGATGTGTTGTTTCTGTCAGCGAAAGCAAGTTCCGCAAGATTTCCGGAAAAATTATCGGGAAGAATTTTACAGTTTTTTTCGGCAAACTGAACCAGCCTTTTTTCGCCCGGATGCAGAAGTTCATTGACAGCAAAGATAATATCAAAATAACTTGCAATGAAAGCCGCAATTCTGTGATTGATACTGATAAAATCGTTTTTTTTCACGGCTGAGACGATCTGGCTTTTATAGGATGAAAACGGCTTGTCGCACAGCAGCATCATATTACGTCTGATGATGTTCCTTTTAAGTTCCTGCGGGTACGGGCTGTCGAGACATTGCTGAAGATTTGCCAGCCACTGCTGCGGATCGTATACGATTAAAAAATTTTTCAGGGTATACAGAAAAGCTGTGGTGTATCCGTTCCATGCCTGACCGTTCTTCCAGATGTCATTCAGCAGTCCTTCGAACCAGCCGCAGTTCCAGTACATGACATCGAATTCACGCTCGGCACTGTCATAATAATATTCATCCCCGGGACCGAAGTAGTCTCCTCCGATCTCATATCTGGATGAAACCGGTTTTATTATGCCGCTGCGTGTTTCAACAGTAATATCGCTGTCGGAAAAAATATACAGATCGATATCGGAATTGCTGTCGGCATGACCTGAAGCTATGGATCCGCCGATGGCAATGGCTCTGATGCCTGGAAGCGAGGCGTATCTGGAAATAATTTCCAGGATCGGTTCTGTTTTAAGATGTGACAGCTCGGACAGTGCTGCCGTATTCAATGATTTTATATCCATTCGGATCTCCTTTGTTATTGTAATTATTGTTCGGTGTGCGTATTTTAACGTTTTTTTTATTGATTGTGCGTGAACTGTATTGAAATTAAATGTGAAAGCCGGACTGTTGAATGCAGAATTTTTCAGCTCCGGATTTAGATGATTCTGTTGTTCTTTTTAACTGCAGAACTGCTTATACATCGGCGTATATTAATCCGGTTGAAGAGATTGTCCGGCATATTTGAAAAAACTTGAGAATTTATATTTTCATGATTTTATAAATCTGACCTGGCTGCATAAATACCGATAACAAAAACTGTTTTCTCCAATGCTCTGTTGTACAATAATTTCAGAAAAGAGGAATTAATGTATAATTAGCGGATGTTATGAAAATTTAGGATCGCAGGTGGAATCTATAAATAACAACTTTGTTTTCAAATCATTATTTGATTATCCGAAATATCGCGGCGACTATAACCGCAACGTCCCGTTTCTGCCGATGAGCAGAAAGGAAATGGATGAACTCGGCTGGGATTCATGCGATGTTATTCTGGTAACAGGTGATGCCTATGTGGATCATCCGAGTTTCGCCATGGCGCTTCTCGGCAGGTTTCTGGAGCATTACGGATATCGTGTCGGAATAATTTCACAGCCGGACTGGCGGTCCCGTGATGATTTCATGAAACTTGGAAGGCCCAATCTTTTTTACGGTGTAAGCTCCGGAAATATGGATTCCATGGTTAACCGCTATACCGCGGATCGCAAACTGCGTCATGACGATGCCTATACACCCGGCAATGTATTCGGAAAACGGCCGGATCGCGCCACAACTGTTTATACCCAGCGCTGCAGGGAATCCTACCACGATGTTCCGATTGTTATAGGGGGAATCGAGGCATCACTGAGAAGAGTCGCACATTATGATTACTGGTCCGAGACCGTCAAGAGATCTATTATTTTTGATGCCAAGGCGGATCTGATTCTGTTCGGCATGGGTGAGCGTTCCATTCTTGATGTGGCGCACCGCCTGGCTTCCGGAGAAAAAATTTCAGAAATAAGAAATCTGCGTGGTTCTGGATTTATTGTCAGAGAACCTTTTGCCGGCTGGAAGGGAATAGATGCAAGAAATCCGGATCGTAATCTGCCTATCAAACCTCTTCCGAATCCTTACAGCTGCGACTGTGAGACCGATGCGGTCCTGGTTAAGCAGGATCCGAAGGAAAAAAATATTTCCGTAAAGGATTTTTCTCAGACCAGGCTTGTTCCCAAAAAGGAATATATTCTGATGCCGTCATTTGACGATGTTAAAAATTCAAAAACAGCTTATGCCCAGGCGGCACATATATTTCACGGCGAGGTTAATCCGTATTGCGCCAGAGCACTGCTGCAGTATCACGGAGATCGGGCAGTGTGGCTTAATCCTCCTCCGATACCGCTGTCCACGGAGGAAATGGATCTGGTTTATTCTCTGCCGTTCAGGAAACTGCCACATCCTGCATATAAGGAACCGATCCCTGCATATGATATGATTAAATTCTCCATAAGCACCATGAGGGGCTGTTTCGGTGGCTGTGCCTTCTGTTCGATTGTTGCTCACGAGGGAAAAATAATTCAGAGCAGATCTCCTGAAAATATTATCAGGGAGGTTGAGCATATGCGCGATCATGTTCCTGGATTTACCGGAGTGATTTCCGATCTAGGCGGACCGTCAGCCAATATGTATCAGCTCAACTGCAGAGATCCGAAAGCTCAGGCTGCATGTCGCCGACAGTCGTGCCTCTATCCTGATGTATGCAGAAACATGGATGTGGATCAGTCAAAGGCGATTAATCTGTACCGGCAGGTCCGTCAGATTCCCGGTATTAAAAAGGTTGTCATTTCCTCCGGTATCCGTCTTGATCTTGCCATACTTGATGTGAAATATATCCGTGAAATTGTAAATTATCACGTGGGCGGATATTTGAAAATCGCCCCGGAACATACTGAACCTGGTCCGCTTAACTGCATGATGAAGCCTGGAATGGAGACGTACAACAGGTTTGTGGAACTGTTTCAGATGTATACCCGTGAGGCCGGAAAGGAACAGTATATAATTCCGTATTTTATTTCCGCTCATCCCGGTACAACCAACCTTGACATGATCCATCTGGCCCAATGGCTCAAAAAACATAATTTCAGGGTGGATCAGGTGCAGAATTTTTACCCTACGCCGATGGCGGTATCCACGACGATGTATTACACAGGATTCAATCCGATAAAAAAAATCGATCCGTCGCTTCCTCCGATTTTCAACGTTACCGGAGAAATAAAACGAAGGGTGCAGAAAGCAATTCTGCGCTATCATGATCCGGAAAACTGGGATCTGGTGCGTACGGTTCTGAAGGAGCTTAAACTGGAAAATCTGATAGGAAACCGTGCAGAATGTCTGGTTCCTCCGGCGGAAAGAAAATCATTTCGCAGTGTCAGATCGACCTATCGTCAGGATTTGGCCAGCGGTAAATTTGACCGGCAAAAAAGCCAAAATACCCGTACATCAAAAGGTAAAAACGACTATAATAACCCAGGTGTGAACAACAGCAGAAACAAACGAAAAAAATAATTTTTTAGATTGAATGTATAATTTTTTAGATTGAATATAGAATATGAAGTTTTTGAATTTTTTTAACAAGGCAGGATATGCCACTGTAATGGCTCTTGCGCTCAGTGCCTGTGGCAACAAGGATTTAATCGGTTTTGACGAGGATCAGAACGATATCAGGGATGACGTTGACGCCCATATCGAAAGTCTCTCGTTTTTAACCTCGGATCAGAGAGATTCTTTAAGCCAGATGGCCCAGGTGTACCAGCATCTGTTCAAAGCGGATCTCTACCGCGACAATCATGAGCCGAACGAGGTTATTATAAACGGAC
Source organism: uncultured Aeromonadales bacterium (assembly GCA_902761645.1). Taxonomy (GTDB): domain Bacteria; phylum Pseudomonadota; class Gammaproteobacteria; order Enterobacterales; family Succinivibrionaceae; genus UBA2804. Next base: position 1,971 of record CACWLF010000012.1, on the reverse strand, counting down.
TCAGAGATGAATTTGAATATGCGAGCAACTGCATGCTGCAGTCATTCGGAGCAAACCGCGAATTGTTTAAGGTTGAGTTTAAAACTCTTAGAAGAAAGGTTGCCGATACCGATGCAAGAGCGGATCGTGTAAAGGAATTTTCCAAATTAACAGAAGTTGTTCCTTATAATCCAACTCATTTTGAGGACAATGAAGATACCTGTTTTTACAGCAAACGAGGTCAGGAGCTTTAATGGATTATTCTGAGTTTTTAAAATATTTTATCGGATTGTTTGCAATTATAAATCCGTGCGGAATATTGCCTGTCTTTATTGATTTTACTGATAATATGCCGTCAGGCAACCGGGTAAAGCTTAATTTGGTTGCCAATCTGTCGGTTGCTGTTATTTTACTTGGTTCAGTATTTCTGGGTACTGCCGTTTTGAACTGGTTCAGTATTTCTTTGACTTCCTTCAGAATTGCCGGCGGTATTTTAATTGCAACCATGGCTTTTTCAATGCTTAAGGGAAATCTCAAGGCAGATGCCGGAACAGATACAGTAAGTCAGTATTCATATGCGATTGTTCCTCTTTCCATTCCTCTTCTGGCAGGACCTGGTGCAATAAGCACTGTTATCGCATACAGTGCCGACAGTCCTTTGTTCGTGGATAAAATCGCTCTGATTGCGGCAATTTTTGCTCTGTTTGTTACAAGCTTCTGTATATTTTTATCTGCTGAATTTATTTATAAAATTTTACGTCGCATCGGTATCAGTGTGATTACCCGAATTATGGGACTGATCATGATGTCTCTGGCTGTAGAATTTATTGTTATCGGTATTAAGCAGGAATTTCCTATGATAGGAGGTTAGCAATGGAAATCAGTGGAATAAGAAGATCTTATGAACGCAGTGCGCTTAAAAGAGAAGATCTTCCGGATGATCCTTATGTTTTATTTGAACAATGGCTTCAGACCGCGGTTGATGAAAAATTATCGGATCCTACCGGAATGGTTGTGGCAACCGTTGATCCTGAAGGTCGCCCGAGTCTCAGATCTGTACTGCTGAAAAAATATGATCATGACGGATTCGTGTTTTTTACCAATTTAGGTTCCAGAAAGGCACGTGAAATTGAAGGCAATCCGAATGTATGTCTTTCATTTCCTTGGTATTGTCTTGAACGGCAGGTTCATATTCAGGGTACGGCATCAAAGATCAGTTCCCTGGAGGTTATGAAATATTTTCTTTCCCGTCCAAAGGACAGTCAGATCGGTGCATGGGTTTCACATCAGTCATCGGTAATTTCCGCCCGTTCTGTTCTTGAGGCAAAATTTTTTGAACTGAAACAGAAGTTTGCCAAGGGCGAGGTTCCTGTTCCTTCTTTCTGGGGAGGGTTCCGCGTAAAACCGAGAACCATTGAATTCTGGCAGGGAGGCAAGAACCGTCTTCACGATCGATTCCTTTATACCGACAATAATGACGGTACATGGAAAATTGAACGGCTGGCTCCATAAAGAAATAAGTTGGTCATAAATATTTTAATTAATATATATATATAGAACAAAAAACTGTTATTTTGAAAATAATGGATCGGCATTATTCCATAATGCTATAACGCCGGTTCGTTTTTCAGTATGAACTGTACTTATATTGTATAGGAACTCAAGACGATTCTATATTGTTCTGATAAACTGACTAATTCAACTGTTCGTCAGTTTGAGTAATCAATTTTTAAAATTACTGAAACAGAAATTGTTGCGTTGTCTTAATATTTCAAAATTTTTAATCATTTTTTAGTATATTAATTTCGAAATAACCGGACTATAAATCGGTTGTGTGGCATAATGTTTCCAGTCCAACAGGGAGGCATTATACCATGGGAAGAAAATCAAGTGTCATCACCCTTTCGAAGGAAGATCGCGAGCGGTTAGAGGCTCAGGTACGGGCTAGAACCAGTCAGGCACAGACAGTCACCCGTGCAAAGGTGTTGCTGC
>CACWLF010000011.1 GCA_902761645.1 uncultured Aeromonadales bacterium | reverse complement strand
ATTAAAAAGTTTGTTTTCGAGAAGAAGAATATCAGTGCTACAGACAAGGATATCATAATACTTGGAATGCCCTTGATAAAAAGAAAAATTGAGAATGACTGGAAAGTCTATACGCTACTAGGAATAAAGGTTTATAGATACAAATAAGGATGTTCAGTCATATTGATAACGATTAAAAACTATACAATATGCAATAAATTTCTGGTATATACCTTATACAAAAAATTAAAACCAATCTTATCTTTACATGGTTTTACAAAATATTTACAATTAAAGTCGCTACAGTAGTGAGAATTCGCATATGATTTAAAAATTTGGTTGTAACATGATTAATATTAGTTTAGCTTCGGATAGCATGTCGCCATGGCTTCCGTTCTTGAAAATGCATCAGATAATGTTTGTTTTTATATATTTGATGGTGGTATATCAGACGTACAAAAGAACAAAGTTGAAAAAATACTTAAAAACCATCCTGAAAGTTCAATTTCTTATCTTAAGGTGGAAAATAAAATTGTTGAAAAACTGCCTCTTGTTGATAGGCATCTGTCATTGACTGCATATCTCAGATTGTTTGCAGCCAGCTGCATTCCTGACAGTGTCGATAAACTAATTTACATCGATTGCGATACAATTACTCTCGGTGATATTAAGCAGTTTTATGATACTGATATTTCAAATTATTATTTCGGAGCTTGCCTGGATGGCAATACCAAATATCACACAGAAAGAACCGGTGCACCTGATTATATCAATTCCGGTGTAATGCTGATAAATTTAAAAAAATGGCGTGAAGATAATTTGGAACAAAAGTTTATTGATTACATGAAAAATCCAAATAATGTTCTTGGTTTCCCGGATCAGGATGTTCTTAATATTGTTTGTTCTGGTAATATCAAAATTTTAGATCCTTCATGGAATTATCAGACAACCGGAAGAAGACACTCGTATCTTGCCGGATTCGATCGTGAAGATACAGTAAAAAATATTCTGCACTTCCTGGTAAGAAAGCCTTGGCGTTTTCACTGCCGTTCTCCATATCAGCATCTGTATTACAAATATCTTCTGAAAACACCATGGTTTTATATGTACCCTTATTTCTGGTTCTGTAAATTTCTAAAATTCTTTTACTTCAAAAATAATACAAAGGAATTCGACAGTGAATATACTGTGCTCGGAATGAAAATCATCAGAATTAACGAACAGAATAAAAACAGCAAAAGAATCCTGGTTACAAAAGTATTCGGAATTCCTGTAAAGGAAAAAGAAATTTAATCCAAGTAGTATTAAATAATGATTTTCAGGTGTTCGGTTTTACGGACACCACGTCAGCACTCATCAGTTTGCAAAGATTAAATTACTTCCTCAATCAGTAATTTGTCATACGCATTCATGACAACATATTTGTGTAAATTTTCAATGCTGCAAATCCTTTCATCAGTAGCATACGATTTTAATTGAGATATAGCCTGCTGACGAATTTCTGCTATTTTTTTCTCTTTTGTTCCATCGGAAGAGTCATAATTTTCCTTTAAAAACTTAAATTCAAACATATAACTCGGACCTTTTTCATATTTACCGGGATCGGTCTGAGATTTAATTAGAGTTTTACTGATCAGAAGCATATCCACGCGTCCTCTCTCCTTCACATTTGAAACATTTGACGCACCTTCATTTTGCAGTAAAAATGAAACCGGAAATTCCCATTTAAAATCAAATACTGAATCAAGCATATTTTCAGTAATAACAGTGTATGCCAATATTGCTAAAACTCTCTCATTATCGTGAATTTTACCAAAAGAAGGCAACGCTGCTAACTTGGTTTGCAGAATTTCTTTAAAGTTATCCAAAGTATTCTGGTATATCAAATCTGTTAATGCGCTTTTAGCAGAAATATTATTTCCAAGAATTCGTTTTGATATGTAATTAATGAACATCGAGTAATAGTAATGATTAGGGACTTTAAAATATTTGAACCCTGTTTTTAAATAATTTTCACCGTAATCAATTACGATACTTTCCTCATCAGCTATTGTTAAATAGCCCAAATAAAACAGCATGGATAACGCTTCATTCTTTCCAAACTGTCTATTATTTACATTAAGATTTTCTATTAAAGTTCCTCTGATAACTTTATTATTGGCTATATCATCTATGATTAACTGCAAATCATTCGGCTCTATCAGTTCCAGATAATTGTCCAGTTTTGTTATGTCAGTATCCACATCAAAATCCGGAGAGAGATCAAATTCCTTAAAATTACTAATTTGATACTTACGTAAAAAGTTCAAACTCAGAGTAGAATTAAAAAGTTTTTCTGAATTATCAAGATATGTTGTAAACCTATAGCCATCGTAATTTTTCTGCATTACTTCAATAATTTCATCTGCAGAATATTTACTCAATGAAAAATCAACGGTTTCACTTATAACTTCCCGCAATTCTTCCTCATTAAATCCTGCCAGCCCATGAAAAAGCGGCAAAGAACTGATATTGGTAGCATCATAACCGGATGTTATGGCACTCATAGTTACACTCATAACACCTGTCATATAAATTTTTTCAAATACAGGTTCAATATCAAGTAACTGGGCCTTCAGTAAAATAAAGAAATTTTTTAAGAAACCGTCGTTTGATGTAATTTTGGAAAACAACTGTCTGTTTTCAGCAAGGATGATATTTGAAAAATTATCATACTCGTCAATAATTAAAAAAATTCTGTCACTCTTTTTCTTTTTTTTAGAAGAAAAATTTGACATAAACTTACTCATTAATATAATCGGATTATCAGGTTCAGACTCAATATCCATCTTAAAGACGGGATAATTATTATAAAAATCCAAACAAGCTTTTTTTAATCGGATTGAAAAGGATTTTTCTATCTGCTCGTTTACATCAATACCTGAAAAATCCAATCGCAAAATATGATATGAATTTTTCAGTGCCGTTGGATGCCTGCCAATGTATGTATTAGCAAATAATTTATCGAAATCATCAGCACGGTTAACATCATAGTAGCATTCCAGTGTTTTTGTAAAAAGACTCTTTCCAAATCGTCGCGGACGTAAAAATATAGGCGTATCAAAACCGGATTGTTCCAACAGTTCTATATATTTGGTTTTATCAACATAAACATAATTATTTTTGGCAAAATTAGCATAATTAGCACTATTGCTTGGAATAACTTTCAATTCGATACCTGCAAAAATCTAGATAAATAATGAATTCATTTTAAATAAATTAACGTTAACCTACAATTGCAACGATAAAAATTTTATGCAAACAACTTATGGTGATCACACAATTATTATCAAATCACAGAAAAAATCATGGTTAAATAAAATTACGAAATTTTAAAATTCCAATGTTGCATTAGCATTAGGTTCAGTTTCTGCATCAGCAGTTGATTTTCACGGATATTTCAGAGCTGGTTTAAACTATGCTGCTCAGGGCGGTGATGCATACTGCTTTGGTAATGGTAACGATGGTCACTTATTAGGTCGTTTGGCTGACGAATGTGATACTTATGCTGAAATCGCATTGTCACAGGAAGTGTACAACAAGGCTAACAATAAGTTTACAGTTAATACTTTAGTTGCATATGGTACAACTGAAGGTAACTATGACTATCAAGGAAACAGCTGGCAGGGTCTTACCGGTGCTAACGGTTCAGCATGGGACGGACAACGTTTGTCATTGCGTGAAGCTTGGGCTGGTTATGAAATGCCTTCAGGAGCTCAGATTTGGGCTGGTAAGAGATTCTATCAACGTAAAGATATCCACATCATGGATTTCTATTACTTGAACAACTCAGGTAACGGTTTCGGTGTTGAAAACATTGACGTTGGTGTAGGTTCTGCATCTGTTGCTCTTATCAAACATCAGGTAAACAACGGTACTGCTGGTTCTCATTTAGATACAAACTCTTACAAGTTGGATGCACGTTGGAATGGTATCCCATTATGGACTGATGCTACTTTAGACGTAGCTTTGATCTATGCATGGCAGAATCTTTCTCAAGCTCAGAAAGACAATGGCATGAAAGCTAACAACGGTTTCTTAGGTATGTTAGAATGGACTCAAGGTAACTTCTTCGGTGGATTCAACAAGTTCGTATTCCAATACGGTCACGATGCATTGGATGGAGTTGGTACTGTACAAGGCGGTAACCACGCTGGTGATAACGTAATTCCGTACGGTGAAAAGGGTAACGGTTACAGATTCATCGATTGGGGTGTTATCGAACAGCCTTCCTGGAACTTAGGTTATGCTATCTTAGCTTCTCATAAGAATGCGTTTGATGAAAACGGTACAGAAGGTGGTGCTAACTGGACTCACCCTACCGGTAACGATTACGCTGTAGTTATTCGTCCTGCATACAAGTGGTCTGACTTTACTTCAACAGTATTGGAATTCGGTTATACCAACCAGACTAATACCGGTTGGAACGGCTGGGCTACAAACTATAAAGATCGTGTTAAAGCTACTAAGTTAACTTTAGCTCAACAGTGGACTCCTGGCTCACACTTCTGGGCTCGTCCATCAATCAGAGTATTTGCTTCATGGTTATCTGGCGACTTAAACAACAAAGCTAAGACTGGCTTAGAAGATAATCACCAGGTTACTTTAGGTGCTCAAGTTGAAGCTTGGTGGTAATATATAAGTTTCTAATTTAATAAATTTAGTTTACTGAGTCAAAGGAGTGCGAAAGCACTCCTTTTTTGATCTTTTCATTCTTTAATTCTGTAGCTCATCTGTTTCCTGTCAAAATTTTTTTTAATATTTTATTACAAACAATTGGTTTCTCCTGTGTCCGGATGCAGTCGGTACGTGTATTAAATTGCAGTGGTGATATTTGATGTAATTGATTTAATTATTAACTATTTGTTTTAATTTGCAAATTATCAAACTTAAACTAACATTTTATTGAATTGAGAATGGATGCAAGATATGAAAATCATAAAATTAACTCAGTATAAACTGGATAATCCAGAAATTCTTCTTCAGGATTTGAACACGGTTGCAATATCGGATATAAACGGTTTGCTTGTACGAATTTTTAGGAGGAAGAAATTTATCAGAGTAATATATATACACCGATGTACTTGGCAGAAAAAAAGGATTGAGGTCAGACTTCATGTAACAACATTGACTGATGCAAGAAAAATATCAGCACAGCGTATCAATTCCGTGAGGAATAATATTCATCCTGATCTTTCATGTGAAAATATTGTGCTTACCATCAGGGATGCCGTTGATGAGTACCGGAATAAAAAATGTAAAAACTGGAGTGAGCGGACATTGGAGGAATATAATAATATTGTAAATCTTCATATTATTCCGAATCTCGGTAATGTTTTACTTAAGGATATTACGGTAAGTCTTATAAAAAATGCAGTGCTGGATAATCTTGCGGAACAGGGCAAATACAATACTTTAAAAAAAACAATTTCATTCCTGAGATCTATAATGGAGCACATGTGCAATATTTATCACGATCAGCGCTTTGATGATCTGCACAGGCTTGCAAAGGTTTATGATATCCCCAGGGGACAGCATTTCAAAAGTATGGTAGGAAAGGGTACCATAGAGGATATTCAGAAGAATATTTCCCTGATGTTTTCAAAAATATCCAAATTAAAATGCCGATCTGTCATTCCTAAACTTGCCCTTGAAATTAATTTTTATCTGTTGCTTCGCGTCTCTGAATTAATTAATATTCAAATATCCGATATCGATTTTGCTAAGCATCTGGTTCATGTTCGCAAAACCAAAACAATTTCCGAAAGGGATGGCGGATTTCATGTTCCTCTGTCAAATCATGCGGAAAGCCTTCTGCAATTTGCCATATCCTTGAAGATAAACCGGCAGAATAATTTTGTATTTGAAAGTAAAACCGAATCCGGTCATGCTTCTGAAAGAACCATAATTGATCTGTTTTACCAGACTGAACTTCCCATGACTATTCACGGGATACGCGCTTTGGGACGAACCTGGCTTGGACTTAACAATGTTAAGTTTGAATTTGCTGAAGCCTGTTTATCACACAAAGTAGGAAATCAGACTGTTCAGGCTTATCTGAGAACTGATTTCTTTGAAGAAAGGCGGCTGTATATGCAGAAATGGAGCGATTTTCTTCAGAGATGCATCGGTGAAAATTCAGCAATGCCGAAAAATTGAATTGATAATAAAACATAATGCCGGTCGGCATTATGTTTTTGAAATTTTAATTATTTAAATTAATTACTGTACGATTTTGTAACAAGGAACATACTGGGACGTATCGAGTTTCATTCGACCCTGCTCGATAAAGTATTTTAAAAGTTTATCAATATTCGATATCATTTCAGGTTCACCATGAAGCTCGTACGGACCTTTTTCCTGGATCAGTTTTATGTATTTAGGTTTAACGTTACCTGACACAATGCCTGAAAATACATTTCTTAAATTTGCAATCAGAATGTTAAGAGGCTGATCTTTTGTCAGATTCAGAGATCTCATGTTTTCATGCGTTGCATGGAAATGTTCCTGGAAAATCTGATCGATCTGAACTTTCCAGTTAAAGTTGAAAGAGTCACCCAGTGTAATTCTTCTCTGGGTTACCTGCTGAATTTCCGAATAGCAGATATCGGCCACTTTTTCAGGATCGTCAATTACAATGTCATACTGTCTTGCAACATTTTCTCCGAGTGTTGTACGGATAAAGTGATCCAACTGTTCAAAATATTTTTCAGATGATTTCGGACCGGTTAACACGACGGGGATCGGCTGATCTGCATTTGCGGAATTCATCTTTATTCCCAGAATAAACATCAGTTCCTCAACAGTTCCCGGACCGCCAGGGAAAATTACAAACGCATGACCGATACGGACAAATGATTCAAGTCTTTTTTCTATATCAGGCATGATAATCAGCTGTGTAACCAGAGGATTAGGCGGTTCTGCGGAAATAATGGACGGTTCGGTGATACCGATAAATCTTCCTTTGTCATATCTCTGCATAATGTGACCTACCGCCGCGCCGCTCATTGGACCTTCCATTGCTCCCGGACCGCATCCTGTACAGATATCAAGTTTATACAACCCAAGGGCCTGACCTACTTCCTTGGTGTAGTTGAATTCTTCCTTGCAGATGGAATGACCTCCCCAGCATACTACCACGTTCGGTTCAACTCCGGTCTGAAACAGTTTTGCATTGCGCAGAATATAAAAAATCCAGTTGGTAATGGTATTTGAATTGGTTAAATCAAGAGTCCTGTACATCTGTGACTGCGATTCTATGTAGACTATATCTCTCAGAACGCTGAACAGATGCTCCTCGATACCTTTGATTATATTGCCGTTAACAAATGCTGTTTCCGGCGGATTGTAAAGTTTTAGTTTTATACCTCGTTCCTTCTGAATTACCTCAACGGCAAAATCCTTGCTGCTGCTGAGGAGAGATTCCGGACTGTCGGTAATGTTTCCGCTGTTTAAAACCGCAAGACAGCATTTTGTGAGTAAATCGGATAATTCTCCGCCAGCGGTTTTCTGCAGTGATTCAGTTTCATTCTGTGACAACTGATCCATTGAACTTTTAGGATGAACGTAAGTAATCATAGGCACTCCTAATCTAGAATACTATATTGGAATCATAACGGACAACCAGGTAATTACCTAGAATTTATCACTGATTATTTGAAGTCATCGGCAGTGTTTTTCATAATTTAAGTACATCTATCCTGTTTTTTGAAAAAAATATGATCTATATAAAAATTCAAATATCGTTTATAATCAAGCATTGTTTTAGTGGACATATTTTAGGAGTTGAAGTGAAGAAATTATTGGGATGTTTTGTTTTAGCGTCTGCATTGATGACTGCAACAGGCTGTGATTCTGTAAATTATCTTATGACTTATACTTCACCGACCGGCTCGACGGCAGAAGAACTTGATGCTAAATTTCAAAAGCTTTCTCATGCTGATAACGTGTTTGATGGTGCAGTTGTGGTGCGCGGTGAAATCGATGATGAACATGACTTTGATGAGAAATCAAGAGTTTATGACTTTGACAGCGGAGCAAGTGTGTTCAAAACCTATGCATTGCCTTTAAACGCAACAAATCTCAATATCCGTATAGAGTCAAAAATCGGAACATCCATGTTTGCACCAAGCGTTGCACTGCTGAACAAGCAGAAACAGCTGGTTAAAATTTTCGGCTTCAGCAGTTTCCAGTATCGTCCGTTTGAAGATTTTGTGGATGACAATGTATTTTTCAAATTCAGTCTGAATAACTTTTCCGCAGGTGATAATGCCATTGCATATATGGTTATTTATACCACGGATGCGGATCTAACAACCCAGACAACAATCACCCATCCGGCAAAACTGTATGCAATAGCTCACAAAACAGCGGTGCCTACAATAGACGATCCTAAAATTCCGCATGCCAGACTTGGTCATATCAATGTTACCATAAATCTTGAAACAACAACCGGTGATGCCTTATCCGAAATCTGGGAATCATTGAAAGGTCCGCTGTGGGGCGGTTCTGATCGTACAGTCATTTCCGATATTGATGACGGTGCGGTAAACGCAGGTCAGGGCACTACAGCAAATATCAAGACCTCCGACGGTCGAAATGTAATGGTTGTGAATCCTGATAAGGATACAGGTGTTAAGACTGTTAAATCCTCAAATGCCGCCGCTGAGGTACTGGGCGGTACAGTTGCTCCGACATCTGCCAAAGGTACAATGATGAAGGAAACCGAGGAAATGTACAACAACATGATTAAGAGTGCTGTTAAGGCTGGAGATATCTCTAAGGCGATGAAACTTGCAGCTGAAGCAACCAATGCCGGTTCGGCAACAGCAAACGGAACTCTTAATTCAGCTCTGCAGTCAAGGAAGTAATCATAGCTTTTGGCTGAAGTATTGTCAGGTTTGAAAGTGTTCCCCCGTAAGTTGTATACATTTGCGGGGGTTTTTCTTTGTAAAGTTTTTACGCAAAGAACAGTCGATGTGAACCGGCTTGGAACTGTATTGAAGCAACTGTAAAACAATTAAAAGTGGAGGAACAGCAGTGTCCTATAAGGTATGTAAGCTGATTGAACGCCATATGTTATATGCTGCAGAGAAGAAACCGCAGACGATAGTAATAGATCTTTCTTTATGATTCCTGTGCTTCTGTTATTATAAACGAATGCATACGGAGCAGAGTTTTTTTCATAAGCCATCGGCTTGTGTGACATGCGGCTATGGATATGCCGGTTCAAACCGATTTCGTGAGCAGTGCTGTATTACTGATCATGCTATGAATCAGACTGATTAAGAGCTTCCAGCATTTGTTCCCTCAAATGCTCCTTTTCATCATTGTTAAGAGCATTGCCCAGATGATTTGAAATACTGAACCCGTCGTCAGCCCGCTCTCCTGTTGTGGCTATGCGAGCTGCATTGATATTGATATTGCATTTTTGGAATACAGAGGAGATCAGGGCGAGAAGTCCAGGGCGATCAAGAGTTGATATTTCAATATGGGTGATTCCTTGTTCCTCAGCTCCTTTAATATCAAGAAATCTAATATCTGTTTTGATTTTAAACTGCTGATATTTTTTCGGCAGCGGACTCGGCTTTGGAAGCGGATACTGCGGGTCGATTAAACCGAGCAGAAGTATTTTCTGCAGAGGTACTATATTGTCGTGGGAAAGCGTGTGTCCCGATCGGTTGACCAGAATAAATGTATCCATGATGAAATTATCCTTGGAATTCATAATGGATGCTTCAAGTATGGATATTCCCTTGGAAACGAGAATACTTACGATTCTGCAGAAAATTCCAATGTAATCCCTGGTGTATATAAAAAGTTCGGTTCCTACCTTGTTGGATGACTGTCCGAATAATACCAGCGGTGCATTGCTGTCAGTGTCATAGGCTAAAATATTGCTTGTATGCCAGCAGATCTGACTTCCGGAATTTTTTATAAAATAGGTATCTTTGAATTTGTTCCACAGATTTGATATTTTATCTTCCGGAATACCGATTTTACACAGTGTCTTCATGGCCTCGTCTTTATTGTCTCTGATTGTTTGAGACCAGTCTATGCCGTGTTCAGGTCCCTGACGGATAGCCTGCTGTGTTGAAAAATACAGTTCTCTGAAAAGCGCCTGCTTCCAGCTGTTCCATTCCGTATCGTTGGTTGCACAGATATCCGCAACAGTCAGACAGTAAAGATAATTCAGATGGTTTTCATCCTTTACTTTTTCCGCAAAATTCTGAACAACAATAGGATCATAAATATCCTGACGCAGAGCTGTTTTGGAAAATTCCAGGTGATTGCCCACCAGCCATGAAACCAGTCGGCAGTCCGATATCGGCAGGTTGTGCAGGGTACAGAAATTCATGGCGTCGACTGCCCCGGCTTCGGCATGGTGAACTCCGTTATGTCTGCCTTTTGCAATATCATGGAACAGAGCGCTTATATACAGAAGACTCGGTTTTGGCAGATTATTGTAAATATTTCTGAAAAGCCGGTCTGGCTGATTTTTTGCCTCGTGGTGTGAACAGTCAAAAATGTACTTCATGGTACGATAGATATGTTCGTCCACTGTGTAGGTATGGAACATGTCAAACTGCATCTGTCCTACAAGATTTGGCCATTGCGGTAAATAAATTCCCAGAATGGAGTATTTGTGCATAAGCTTAAAAGACAGGTGCATGCTGTTCGGATTGGAAATTATTTTCAGAAAAATCTCACGGGCGCGGAAGTTCTCCTGTAAAAAATTATTGAGAGCACGTTTTGCTATACGAATTTTTCTAAGGCACGAAGGATAAATTCCGGCAATTTTAATTTGAGAATTTTTTTCCGACAGTTCGGTAATACTTAGAAAAAGATTCAGAATTTCCACAGGATCGTTGCTGAACAGATCAGGATCTATGGTATCAATCAGATCATCACGAACGATGAATTTGGAGTTGATGAACTTTACGGATTTCTGATTGGTTTCGCCCCAGATTGCCTCCTTGAAAAACTGAAGCATCATTTCATTTATTTCGGAAATACGTCTGGTGGTATGGTAAAAAGCCGACATGAAATTTTCCACAGGCTCGTTGCCCTCTCCCAGATATCCCAGAACTTTTGCCACGTTAATCTGGCGATCAAAGGTCAGATGATTGTCGTTGCGCTGGACATAATTCTGGAGGGTAAACCGTACTTTCCAGAGAAAATACTCGCATTCCTCTAGTTCCATAAATTCATTTTTTGTAAGATAGCCTAGTTTGATCAGATCTTCAAATTCCTGAATTCCCAGATATTTTTTGGCAATCCAGAAAATTGTGTGAATATCCCTCAAACCTCCCGGGATCTGTTTTATGTCAGGTTCCAGCGAGTACATGGTGTCACGGTATATGTTGTGGCGATCTTCCTGTTCCTTTACCTTTGCCAGATAGAAATCCTTCACAGGCCAGAAATCCCTGGATTTTAACCGGATCCGGAATTTTTCGAAGGTTTCCTCCGAACCTTGAACCAGTCTGGCATCAAGGAAATTGGTGGCAATGGTAAGATCCTCGCTGCCTTTTACAATGCAGTCATCAATTGTTCTTACCGCATGACCCACGTCCAGTTTAAAATCCCACAGCAGTGTTATGTATTCACTGATTTTTGCGGCGCATTCATCACACAACTGATTTTCAGACAGAACCAGAAGGTCAATATCCGTGAAAGGATGCAGTTCCTCCCGGCCGTAGCCTCCTACGGCAACTATTGCGAGATCCGGATATTCCTCCAGATGAAACTGGTTGTAAAGACGTTTAAGGAGAAGATCGATGAACAGGCACCGGCGGTTTGTGAGAGTCAATATATCGGTACCGTAATAAAACTGTTTGGTAAGATGTTCGTTGAACTTGCGTACAATCTCTTTGCCGACAGTCAGATTTAACTCTTGTCGATTTAAAAACCGATCAATGATTTTTGCCTCATCCATTGATCTCTCCTAATAAGCTGGTGTTAATTAATTGTGAAGAACACGATCTATGGTTTCGTCCGGTCTTATTGTAAATATTTCGCAGCCGTCATCCGTAACCGTCAAAGTGTGCTCCCACTGAGCGGAAGGCTGTTTATCGGCTGTTGTTACCGTCCATCCGTTTTTCTTGTTTAATTTGCATCGCCAGGTACCAGCGTTAATCATAGGTTCTATGGTGAATACCATTCCCTTTTTGAGAATAATCCGGCTGTTTTCCGAATTTCTGTAGTGAAGAACGCTCGGCTCTTCATGGAAACTTGTTCCGACACCATGACCGCAGTAGTCTCTGACTATTGAAAATCCTTCCTTGTCGGCAATCGGCTGAATGGTATCGCCGACAACGGAAAGAGGAACTCCCGGTTTTATCTTTTTAAGCGCCGCATACAGTGAAGCCTGGGCGCATTCGCAAAGTTTGCGGTTGCGAAGATTTGTTTCGCCAACTATGAACATCTTGGATGTATCACCGTAGTAGCCGTCCTTGATAACGGTAACGTCTATGTTGACAATGTCACCGTTGTGAAGTTTCTGTGCTCCCGGGATTCCGTGGCATACAACCTCGTTTACGGATATACATGTGGCTTTGGGATAACCGTTGTAGCCGAGACATGCTGCGACAGCCTGCTGTTCCTCCTGAATGTATTTGAGCATGATGTCATCAAGTTCCAGAGTAGTGATTCCTGATTTTACATATGGTTCAATCATAACCAGAACATCGGCAGCAAGCTTTCCTGCTATTCTTAATTTGGCCAGATCGTCATCGTTATAAATTTTAATTGCCATTTGATTTTCCTTCCTTCTTTCATTTTGCTCCTATTTTATCAAAAATATGCTTTTTTTTCTCGATAATGTTAAATCTGTTCAATAATCGTCAGTATTTTTATTTTAAACTCTTGACCTGGAGTTAACTCAATGTATTAAGATGTAGTCATAACCGGTTCGCAGTCTGCTCCGGTTCGGCAGAAACAGCGTTCTGTTCCGCAAGTTTAATGATCTGAATTGAAAAAAACACTGGAATATTCTATGTATTTGGAAAAAATTTTATCTCCCGATGATGTAAAAAAATTATCCCGCGACGAATTGAAATTGCTGGCAGGTGAAATGAGAGAAGCTCTTATCGGAAAATTGAGCATGCACGGCGGTCACTGCGGTCCTAATCTTGGATTTGTAGAGGCTGCCATTGCACTCCATTATGTATTCGATTCTCCGGCGGATAAAATTATTTATGATGTTTCGCACCAGTCATACAGCCACAAAATGCTGACAGGAAGAAACGAGGCGTTTTTAAATCCCCTGAAATACGATGATGTATCAGGTTATACCGATCCCAAGGAAAGCGAACACGATTTTTTTAATATAGGTCATACATCCACATCAATAAGTCTGGCGTCAGGCTTGGCAAAAGCCCGGGATCTTAAACATGAAAGATATAATGTCATTGCTGTAATAGGAGACGGGTCGCTGAGCGGCGGAGAGGCTCTTGAAGGTCTGGATTTTGCAGCCTCCGAACTGAATTCAAATTTTATTGTTATTGTAAATGATAATGATATGTCCATAGCTGAAAATCACGGCGGTTTATATACAAATCTGAAAAAATTGCGTGAAACCAGAGGAAATTCGGAATGCAATCTGTTTAAAGCACTCGGTTATGAATACAGATTTGTGGCTGACGGCAACGACCTAAATCAGGTTATTGAAACTCTGAAGGAGGTAAGGAACTGTGCACATCCTGTAGTCGTTCATATGGTTACACAAAAGGGCAGAGGGTATGCACCTGCGGAAAAAGATCGCGAGGCATGGCACTGGCACGAACCTTTTGATATTGCCTCAGGTGAATTGAAAAGCAGAGGAAACCGGGAGTCATACGATGGAATATTAACCGATTACCTCATGAAGAAGGCCGGCAGCGACGAAAAGGTTGCTGTAATTACCGCCGCAACACCTATGGTCATGGGGATGGATCGTGCAAAGAGAGAAAAACTGGGAAATCAGTTCATTGATGTTGGCATAGCAGAGGAGCATGCCATGGCCATGTCCTCCGGTCTTGCAGCGGGCGGAGCAAAACCGATCTTCGGTGTTTACAGCACATTTTTGCAAAGAACGTATGATCAGATTGCGCAGGATGTTTGTATCAACAGCAATGCTGTTACTGTCCTGGTTTATCTTGCTTCAGTCAACGGAATGAATGATGTGACTCACATCGGATATTATGATATCCCGATGATTGCAAACATCCCTAATCTTGTTTATCTTGCACCTACCTGCAGAGAGGAGCTTGTCTCCATGTGCGACTGGGCTGTTGAACAGAACAGATATCCTGTGTTTATCCGTGTGCCTGTAGGCGGTGTTGAAAGTGCAAACCGCAGTATTTCAACTGATTACAGCGAACTTAACAGGTATGAGGTTCTGTCGCACGGCGATACGGTTGCAATTCTTGGGCTCGGAAATTTCCTTAAACTCGGTCGTGAGACTGCGGCGCTGATCAGCAGCGAACTGAATATTGAAGCGACACTGATAAATCCACGTTATATAACCGGAACCGATGATGAACTGCTTGAGAATTTGAAAAAGGAACACCGGATTGTTGTAACTCTCGAAGACGGAGTTCTGGACGGAGGATTCGGAGAAAAAATCGCACGTTTCTACGGCCGCAGCGATATTAAAGTATTGAATTACGGGTTGAAGAAGGAAATCCTTGATCGCTACAATGCCGATGAGGTTATGAGAAAGAACCGCCTGGTTCCATCCCTGATTCTGGAGGATGTTAAAAAGATTCTCGGGTAAAAAAATCAGCAGGTCCGAAGCGGAAACCGAATGTCCGTACTGTTTCTGTGAACTGTTAAACAAGGAAAAAGCACAGTTATCTCGGTGAACAATTGTTTCGCAATTGCATCCGGCACCTGCTGACTGTCCGATATTCGGATAATTGCCGCACCAGGCTGCGGGCTAACTTTTCCTCGTGTCCCGTCATTTTCATACGGGACACTTTTTCTGTTCCGTACCTCTGATTAAGCCCGTATAACATGATAATTTTTTATGGATTAAAATATCTATTTATGGCATAATGCACGGGATTTGTTCCGCTGTGAACAAATCGGATTTTTTTATTAATTTTTAAAACACACACTTATCGACACAGCTCCTTGGGTGCTTTTTAGTTGGGGACTGGGATAAGTGGAGGCTTAACCCTAATATATTAAAGGAAGAAAAATGTCAAACGTTACAATGAAAGATATGCTTGATGCAGGCGTACACTTCGGTCACCAAACCCGTTTATGGAATCCAAAAATGGAAAAATACATTTTCGGCAAGAGAAACGGCGTTCATATTATCAATCTTGATAAGACTTTACCTATGTTCAATGAAGCATTGAATTTCTTAAGTTCAGTAACTGCAAAGAACGGTAAGATTTTATTCGTTGGTACCAAGCGTTCTGCAGTAGATGCTGTACAGAAGGCAGCTTTGGACTGCGGTTCATTCTACGTTAACCATCGCTGGCTTGGCGGTTTATTAACCAACTGGAAGACAGTAAAGCAATCTATCAAGAAACTGAAGGATTTGGAAACCCAGTCTCAGGACGGTACCTTTGAAAAACTGACCAAGAAGGAAGCATTATTGCGTCAGCGCGAAATGGAAAAGCTTGAAAAGAGTATCGGCGGTATCAAGGATATGGGCGGCTTGCCAGATGTTTTATTCGTAATTGATGCAGAACACGAACATATTGCTATCAAGGAAGCTAACAACCTGGGTATCAAGGTTGTTTCAGTAGTTGATACTAACTCAAGCCCAGACGGAATTGATTATGTAATTCCTGGTAATGATGATGCTATCAGAGCTGTTGAATTATATGTTAATGCAGCTGCAGAAGTTATCAAGACTGCAAAGGCTAATGAGCAGATTGCCGCACAGGCGGAAGCTAAAGAAGCTGCTGAAGCTCCAGCTGAAGCATAACAGCAGTTTTATAGTGTATTAAAATTTTACTTTTATTTTTGGAGATTATCTCATGGCAGAAATTACTGCATCATTAGTAAAAGAATTACGTGAACGTACTGGCGCAGGTATGATGGACTGTAAAAAAGCTTTGGTTAAAGCAAACGGTGACATCGAAGCTGCAATTGAAGACATGCGTAAAAACGGTCAGGCCAAGGCTGCAAAGAAAGCCGGACGTGTTGCTGCAGAAGGTATTATTCTGGCAAAGACCTCTGGAAACAAGGCTGCAATGGTTGAATTAAACTGCGAAACAGACTTCGTTGCCAAGGATGCCTCATTCAGAGCAATCGCTGATAAGGTTGCCGATGTTGCATTGGCAAATAACACTGAAGATCTGGAAGCTATCAAGAATGCTGATTTCGGTAACGGCGAAACCATCGGTACTGCATTAACCAATCTGATTGCCAAGATTGGTGAAAACATGAATTTACGTCGTGTTAAAGTTGCAACCGGTGATAATCTGGGCGTTTACATTCACAGCAATAACACAATCGGTGTAATTGTTGAATTAACCGGCGGTGATCAGGAACTGGCAAAGGATATTGCAATGCACGTTTGTGCCTGTGATCCTCAGTTCGTTAAACCTGAAGATGTTTCTCAGGAAGTTGTTGACAGAGAAAGAGCAATTCAGGTTGAAATTGCTGTTAAGTCAGGCAAACCTCAGAACATCGCTGAAAAGATGGTTGAAGGTCGTATGAAGAAGTTCACCGGTGAAATTTCATTAACCGGCCAGGGTTTCGTTAAGAATCCGGATCAGTCTGTTGCAGATCTGCTGAAGTCAAAGAATGCAGACGTGGTTGCTTTCACCCGTTTCAAAGTTGGTGAAGGTATTGAAAAGCAGACTGTTGATTTTGCAGAAGAAGTTAAGGCACAGGTTGCAGCTGCACAGAAAAACGCTTAATTTCATACGTGATATAATAGATATATATAGTTGTAAAAATGATTTTATTTGTTTATGTTTGCAATAAATTGAATAAATATACTTTTACACTAGAAAATCTTTTTTAAAAATATAACGCGACTTATTTACTAGGTCGCGTTTTTTATGTAGTAAACAACGAGATAATCCTATGGCAAACGCATATAACAGAATTTTATTAAAACTCAGTGGTGAAGCACTTCAGGGAAAAGAAGGATTTGGTATTGATCCTGCTATTTTGGATCGTATGGCATCCGAGATTAAAGAGGTTGTTAAGTTGGGTGTTCAGGTTGGCCTGGTTATAGGCGGAGGCAATATCTACAGAGGAGCCTCGCTGGCTAAAGCAGGTATGAACCGTGTAATCGGTGATCATATGGGAATGCTGGCAACCGTGATGAATGGTTTGGCGATGCGTGATGCTCTTTTCAGAGCAGATGTTGATGCTCGTTTATTTTCCGCGATTCCATTGCAGGGTATGTGTCATCCGTACAGCTGGATAGATGCGATAGCCTGTTTAAGAAAGGGTAAAGTTGTGCTGCTGGCTGCAGGTACTGGCAATCCTTTCTTCACCACCGATTCCGCCGCATGTCTGAGAGGAATTGAAATCAATGCTGACGCAGTGTTTAAAGGCACAAAGGTGGACGGTGTATATTCCGCAGATCCTGTTACCCACCCGGATGCAACCTTGTACAAGGAACTTGACTATAGTGATGTCCTTGAAAAGGAACTGAAGGTTATGGATCTGGCCGCGTTTACTCTGGCCCGTGATCACGATTTGCCGATCCGTGTATTCAATATGAATAAAGAAGGTATTTTAAAGAGAATCATTACAGGTTCCGATGACGGTACTGTTATTCATCACATTAAAAAGTAATGACTTTCAGAAAATTCAGTATATAACATCCGCAACAGATTTTTTATGTTTTATTGGCATAAATTAAAGTGATAGGTATGCATATTTGTGTTAATATTACAAAAAAGCGGAAATGTAGATTATTAGAGGAATAAAACAGTGATTAACGATATTAAAAAAGAAGCTAAACAAAAAATGGACAAGGCTATTGCATCTTTTCAGAGCCAGTTGTCCCGTGTAAGAACCGGTCGTGCGCAGCCTGCATTGCTGGACGGTGTTATGGTTGATTATTACGGTTCATCCACTCCGTTGAAACAGGTTGGAAACATTGTTGCCGAAGATGCAAGAACTTTGGCAATAACCGTTTATGACGCTTCTGCAGTTAAAGCTATAGAAAAAGCCATTATGGATTCTGGTCTGGGTTTAAATCCTGTTGTTGCCGGTACAAGCATCAGAATTCCTTTGCCTCCGCTGACAGAGGAACGCCGTAAAGACCTTATCAAGGTTGTTCGCGGTGATGCAGAAAAAGAAAGAGTTTCAATCAGAAATGCACGTCGTGACTGCAATAACGATCTTAAGGAACTTGTTAAAGGAAAGGAAATTTCTGAAGATGACAGCAAGAGAGCTCAGGATGATATTCAGAAATTAACAGATGAATATATTAAGAAAGTTGATGATATTCTGGCTGCAAAAGAAAAGGAATTAATGGAAATCTGATATTTAAATTTTTGTTCTGAGAATTTAAATATATTTGAAAACATGGTTGTTTATTGTAAGAATAAACAACCTTCATCTGTTGGTATATCGTCTTTTTCGAGCCGATGCGGAATCTTTTCTTCTATAAAATTTACTTAATATCTTTGAGGTACCAATGAATATAGCAGCAGATAATCTAGCTAAAATTAAAGCGAATCTGCCAAATCATGTAGCAATCATAATGGATGGAAACGGTCGATGGGCTAAAACCCGCGGGAAAATACGTATTTTCGGACATCGCAATGCGGTATCTGCTGTAAGAGCTGCTGTTTCAACATCATCAGAGTTAGGCATTGGAAATTTGACACTGTTTGCTTTTTCTTCTGAAAACTGGCGCAGACCAAAGGAAGAAGTGGATTTTCTTCTGGATTTATTTGCAAAATTTCTACGTTCTGAATTGAAGGAATTATGCCGGCAGAATGTAAAAATCAATGTTCTAGGAGATATCAGCAGATTTTCCGAGGAATTACAGAAAGAAATACGCAACAGCTGCAGGGAATCGGAAAACAACACCGGTCTGAATTTAAATATTGCCGCAAACTATGGGGGACGCTGGGATATAGTCAATGCCTGTAAAAAACTCATGGAGGAACCTGGCTTTTCTGCTGATAATCTTAGCGAGGAAAATTTTGCAAGGCATTTATCAACTCCGGTTGATGTGGATTTGATGATTCGTACCGGAGGCGAGAAACGTATAAGCAATTTTTTAATCTGGCAGATGGCTTATTCGGAAATTTATGTTACAGATGTGCTGTGGCCTGATTTCAATGAAGAAGAGTATATCAGGGCTCTGTTATGGTTTTCTGATCGGGAACGACGCTTCGGTTACACCGGCGATCAGATAAAAAGTCAAAATATCAAATAAGGGATAAACTTGTGAAACAAAGAATTATTACTGCCTGTTGGTTGATTCCTCTTGCCGTCATGTGGATGTTTTATCTGCCTCATGTGGCTTTTGTTGCCGGTGCCATGATTCTTGTGATGCTTGGAGCGCACGAATGGGGCAAATTCGTTTTCAGTAAAAATATTGATATATATTCTCTGATTATAGCTTTGCTTGGTGCATTGTCCTGCTGGTTTTTTAATCCTTTTGCCGGTGATCTTCCTCAAACCATAGGAAGAAATGAAGTTGCAGTCGGTATTCTCGGCATGGGTGTTTCATGGTGGATTATTGCCGTGTTTCTGGTATTCAAATATCCTAAAATTCAGGCTAACAGATTTTTAAATGCTGTATTCGGTATAACGACCCTTATTCCGTTCTTCTGGTCTCTCGTTTATTTGCATGAAGCACAGAATCCGCAGAATCTTCTGCCGTTCAATTCAGGTTCCTTTAATCTGTTTTTTGTAATGTTGCTTGTGTGGTGTGCTGACAGCGGTGCATATTTCGTCGGAAGAGCTGCAGGCAGACATCACATGATACCGGCGGTAAGTCCGAATAAAACCGTGGAGGGACTGTTGGGAGGCATTGTGCTTTCTCTATCTGTGGCATTTGCTTTATCGTTTTTCATGAAGGACGGCATTAATTTTGTTAATGTATCAGTGGCGGTAGTTATTGCTGTGATTGCTTCCGTTCTTGGAGATTTGGCTGAAAGCATGTTCAAGCGTATTGCCGGAATCAAGGATTCAAGCAATTTGCTGCCCGGTCACGGAGGAGTTCTGGACCGTGTAGACAGTCTGACGGCAGCACTGCCTGTATACGCTTTTATTATGTATCTGTTCAACTGACTGTTTGATTTATATCTGTAGTTATGCCGGATTGCAATTGAAATCTTTCTGTTGAATATTCGGCATATTGTTCGTTTTTCAAGCATGTATTTTGGAAAAAAGAAGATTTGAAATGGAAAATATAACCATATTGGGATCTACAGGTTCAATAGGACAAAGTACTCTTGATGTTGTCCGCCGAAACAGGGATCTGTTTAACGTGTTTGCTCTGGGAGCAGGTTCCAATGCTGATGTAATGATTAGGGACTGTCTGGAGTTTGAACCTGCTTTTGCGGTTATGAAACAGGAAATAGCTGCGGAAAAAGTAAGGAATGAGTTAAAAAAATATCCTCATGTCAGAACCGAGGTTCTTTCTGGCAGTGATGCGCTGAATACTGTGGCATCAGTGGATGAATGTGATTCGGTTATGGCCGCGATTGTAGGATCCGCCGGTCTCGTTTCCGCTTTGGCTGCTGTAAAAAAAGGCAAGAAACTTTATCTGGCCAACAAGGAATCTCTGATTATGACCGGTCATCTGTTTATAGAGGCCGCAAGAAAATCAGGTTCCCGGATTCTGCCTGTGGACAGCGAGCATAATGCAATTTTTCAGTCTCTTCCAGAGTCGGAACAGCTTAGAATAGGTTTCTGTGAACTGAATGCGGCCGGAGTGTCCCATGTTTTGCTGACTGGTTCAGGAGGTCCGTTCAGGGACTGCCCTTTGGATGATCTGCGCAGGGTGACTCCGTCACAGGCTTTGGCTCATCCTACATGGAGCATGGGCCCGAAGATAACCATTGATTCATCAACCATGATGAATAAAGGTTTTGAATTCATTGAAGCAAAATGGCTGTTCAACCTGGAGAACGACCAGATAAAGGTGCTGGTTCATCCTCAGTCTGTTGTTCACTCAATGGTTCAGTATGTTGACGGCTCTGTTGTTGCGGAACTGGGTAATCCTGATATGAGGACTCCTATTGCCAGAGTTATGGCATACCCGAAGAGAATTTCTTCAGGTGTTGAACCCATGGATTTTGTAAAACTGTCCGGACTGACCTTCATGGAACCGGATTATGATCGCTACCCATGTCTGAAACTGGCAATAGATTCATGCTGGAACGGTCAGGCGGCAACGACTGCTCTGAATGCGGCAAATGAAAGTGCCGTATATGCATTTTTAAACAATAAAATCGCTTATCTTGATATTTATAAAGTGTGCGCTGAAACTGTTGCTAAATTCTGTTCTGACAATATTGCTGACGTTGATTCAGTGCTTGAACTGCATAAGAAAGCCGAAAGTTTCGCCTCTCAACTGGTGACTAGGATTCAAAAATAATGGCATTACAAATTATTCGTGATATAGCTGTTTTTCTGATTGCAATCATTATTCTGGTTGGTTTTCATGAATACGGTCATTTCATAACCGCTAAAAAATGCGGCGTTAAAGTATTAAGATTTTCATTGGGTTTCGGACCGATTTTTTATAAAAGAACCGGCAGGGACGGCTGTGAATACGCGTTTTCGCTGATTCCGCTAGGCGGTTACGTAAAAATGCTGGATACCAGGGAGGGAGAGGTAAAACCTGAAGAACTGAAATATGAGTTTAACTCCCAGCCTGTGTGGAAACGTCTGGCGATTGTTGCCGCTGGACCTCTGTTCAATATTCTGCTGGCGTTCTTTCTGTTTTATTTTATGTTCCTTATGGGGGTACAGGCGCTTAAGCCCTACGTTTCCAATGTTGAGGAAGACAAACCTGCATATGCTGCCGGCCTCCGCAATGATGATCTGATTGTCAGGATCGGAGATACTGATGTTATTGACTGGGAGGATGTGAGTTATACCCTTATCCAGTACATAGGTGAAAAATCAGTGCCGGTAACCGTGAAGCATGCAGACGGCGTTGAGTCTACTTATGATTTGAACATTGACGGATGGAGTGTTGATCGTTCCAACCCAAATTTTCTGGAACCTCTTGGTTTTATGCCGAAACTGTTTGAACCCACCACCAGAGTCGGTTTCATCGTTAAGGATTCAGCTGCTGAAAAAAGCGATTTAAAACTGTTTGATAAAATTGTAAGTGTTAACGGTACCGCAGTGAACGACTGGTATGATTTCATATCCTACATTCATAAAAATCCGGGTAAGGATGTAACGTTTGCAGTGCAGCGCCCGATTGTGCCTGCCGATTACAAAGGTTCAGGAACAGCAGAGGAATTCGATAAATTCAGTTACGAGGAAAAATCCGTAACTGTAACGCCCGTGAAGGATGCGGAAGGAAATTATAAATTCGGCATTGCGCCTTTTACCGATGCGGTTAAAAGCAGGGATGTCCGGTTTATCAGAAGTTACGGCTTTCTGGAGGCGATACCGAAGAGCTTTGTCAAAATGTATTCAGTCTGCAAACTGACCGTGGTAACCATTGTAAAATTTATCGACGGCAATATCCCTGTCAATAACATAAGCGGACCGATCGCAATTGCCCAGTCGGCAGGAATGAGTCTGAGTGTCGGAATAGCGTATTTTTTAAGTTTTCTCGGTATTATCAGCATCAACCTGGGAATAATGAATCTGCTGCCTGTGCCTGTACTGGACGGAGGTCATATCATGTTTTATCTCTATGAAATGATTACAGGCAGAAAAGTTTCCGAGCAGGTAATGGGGCGCCTGATATTTATCGGTATGTTCCTGCTTTTATTATTAATGGCCTTTGCTATTTTTAATGATTTGTATTACAACTGATTGTTATAATCAGAAAATGACGCGAAATTTACCGGCTGATAATATATTCGGCCGTTTCAAATCACGAAATATGCTGACGGCAGATTATTTTCTGAATTAGTGGAATCCATGCAAGGGCTGGATTCTGTTCCGGGAATCGTGTTTCTGTATCTGCAGTGAAAACGGTTTGATTTCTGTTTATGCGATTTGCGAGAAATTATGATAAAAATATGGTATCATAAGTGGCAATTTGTGTTATGTGCGCATAGTAATCTTTAAAGCATGCGCCGGTATTTGATTTTATTTCCCGAAATACGGAATATTAAGCATTAAAAAAGTTACATCTAACGGATAGAAAATGAAAAAATTTTTATTATTGGCTGCTGCGCTTTTGTTCGGTTTGGAAGCATCAGCCACAGTTGTTAGAGATATTAGAGTTATCGGCAATCAGCGTATATCATTAGGTGCAGTCTTATTGAATTTCCCTGTAAATGTAGGGGACGATGTTGATCAGGCGACTATTTCCGAAAATATTCGCAAACTGTACGCCACAGGAAATTTTGATGACGTTGCGGTTAACTTTTCCGACGGTAATGTACTGAATATTCTGGTGAAGGAGCGACCAACAATTTCCACCATTGAATATGCAGGAAACGAGGATATCAAGCAGGATAAAATTGAACCGATTATCAGCGATATGGGTGTACGCGTGGGTGAGGCTCTTGACCGATCCAAGATTTCGGAAATGGAGCGTGCGTTAACAGATTTTTACCATTCCGGCGGTAAATATCAGGCTTACGTACGTGTGCTTGTTACGGAACTGCCGCGTAATCGTGTAAAACTGCGTATTCAGTTTGCCGAAGGCCGTACCGCCCGCGTAAAACAGATCAATATTCTCGGAAACAAGGATTTTACAGAAAAAAGGCTGCTGAGTCTTTTTGAAATAGATGATGATTCTCCTTGGTATGATATATTTACCAGTGATAAATACAACAAACCGAAGTTTGAAGGTGATATTGAAAAACTGCGTTCCTTTTATCTGAACCGCGGTTATATCAGATTTGATATTAAAGACACAGATATGTCGATTACTCCCGACAAAAAAGGTCTCTATGTTACTTTAAACATCAATGAAGGGGATGTATATACCGTTGATCATGTAACATTGAACGGCGATTTGATTAAACATGACGAAGATATAAGAAAACTGGTCGATATTGAGGAAGGCGATACATACTCGCAGCTTGTGGTGACCAACAATGAAACACGCATTGCAAGTTTTGTCGGTAAATTCGGTTATTCAGATGCGCAGGTCAAAACCTTCCCTGAAATAAATGACGAGAATAAAACTGTAATTCTCCATTTCTTTGTAAGTCCGGGCCCTAGAGTATCGGTAAATCAGATCAATATAACCGGCAACAAGGTTACCAAGGATGTGGTTATCCGTCGCGAAATGCGACAGTTTGAAGGCGCATGGCTGTCAAATGAAAAACTTGAACAGTCAAAAACAAGATTGAGTCGTCTCGGATTTTTTGAAACTGTCGACGTTAAGCCCCATAAGATTGCCGGAAGTGAAGATGTTGTGGATATTGATGTCAAGGTTAAGGAGCGTCAGGTTAACTCCATTTCCGGATCTATCGGATACGGTACTGTTTCGAAAATAACCTTCGGCGCTAAACTTTCACAGGATAATGTTCTCGGTACCGGCATGAAGGGTGAACTTGAATGGAACTGGACCAAAGCTCACAGAAAATATTCCGCTACATTGAGAGATCCCTATTTCACTCTCGACGGAATAAGCATGAAAACAACGCTGTACTATGATGACTACCGTGCCGGCGAGGATGATCTGATTAACTATGAAAACAGAACAATCGGCGGAAATATAAGTTTTGGTTATCCTGTCAATGAACTTAATTTCGTTGAATACGGTGTCGGATATGATCACAGCAGAATTTCACAGCTGCAGGCATATGCGCAGATTCAGAAATTCTGGAAGCTTTATGACAAGTATACCGATGCAGACAACAGACTGAATTTAAATATTTTCAGTCTGTCATTCGACTGGGTGAGAAATGATTTGGATAAAGGATTCTTCCCGACCTACGGTAACAGGGAGGAATTCTGGATTAAGGCGTCAACACCAGGTTCCGATGTACAGTATTATAAGGCTACATTAAGCGGCACACAGTTCTGGCCGTTGACCAAGAAACATGATTATGTGTTTAACATACGAGGCGAGATCGGATACGGAAACGGATATGGAAAAGTAAATGGCTACAAGCAGACTCTGCCGTTCTTCTACAATTTCTATGAAGGCGGCGGCCCTTGGTTGAGAGGTTTCAAAAATAATTCTGTCGGTCCTAAGGCCATATATTCATTCCCGTACCGTGGCAATATTTCCGAGTTCGGTACCAAACACTCTATAGGCGGTAATGCCATGTGGGCTGCGTCTGCAGAGCTGATAGTACCGACGCCGTTCCTTGACGAGGGATACAGTGAACAGGTACGTACTTCGATTTTCCTTGATGTAGGTAATGTGTTTGATACAACATACGACAAGGATCGGTACAGTCATTGTGTGGGTGGATGCAACAGAGTTTATGATATGAGTGATCCGTCTTTATACCGTGCATCATACGGTGTAACATTGCAGTGGCTTTCTCCGATGGGACCTCTGGCTGTGACATTTGCCAAAACTCTGAAGGATAGACCTGGCGATGAAACGGAAATGTTCTCGTTCAGTATCGGTAAGACCTTTTAATTGAATACACGGGACAGAGTTAGGATTTATTCTCAAGGCGGCATGATGATAATCAGGCCGCCTGCAGCGATTAAAGTTAAATTTGTTATTATTTGAGGAATTATTAAATGAAAAAATTATTAGCAGGCTGTGCATTAGCTACATTATTAACAATGGGAAGTATTTCTGCTCATGCGGCAACTCCATCATCTGTTGCAGTGGTAAATCTGGCTGAAATCATGTCTCAGATCCCGCAGACCAAGCAGTCAAAGCAGAAACTGGAAAGCGAATTTGCTGCAAGACAGGCTGAACTGAAGAAATTGTCAGATCAGTATACTGCTCTTGTTGACAAGTTAAAGAAAAACGGTTCTTTCATGAAGGAAAAGGAACTGACAGATACACAGCGTCGTGCACAGGAACTGCAGGCTCAGTTACAGATTAAAGGACAGGCGTTACAGGAAGATGAACGTAAGCGCATGGCCGAAGAACAGAACAAGCTTATGGACAAAATCGGTGCTGCAATTGAAAAGATTGCCAAAGAACGCGGTTATGACGTTGTAATCAACGGCATGGGTACAGTTATGTATGCAAAAGATTCAATTGATATTTCTAAAGATGTTATCGCTTTAGTAAGTAAGAGTAACTAATAATGTCATTAACACTAGGTGAAATAGCAGCAAAGTTGAATGCCGAATTGCGCGGCAGTCCGGATATAGTTATTGAAAAAATAGCAAATCTGGAAACCGCCAGTGAGGGTGAGATAAGCTTTTTGTCAGATCCGAAATATAAAAGTTCTCTGGAGCAGACAAAGGCAAGTGCGGTTATCATCAAGGAAGAACACTATGAACATTGCAGAACCGCCGCATTAATCCTTAAGGATCCGTATGTAGGTTTTGCATATGTCGCACAGATGCTGGATACAACACCCAAACCTGCCGACGGAATTGATCCAAGTGCCGTTATTTCATCTTCGGCTAAAGTCGGTGCAGGTGTTTCTGTCGGTGCAAATGCAGTAATCGAAGAAGGTGTCGTTCTGGGTGACGGTGCTGTTATCGGTGCCAACTGTTTTGTAGGCAAAAATGCCAGAATAGGTGCCCGCACCAAACTGTGGGCCAACGTATCGGTTTATCACAATGTAAAGATCGGAAGCGATTGTCTGATTCAGTCCGGAACCGTAATCGGTTCTGACGGTTTCGGATATGCAAACCAGCAGGGAAAGTGGGTTAAAATACCTCAGCTGGGTTCAGTAACCATCGGCGACAGTGTTGAGATTGGTGCCAATACCTGTATTGATCGCGGTGCCATAGACGATACTGTTATTGAAAGCAATGTGATTATTGATAACCTCTGCCAGATTGCGCACAATGTGCATATCGGTTTCGGAACCGCTATGGCCGGTGCTACAGTTGTGGCCGGATCCGTGACAATCGGCAAGTTCTGCATTATCGGCGGTCGTTCGGTATTTAACGGGCATATTAAAATTTGTGACGGAACCACAATAGCAGGTGCCACCTCAGTTATGAGAACCATTACCAAGCCTGGCGTGTACTCTTCAGGTGTTCCTGAAATGGAAAATTCCAAGTGGCGCAAGGTTATGGCCTGCTTGCCGATGATTGATGAAATCTATAAAACTGCAAGGAAAGCAATACGTCTGATGGGTGACAAACAGTAACTGCCGTTGTTTTTTTATAGCTGAAATTTAATTCCCTCATTGCATAATGCTGCAGTGGGGGATTTTTGTTTTGTCTGTTCTTCAAATACAGTTCTGTATGACAGAGTACAGGTCTTTTAGCGGTAGCCCGGCTCTCCCTGAAGTATTTTGCTTGTTAAATGGCATGTTGACAGAGCAGGAACAATAAATCTGTTTTTTAATGTTTGAAATTCTTATAAAATTGTTGAATAAAATTATTCAAATATTGAAGTTGATCTTTTAATAATTAAAAAGTTATCAGGTAACAATGCTATAATGAAAAGATAATTTGAGGAAGTCTAGTTTGTGTTATCATGGGCAGACGGGCATTGTTTTAGATGTTTATTATTTAGTAATATTTTTCGATAAGGATTTATAAGTGAGTAACGAAGAATTACATCCATTGAATATCAAAGAAATTATGGATTTACTGCCACATCGCTATCCGTTTATATTGGTAGATCGTGTGATTGATTATACTTATACAGATGAAAAGAAAGTTCTGAAGGCTATAAAAAACGTAACAATCAATGAACCTTTCTTTCAGGGACACTTCCCGGGAAAACCTGTTATGCCGGGTGTTCTTATTCTTGAAGCTCTGGCTCAGGCTACCGGTATTCTTTCTTTCAAGGTGGTAGGTAAGCCGAAGGATGATGAATTGTATTACTTTGCCGCTATTGATAATGCCCGTTTCAAAAGACCTGTATTCCCTGGAGATCAGCTTGTACTTGATGTGGAACTGTTAAGGGAAGTTAAGGGTATTGCAAAGTTTACAGGTGTGGCTAGCGTAGATGGACAAGTTGTTTGTACAGCTGAACTGATGTGTGCAAAGCGTAAGGCGTAATAAATATGATTGACAGCACTGCAAAAATTGATAGTACTGCAGTAATTCATGAAACCGCAATTATCGGTAAAAATGTCAGGATTGGAGCTAACGTTGAAGTTGGTCCGTGGACGTTGATCGGTGATGATGTTGAAATCGGTGATGACTGCAAAATTCTATCTAGTGTGGTAATTAAAGGTCCGACCAGGGTAGGAAAACGAAACAAGTTTTTCCAGTTCGCCTCTATCGGAGAAGACTGCCAGGATAAAAAATATCAGGGTGAGGTTACTTATCTGGAAATAGGTGACGATAATGTATTTCGTGAACATTGTTCTGTACATCGCGGCACCATTCAGGATCACGGAATAACCAAAATAGGTTCAAGAAACCTGTTTATGATTAATTCTCATATTGCTCATGACTGCGTAGTTGGAGATGATTGTATATTTGCAAATAATGCAACTCTGGCAGGTCATGTTCATATCGGCAATTTCGTGATTTTCGGAGGTTTGACCGCAATCCACCAGTTCGGACGTGTCGGCGATCATGCCTTTGTTGCCGGCTGTGCAGGATTGAACAAGGATTGCCCTCCGTTTGTTATGGCTGCCGGACACTATGCGGAACCTGTAGGGGTAAATACCGAAGGTCTGAAAAGACGCGGTTTTTCAGCTGAAAGCATTGAAAATGTGAGGAAGGCATATAAGATTCTGTATCGCAGTAATCTTACTTTGGAAAAAGCCCGTGAGGAAATTGCCAGACTTGCCACTGAAGAACCTTGTCTGCTTGTCCTGGTAGACTTTTTGAATGATACTCAAAGAGGAATTATCCGTTAATTATGACCTTTGATCCGCAAAAAAAACTGACTGTCGGAATTGTTGCCGGAGAGGTATCCGGTGATAATCTCGGTGCAGGACTGATGAATGAGATCAGAAAACTTGTTCCCCATGCCGAGTTTGTAGGTATCGGCGGTCCGAAAATGCTGGATCAGGGTATGAAATCGTTGTATTCCATCGAAGAGTTGTCTGTGATGGGGCTCGAAATATTGAGCAAACTGTTCAGAATTCTTTCCATACGAAGCAGAATAGCTGAACAGCTGAAGTCAGAGGGTATTGATCTGTTTGTCGGGATTGATGCTCCTGATTTTAACCTGTCTGTTGAAACGAAACTAAAGGAAAGCGGAATACCGACAGTTCACTATGTATGTCCTTCCGTGTGGGCGTGGCGTGAAAAGAGAATTTTTAAAATCAAAAAAGCCACCAACATGGTATTGTCAATATTACCGTTTGAAAAGGAATTCTGTGAACGTTACGGGACGCCGTGTACCTTTGTCGGTCATCCGATGGCCGATGAAATTCCGGAATCCACTCAGCAGGAAAAGGACAGTGCACGTTTGAAACTGTCTTTGCCGAAGGACGGTCTGTATATAGGTGTACTTCCCGGCAGCAGACACGGAGAGGTTGTCAGATTGACTCCTGTTTTTCTGCAGGCCTGCAAACTGATTCAGCAGAAGCATCCTGATGCTGTTTTCATCGTTCCTATAGTAAATGCGAAACGAAAAGAAGATTTTGTTCCCCTGCTGCAGAAGTTCGGCAACGGTCTGAATATCAGGATATATGATGGAAGATCTCGGGAAGTGATGTTTGCATCCGATGTGGTTCTTCTTGCTTCTGGGACAGCTGCTCTCGAATGCATGCTGGTGGGAAGACCTATGGTTGTAGGTTATCAGGTTGCCAAAGTTACGGAATTTATAGCCCGCAGACTGCTTAAAGTTGATTGTGTATCACTTCCTAATCTTCTATTGAACAATCATTGTGTGAAGGAATTATTGCAGGATGATTGTACTCCAAAAAATGTAGCTGATGAAATCGAACGTTTAATAACCAGTGACAATACTGAATTATTGAATGATTTTTCAGGTCAGCGCAAACTTTTAAAAATGGACGCAAGCAAAATTGCAGCCAAGACATGTATCGATGTTCTGAACAATTCGTAAATTATCAGTTTTAAAGGTATATTATATGATGGATTTTCTTTATCCTGCGGATCCCTATACTCACAGAATTGCCGGTGTTGACGAGGTTGGAAGAGGCCCTTTGATCGGCAATGTTGTTACCGCAGCAGTAATTCTGGATCCGTCCAGACCGATTGAAGGATTGAATGATTCAAAAAAATTATCGGAAAAGAAACGCGAGATTTTGAGTTCCGTCATTAAGGAAAACGCTTTGGCATGGGCCATAGGAGAAGCCAACCCGGAGGAAATAGACAGATATAACATTCTGAATGCCACCATGCTGGCAATGACAAGGGCGGTACAGGCTCTCAAGGTTCAGCCTGATTATGTGCTGGTTGACGGCAATCGTGTTCCGAAATGGGATTATAACAGTTCCTCTGTTGTTAAAGGTGATGCCCGTGTTCCTGAAATAAGCGCCGCGTCAATTATAGCCAAGGTGCACAGAGATCATCAGATGATTGAACTTGACCGGTTGTATCCGCAGTACGGGCTGGCAAGGCATAAGGGATATCCTACAGCGGAACATCTTGCTGCAATACGCAGGTACGGTGTCAATGAACTCTACAGAAAAAGTTATAAACCGGTAGCCTTGATTATCGAAGAGATGAAAGGACGGTAGAAATGAGTGAGCAGGAAACTGAAGAGATAGTTAAAAAGCCGTTAAAATTTGTTCATTTGCGTATTCATACGGATTTTTCTCTGATAAACGGTATCCAGCATGTTGAAACCTATTCAAAATATGCGGTAAATAACCATTGGCCGGCACTGGCAATAACCGATCATATGAATGTATGCGGTCTGGTTCGTCTGTACGAGATTGCCGCAAAGGGAGGCGTAAAGCCGATAGCGGCTGTTGATCTTAATGTTCATGATGAGGAATCGGACTGCGTTTCCCGTCTTTCCTGCTATGCCATGAGCGAACTCGGCTATCACAACATCTGTGAACTGATGTCAAGGGCATATACCCGCGGTCACATTAAGGTCGCCAACAGCAAGGAAACTCTCCCGTGTGTTGAACTGTCGTGGTTTGAGGAAAACAACAGTCATGGCACTTCGCTTCTGAACAAGGATATTATTGCATTGTCCGGAGGCCGCGATGGGGCTGTCGGACAGGCTTTACTGAAGAATTATCAAGATGATTTGAACCGTCTGCTGTCATTTTTCAAGAAAAATTTCCCTGATCGCTTTTACTTGGAACTAATTCGTACCCGCCGTGAAAACGAGGAAAATTATATAAGAAAAGCGGTTAAATTATCCCGTGAGCAGTCTCTTCCTGTAGTTGCCACCAATGATGTCATGTTCATGAACAGGGAAGATTTTGAAATTCATGAAATACGTGTTGCGGTACAGCAGAAATCCACCATGGCGGATCCGGGACGTCCACGACTGTATTCAGCAGAGCAGTATTTAAAGTCTTCAGAGGAAATGTGCGAACTCTTCAGTGATATTCCTGAAGCTCTGGAAAATACGGTTGAAATTGCAAAACGCTGCAATGTTTATATCCGTCTTGGAAAACCGTTCCTGCCGAAATTCCCGGTTCCTGATGATTTCACTGCAACGGAGGAACTGCTGAACCGTGTGCAGGATATCTGGGAGCGTAAGGCGGAATCGGATCGGCAGAAGGCTGAAAAGGCCGGAAAAGAGTATAAGGTTCCGGAACTTTCCGAAGAGGAGAAGCAGGCAAAGGAGGAGGAGAAGAAACTTGCCGCATATCTGATCTGGATGTCTGAAACCGGGTTGGACAAGCGACTGGAGATTATCTATCCTGATGAGGAAACCCGCAAAAAGGAACGTCCTCAGTTTGACGAAAGATTGAAAATGGAACTGGATGTAATCATCGGAATGGGATTCCCTGGTTACTTCCTTATTGTGATGGAATTTATCCAGTGGTCCAAGGCAAACGGAATTCCAATCGGTCCGGGACGCGGTTCCGGTGCCGGTTCTCTTGTTGCATATGCCATAAAGATTACAGACCTTAATCCTCTGCAGTTTGCTCTTCTGTTTGAAAGATTTTTAAATCCTGAACGTGTATCCATGCCTGATTTCGATGTTGATATGTGTATGGAACGACGCGGTGAAATCATTCAGCATGTATCAGATACCTATGGTCATGATGCCGTATCGCAGATTATAACCTTCGGCAGTATGGCGGCAAAGGCCGCCATCAAGGATGTAACCAGAGCATTGAATCTGTCCTACACCTTTGGTGATCAGCTGGCTAAAATGATACCTAATACTCCTGGTATAAAACTGAAGGAATCATTTCAGGAGGATAAAAATCCTGATTTTGCCAAGAAACTTCAGTACCGTTACGACACGGAGGAGGATGTTCATAAGGTTATTGATATAGCCTTCAAACTGGAAGGCGTGACCAAGAGTACCGGAAAGCATGCAGGCGGAGTGGTGATATCTCCGACCACAATTGTGGATTTTGCTCCTCTGCGCTGCGAAGAGGACGGCAGTGAACCGGTTACCCAGTATGACAAGCATGATATAGAAAATGCCGGTCTGATTAAATTCGACTTCCTTGGACTGAAGACTTTGACCATTATTCAATGGGCATTGAACATGATAAATCCAAAGCAGAAACGTCTGGGGCTTCCTCCTGTTGATATTGGAAATATTCCGCTCGACGATCAGCCTTCATTCAAAATGCTTCTTGAGTGTCAGACAACCGGAGTGTTCCAGTTGGAATCCGCCGGTATGCGAGGTTTGATTGCAAAATTAAAACCTGACGTGTTTGAGGATATGATTGCGCTGGTTGCTCTGTTCAGACCCGGTCCTCTTGATTCCGGAATGGTGGATAACTTCATCAACCGTAAACACGGGGTTGAAGAGGTTGCCTATCCGATGCCGGAATATCAGCATGAATGTCTGAAGCCGATCCTTGAGCCTACCTATGGTGTGGTGGTATATCAGGAACAGGTTATGCAGCTTGCACAGGCTCTTGCCGGTTATACTCTCGGCGGTGCAGATTTGCTTCGTCGTGCAATGGGTAAAAAAATACCGGAGGAAATGGTAAAGCATCGTTCCATTTTTGTGGAAGGAGCCAAGAAACTGGGAAGAGATCCTGATGTTGCCGGTAAGATTTACGATATTGTGGAAAAGTTTGCAGGCTACGGATTCAATAAATCACACTCGGCTGCATATGCCTTTGTTGCCTATCAGACTCTCTGGCTTAAAACCCATCATCCTGCTGAATATCTGGCAGCTCTGATGACGGGTGATAAGGATAACAAGGAAAAAATTGTTGCATATGTTGCAGAACTGAACCGGCTCGGAGTAAAAATCGAGCCTCCGGATGTCAATACCTGCAAATATGAATTTTCCGTTAATGAAGAAGGTTCGGTTGTTTACGGTCTTTGTGCCGTATCCGGTGTCGGCCAGTATCCGATTCTGGAAATAGAAAAGGCCAGAAAAGACGGTCATTTTGAAGATTTGTTTGATTTCTGCGCCCGTGTTGATCTGTCCAAGATTAACAAAAAACTTCTGGAAACGCTGATCTGGGTAGGTGCCATGGATAAACTCGGTCCGCATCGTGCGGCCTTGATTGATGCTCTCGGGGATGCCATGGAATATGCAATGCAGCGCAGCAAGGATCTGCAGAGCGGACAGTATGACATGTTTGCCGACTCCGAGGAAGGTGATATTTTCAGACCTAAATTCAGAGATGTTCCGGTATTCCCTGATTCCGTATGGCTGCAGAAGGAAAAGGATTATCTCGGTCTGTACCTGACCGGTCACCCGATCGATCAGTACAGGGATGAGCTGCCGAATTACTATCATACCAGTATCTCCAGTCTTGTACCGAACAGCAATGCCGATCGTTCCGCAACCTCGACTATCATAGGATATGTTCTTGAAGCCAAGGTGTTTACCACCAAAAAGGGAAAACGCATGGCGGTAATGAAACTTGACGATCGTACCTCGCGTATTGATGTAGTTGTATTCGGTGAAACTGTTGAAAAGTATGAGCATCTTATTCGTACTGAGCAACTGCTGATGGTCAGAGGCATGCCGAAAACGGATTATCAGGGAAATCTGTCGGTAACGGCGGTGGAGCTTACCGATATCACCCAGGCCCGTATAGATTACGCCAAGTATGTACTGATCAGAATCAGAGAGAATGTACTGAATGAAGAAATAACCGAACAGATCATGAATATATTAGAAAAACACAGATCTAACGATTTTTCAGTTAAAATGTGTTACTATAGTAGCAAGTGTTGTGTCATGATGAATACTCCTCAGACGTACGGTGTTCTGCCGTCAGACGAGTTTCTCGATGATTTGCGTATGGTGATTGGAAAAGACAACGTTAGTATCCAATTTTAGTAACCGATGTAGAAAGAATGAAGTAATTATTATGGATATGAATTTTTTAGATTTTGAGCAAAAAATTGCTGAATTAATTGCCCAGACCAATGAGCTGAAAAGAGTCAGCAACGGAGAGGGCGGTATAGATTTAACCGCATCCATTACCGCACTGGAAAAGGAAACCAACGAGCTGACAAAGAAAATCTTTTCCAACCTTGGCGACTGGCAGGTTTCAAGATTATCACGTCATCCTATGAGACCATATACAAAGGATTATATTTCCAGAATCTTTACGGAATTTGATGAATTGAGCGGTGACCGCAACTTTGCGGAAGATCAGGCGATTATAGGCGGCACTGCCAGAATTGACGGAAAACCATGCATGGTGATCGGTCATCAGAAGGGCAGAGATACCCAGGAGAAGATCAGGCGTAATTTCGGTATGCCGCGTCCTGAGGGTTATCGCAAGGCTTTGAGACTTATGCGCCTTGCTGAGAGATTCCATATGCCTATTTTTACTTTCATTGATACTCCTGGTGCATATCCAGGTGTAGGCGCCGAGGAGCGCGGACAGGCTGAAGCGATAGCCAAAAATCTTAAGGTTATGAGTTCTCTCAAGACTCCGATTATCTGCACGGTAATAGGTGAAGGCGGTTCCGGCGGTGCTCTTGCAATCGGTGTCGGCGATCGTGTGAATATGATGCAGTATTCCACCTATTCGGTAATTTCTCCTGAAGGATGCGCTTCCATTCTGTGGAAGAGTGCGGAAAAAGCTCCGCAGGCTGCCGAGGCAATGAATATTACCGCCAGCAAACTGCAGTCTCTGAAACTTATTGACAGTGTAGTGGAGGAACCACTGGGCGGTGCTCACAGAGATTATGACCTGGCAGCTGAAAATCTTCGTGCCCAGCTGATAAGCGATTTGGAACAGTTGTCCGGCTGCTCAACCGAAGAACTGCTTGCTAACAGATACGAAAGACTGATGTCCTACGGTTACTGTTAACAGGTTATTATTATCATCAAAATTGCTAAGTGATTTAAAAATGAGTTCAAAATCTCTGACAGAATCATTTAGAAATCAATGCAGTTTACTGCCGGGATCAATCACCGGAATAGTGGTTGGTCTCAGCGGCGGAGTCGATTCGGTAACGCTGCTTCATTTAATACACAGTTTTAGAAATCAGATCCTGGGCAGATGTATTGTTCAGGCTGTGTATGTTCATCACGGATTAAACAGTCAGGCTGGTAAATGGTCCGAATTCTGTGCCGGTTTGTGTGCGGAACTGCAGATCCCTTTCTTTGAAGAGCGAGTTCAGCTGGATGTGAAAAATCACAATATTGAAGCACAGGCCAGAGAGAAGCGTTATCAGGCGCTGGCAAAACACCTGGACTGCAGCAGTGTTCTGGCGACAGCTCATCATTTGAACGACGTTGCTGAGACATTCTTCATAGCATTGAAACGCGGTGCAGGTCTTCCCGGACTGTCAACAATGGGAGTGTTGCAGCCTTTCGGTGAAAGTCATATCTGGCGTCCGCTGCTTGAGGTTTCAAGATCGCAGATTGAACAGTATGCGGCGGAACATAATCTGTCGCACATAACTGATGATTCCAATTTTGATATCCGTTATGATCGTAATTTTTTCCGTCATGAGATTATTCCGAAGATTGTGGAGCATTTTCCTGAATTTCTGGATTCAGTGAAAAAGTCCTCGTCATATATTTATGAATCCCAGCTTATTGTCAGGAATGTTGCTCTGCAGGATTTGTGTGAACTGGAAGATCGAAACGGAACTCTGGATCTGTCAGGTTACCGGTTGCTTCCTGCCGAACGGCAGCATAATGCACTGAGAAATTTTATCCACAGGAAAATTAAAAAATATCCGTCTGCTCAGCTGATCAATCAGTTTGAAAGGGATTTTCTGTCGGCACGTGACGATGCAAATCCTGTTTTAAAAATTGATGAATGGGAATTGCGGAAGTTCAAAGATCACCTGTATGCAGTAAGAGACTGTGATTTGAATCGCGGATATGCAGGAGCGGTAAAACCTATGCAGATAGTGGAAATTTTAAATAACCGCTATCAGCTGGTCAGATCTGCAGGAAGCGGCTTCAGACTGCTTGAAGGCAGTATTCTGACGTTGAGCTATGACTATTCGTTTTCTCTGAAAATTCATCCTCAGGATCGCAGACACGGCAGAGAACTGAAGAAACTGTTCATGGAATATAAAATACCACAGTGGCAGAGAAGGATTACTCCTGTTATAGAAATAGACGGAGTGGTGGCCGGATTATTTCCTGATCATATAGATCGTCAATTTTTTGCTGAAAGGGACGGCTATGTGTTCAAAAAACTGGAAAACTGACATCAGTTTTTAATAAATTTTTAATCGGTTGCGTTTGTTGAATGAGAAAAAAGGAATATAAAAGGGCGGTCACTGCTGTGGACTGCCCTTTCTCGTAAATTTTTTGCAGATGACTGTTAACCGCCAAGCAGATTCATGGCAATGGAATTCTTCTGGTTCGCCTGACTCAGCATTGAGGTGGATGCCTGCTGAAGGATCTGCTGCTGTGCCATTTTTGCTGTTTCTGCCGCGTAGTCTACATCTCTGATCCTTGAACGTGCATCGTTAACATTTTCTATAATATTTTCCTGGTTTGAAATTGTTGATTCCAGACGGTTCTGCACTGCACCGAGTTTGGCACGGAATGCATCCACATTCTGGATCATTGCGTCAATTTTGTCTATTGCTGTTTGCGAATGTGCAGCAGTATCAACTTCTATAACCTTTCCTGTTTCTAGATTATCTGTAGTTGACGAATTTGTGTTCAGCAGGTTTGACATGGATTTGAATTCAATGGAGATAACCTCATTTGCATTTGAACCTACCTGAAATTCAATTGTTGCTTTTCCGTTGGCACCGATGATTGAGTTATCATTTCCAGTTGCTCCAAAAATTTTGAGAGTCCCGCCGAATGATGTATCAGTTCCGATTCGCGCAATTTCCGCCTGAAGTTCCTTGACTTCGTCGTTTAATGCTGTTCTTTCTTCAGAACTGTTTGTTCCGTTTGCCGACTGAATTGCGAGTGTTCTCATGCGCTGTAGCATGGTGGTAACCTCGTCCAGAGCTCCTTCTGTGACTTGGGCGAGTGAAATACCGTCATTTGCATTACGGTTACCCTGTGTAAGTCCGTTGATCTGGGATGTCATTCGGTTTGAAATCTGCAAACCTGCGGCATCATCCTTTGCAGAGTTGATACGGAAACCGGAGGCCAGTTTGGTGTACGAACTCGATAAACTGCTGGTTGATTTACTCAAATTCCTTTGAGAATTTATCGAACTGGTATTGGTATTTACGTATAGAGCCATAATAAATTCCTTCTTTTGTAAACTCTTAAAATTTAACTTTATATTAAATAAAACAAGGAACAGTTTTCCTTAACAGTTTATAAAGCATAATGTGTGCCAATTTGCAGATTCTATTTCACCGCCACATGTCTGCATGCAGGTGATTACAGTTTGAATAACGGAATTTACAGCTGACAGATCCCGGTTTTCTGACGATTGATTTTTATCAGGACTGTTGATTTTCTGAATCGGGTAGGGAGAGTACTACTCACCCCTCCCACACCACCGTACATGCGGGACCGCATACGGCGGTTCAATACAGCTATGTCGGAATTACCCAATGTCGGCA
>CACWLF010000010.1 GCA_902761645.1 uncultured Aeromonadales bacterium | reverse complement strand
GTTACCTCCATCATCCTTGAGTTTACGCAGAGCTAGTGCTGTTTCATCATTCATGAGCCACACACCTCTGCTGCGATACTCCGGCTTAACGGAGAAGTACAGTTCTATGAGATTATCATAGGTAAGACTGTCTGTGGTGAGTGCCACATCGGCATCTTTGTCATCACAGAGAATACCCGTTGGCATATCAATACCTGTGCCGTCAATGAAGGCATTGGTTTCAGCTCTGGCAAAGCATCTGACAAGTCGTTTTAAAAGGTATTTCTCAAAACTGAAGTTGGAATCATGAACCAAATCATCCTCTAATTTAACGAATACCGCCAACCTCCAACTGTCCACCGGAATTTTTCGGAAATCGTCCTTCCCGTCATAAATCTGGATTTGGAGCATATTCAGATACAAAGGATGCCATGTCGTTTGAATCAACCGCAAAGATTCGGCAGGCTTAACCATAAGCCTTAATACAGGGAAAAATTAAAATGCATGAAATTTATTTACATTCCGGAACCTCAGGACAAATCCTCTTCATAGCATGATCTGAAGTTAATGTTTCCGGTTCCGATAATTACTGTATCATGCTCTGTATAACCATCTATTGTTACGGGAACTGTTTTATATTCAACATCTCCAATGAAGTTCTCGATAATCGTTATATTATTTGCAGATAAATCGAAGCCTTCATCATAGTCAGGGTTATATTTCTGCAGTTCACTTTTGTAAACAACAGCCATCAGGCACGAATCCTGACAGATTCCTCCGATAATTTTTTTTGAACTCTGATCTACGACAATCTGCGGATCGTCCGGAAATTCAAAGCAGAGATAGTCTGTAAAACCAAGTTTAGAGAGATCGGGATCCGAGACATTTTCTCCATTGTTGCTGCAAAGTTCAAAATCTTCTTCAGACTTTATGAAGTAGCATGGATCTACGATTACAATGCTTCCTTTGAAACTTATTTTGTTCATATTTTTACTCGTGTACTTTTTAGTTGCCTGTTCATTGCATTATACCACGTTTGAATCAGCTTTCTTGCGCGCGGGACTTAAAACAAAATTTAAACATGGTGATGAACTGATGAAGATGAAATTTATGTGACTGATAAAGTGGATTAACCATGAAAATCCAGGGCTGACCGTCAGCACTTCCTCAATCATCACACCATCAATCGGGATGTCAGAAGTGCTGACAAAAGCTAAAGTAAAACATTATGCGATGTGTAAGTTCCTCGATTCTTTTGGGCAAAAAAAAACTATCTTTCCGAACTGAATTTTACCATTTCAAAGGAACTTACCAGTTGCTTTAGAAATAATTCCACCACCGGCGTAAACACCTGGTATTTTCTCCATAGAAGATAGGTCGGTGTGGATAATTTCGGATAAAGAGGGATCCATACAAGCTCACTGTCATTAACAAGTCCCTTATATGAAAGCATGATACAAACTTTTTCTTTTACCATGACACTGCCGTTATAGGCAAGATTAACCGTGTCTGTTATTTTCAGTTTATCAACGTTCTCGCCGCACCATCTGGTCATTTCTTCAGATAATCCCTGAGTTGAAATAATCAGATTCTGGTCCAGAAGATTCTCAAAAGTAATTTTTTCCATTTTGGCCAGATGATGATCCTTTCTGACGATTACGCCCCATTCATCATCTGTCGGATATCTGACGTGATTATACTTGTTCAGATTTGGAATACCTGAAATTATAATAAAATCCAGAAGGCCTCTGTCCAGCATCTCTTCAACCTGAACTGTCATACCGCTTATGATGTGGCATCTAAGACCCGGGTAATTTCTGCGGAAAGCCAGAAGCTCTCTTGCAAATATATCCATATGACAGGATTCAGGAGCACCGACATGAACGTCTCCACCGGTTATTTCATCCAGATCCTCGAACTCCTGCTTTGTTTTTTCAAACAAAGAAACTATGTCTTCGGCGCGCTTGCGCAGCAGCATTCCTTCTTCGGTGAGGTTCATGCCTCCGCTGCTGCGAAAAAACAACGGACGACCAAATTCATCTTCAAGCTCTTTCATCTGTTTGGACAAAGCTGACTGTGTTATGTAAAGCGACTGTGAAGCTTTTGTCATGTTTCCCAATCTTGCTATCTGAAGAAAATTCTTTAACAGTTTTATATCCATGGCATCATTCCCTGCTGGAGAGTATACAGGCGCAGCGTCCCTTTAAATATTCCTGATTGGAATAATATATTATGAAATTTTACCATTAGTAATTATAACAGTGGTGATGTATATTTAAAACAGATGGAAATGATCATGAAAATAAAATTTACAAATCCGCAGAATATCAGAAACTGTATCCGTGATGCGGGATGTTCAGACGCATTTTGTCAAAGCCGCGTCGAATATCGTGATAACCATCAGTACCGTAAAATTATTTCTGAAATCAGGAAAAAAGGAGGGAACCTGGAGAACAGCTTCAACAGACTCAGTTTGAGACAGACGCTCTGGATTATCTCATCGTTGAAATAAAAAAATATTTAAGATAATGCAGTTAATCAGTAATTATCAGGTGGAGACAGCTTATGAGA
Organism: uncultured Aeromonadales bacterium; assembly: GCA_902761645.1. Classification (GTDB taxonomy): domain Bacteria; phylum Pseudomonadota; class Gammaproteobacteria; order Enterobacterales; family Succinivibrionaceae; genus UBA2804. Next base: position 36,835 of record CACWLF010000010.1, on the reverse strand, counting down.
CTCAACAGACTTGTGGCAGCAATTATTACAGGAGCAATACTTATGGGAAGCGCTGACGTTATGGCAGATAATGTACCGGTATCAGTCATCTCCGGAGCATCACAGATGAAGATGTCATCAGTGGAAGAAATCAGAGATGACACACGGGTATTCAAAATCAACAAGGATATTCAGACCTTTAAGGTAATGTTCACCAACCGTTATGGTTTTGAAGTTGCCGGACATCTCTACTTGCCGGCAAATTTCAGCAGTAACCGTAAATACAAGGCTTTGGTGATTTCCGGTCCGTTCGGAGCTGTAAAGGAACAGGCATCAGGACTCTATGCGCAGGAACTTGCAAGAAGGGGGTATGTTGCACTGGCATTTGATCCGTCCATGACCGGCGAATCAGGCGGAACCCGCAGAGATATGGGGTCTCCGGAAATTTTTACTGAGGATTACAGTGCGGCTGTAGATTTCATCAGCAACCTCAAATTTGTCAATCCTGAAGAAATCGGAGCCGTGGGCATTTGCGGTTTGTCGGGAATGGCCATCACGGCAGCGTCAAATGATGTCCGCATCAAGGCTGTGGTTACTTCTGCAATGTATGATATGTCCGAAAGTATCAGTGATCACTACAAGGGTGCTTATTACACGGATGAGCAGCGCAATATCGTAAAGAAGCATCTTGCGGAAATGCGTGACAAAGAAGCAAAGAGCGGTAAGCTTATCCGCGGAGCTCATGAACTTGGTGTCGATTCCAGCAATAAAATTCAAACATTTTCAACCATGTTCCCTGATACACTGCCGGCAGATGCCGATCCGGTAATCAAGGATTTTTACGGCTATTATGTGGGAAGGGCCTACCATCCAAGAGCAATGAACTCAAACACCTCGGCATGGGATGCAACCACAGCGTACGGATTCTTTAATTTCAAGCTGATGGATAACATAAAGGAACTTTCACCGCGCCCTCTTCTGCTTATTACGGGAGATAATGCGCATTCGAAGTATTTTTCCGACAATGTTTACAATGAAGCCTCGGAGCCGAAAGAACTGGTTGTAGTCAAAGGGGCTACACACGCTGATCTTTATGATCAGATGGATAAAATACCTTTTGATAAAATAGATAAATTCTTCAGTGATAATCTGAAATAATATTCAGGTACTAAAGATGCAGTGCACAAGCCGGCAGTCTCCTGCCGGCTTTTTAAGATTAATCATCCCTGATCAACTGTAAAGAGAATTATGTACTCACACCGCAAGGCTGCCGTTCAGCTTCTGATCCAGACAGCCCTGACAGCTCTCTCACGGGCATCGGAAACAATCGGTTTATTTATATCAGGAGACGCCATGTCAAAAGTTATACCGAACTTTGTACCTATGACTACCTTATCCCTGTACGGCCGAAGGGCTCTTCCAAGTTCCTCCTCATTTAAATGCTGGTTATCGGATGTTCCGTATATTTCCGCTGTATCAAAAAAAGTGTAACCGAAATCAACAGCTCGACTGATAATCTCTCCAAACCTCATCGAATTAACTGCCGCACCATAGGCATGAGTCATTCCCATACAGCCTAGACCGACAGCAGAAACATTCAAATTTAATCCTAAAGTTCGTAAATACATCTGTCTTTATTATGATTGTAATGAACTGCACCAATTTCCCGACAGTTCACAACAAAGCAAAAAAATTCTGCAGACGCCGACATATCAATGTAACCGCCGAATCCGGCATTCCTTCATCATCGGTTCAGTTCTTCACTGCAGGCCACCTTATCTTCCCTGCCCGGCGCAATATTTTCAGCAATTTTTCCTGGATCATAATTCATCAGCAGAGCCTCGGTCACGGCATTTCTGTTTTTTTCCTTTGCACCCACATGATAAAAATGTTCCTTGGTTACTTTGAAGCATCCCTTCCAGAGGGTGTCAACATAATCATTTTTTCTGAACCTGCTGTGATCCCAGGTGGACACCATGAACTTCGCTCCCGATGATGTCAGTGCGTCATGCAGTTTTTTTTCCTGCATCTCATCCCAGCTGTCGTAATAATCCACATGTCTGCCGATATACGGAGGATCGCAGTAAATAAAATCATTTTCTCCGGCCATGGCAACTGTTTTCTCAAACGGGCAGCATGCAAACTCCCAGTCGCTGCCGTCCAGCACGGATTCCAGATGCTTTACCTGATTAACAATTTTCGTAACATATGCCTTTGAGAATCTTTCAGGTTTGTGTCCGTAAGGTACATTAAAGCGGTAATCACGGTTAAATCTGATCATGCCGTTGAAACAGCTCCGGTTCAGAAAAAGAAAATCCAGAGGATCGTGTTTTTCATTAAAGCGGTCCCGGATAAAATAATAATGCTCATCATCTCCGGTTTTTAGCCTTGCTCCTTCATATTCCAGAAATTCCCTTACCGTCCGTGATGTGATTTTTTTCTCCTTTATCGAATTGTAAAGCCGAATCACATGTGGGTTGATATCGGAAAACACTGCTCTGCGGGGTGCAAGGTTCAGTCCCGCAACTCCGGATCCCATAAAGGGCTCATACCACACCATGTCTGAACCGTGCGGCATATTTGCGGCTATCAGCCTGACGATTCCCGTTTTTATTCCCTGAATCTTAACCGGCGGTACAAATACCCTGTCAATCATTTACAACCACTGCTCCCGAAAACTTTCTTCAATCCGTATGATATCATAAAAAAGCCGTGCCTCGCATGTTATGAACATATCTGTCCCAACAGGTCAAAAACATTTTATCCGGATTAACGCCTGACATGAATAAACAACATGAACACCTCCCGATTTACATTTAATTTCAGAAAAAAGAAAAAAAATCCGCCCAGGATCCGGCCTGAACAGCTTCAGTCATGACACGCCATTCCGCAGCAAACCGCATATTTTAAGATAAACTGTTCACAATCCTGCTAATCCACTGATTCCAATGTCAAAATTTAAATCTTACGCACAAAAAACAATCATTTATAATGCTACTATGAATCAAAAGTGTTTCAGGAGTTAAACGGACTAATGAGAAGAACGATTCACAGATTTCAAATACATCAGGAAAATGTATCCCTGACCAATGATACGATCGAAAATACACTTAAGCTGTTCGATCTTGGTAAATATTCGGAAGCCCTGGACGGATGTTTCAAATTCCTTCATACCGGAGATATCCGCATTCTTCTCACACTTGTTCAGATTTACCAGTACGGTCTCGGAACCACTCTCAGTCTCAGCGAGGCGGAAAAATATCTGGTCATGGCGGCATCAAAGGATGCGGTGTCATGCTTCAAGCTTGCCGAATGGTACGAGCACGGCATCCGCGGCGGCGAACCTGATCACCAGAAAGCCTATGAATACTATACCAGGGCGGCGCAGCAGCAGTATTATCCCGCAATGCTGAAACTTGCAAAATATCTCAATACCGTAACCGACCCCCAGTACAATCCTGAAGAAGCATTCACCATCTACAAGTCAATAGCCGACGATCACCTCGAAACCTGGCCGGAGGCTGAATACGAAACCGGCATGCAGTATCTGACCGGAACCGGAACAGACAGGAACCCGAAGGAAGGTTTCAGATATGTTTCCATGGCGGCGCGCCACAACTACCTGCCGGCAATCTACCAGCTCGGCATGATGTACATTAAAGGAAACGGCGTGGTGCCGAATGCCGAAACAGCCTTCAAACTGATGAATCAGGCGGCGGCGCAGAATTATCCTCTGGCGCAGTATCAGCTGGGAAAAATGTACGAGGAATCCATCGGAACCTTCCCTAACGGACAGCGTGCCTACAACTGGTACTCCTTCGCCCTGAGTCTGGGCTGTGAAAAGGCGGCATCCCGCATGGCGTCCATGCTTCTTGACGGAACCATGATTCCGAGAGACTACGAAAAGGCGATGATCCTGGTTTCAAGCGGCGCGGCACGCGGCGAGCCGGAATGCATGCGCGTGCTTTCCAGAATTTACGGCGAAGGACTGGGAGTAAAGGAAGACCAGCTGAAGTCGTCGGAACTGATCATAAAAGCGGCGGAAACAGGTTCGGTCAAGGCGCAGCGTCTGCTCGGCATGCTTTACATGCAGGGACGCAACCAGTACATTCCGCGTGATGTCAAGAAATCAATCGAATGGTATACCAGATCCGCCGAAAACGGAGATCGCAAGGCTCAGTTCTTCCTCGGCGTCTACTATGCCGACGAAACCAACGCCCCGAATTTTCTGCTGGCGCAGCGATGGCTTACCGTACTTGCCGAGAACGGAGATCGCGAAGCGATGTACTGTCTGGCAAAACTGTATGTCGGCGGCAAGCTGTCTCCGTCGCCGGACTACAAAAAGGCCCGCTACTATTATGTGGAGGCATCGCATCTGGGACAGATTGATGCAAGATTCGAACTGGCGAAACTCTATCACAGCGGTGTGAAGAAAGAGACCGGCGATGAGGAATCTGTTTTTGAAAAGGACGATCAGCTTGCCTATTACTATGCCTATCTGATCCCGAATGAATATCCGAACAGGGAATATCCGGCTCTGCTGAAGGAAATCGAGGATTCCATCACACCGGCCGAAAAGGAGGATATCCAGCAGCAGGCAAGAATGCAGATGCTCAATCAGGTGTCCGGAAAAATTCAGCGTAACGGTTAAATCATATCAGGGATCATATGAAGAAAAAATTTGTTGCAGTTAAAAAAACAGAAAACATAAAGGAAAAGAATTTTACTCTGGCGGATTGCGAACAGCTGTGCGCCAGGAACAATTACAGACAGGCTTTCAAGATTTTATCCGGACTGGCGTCGCCGGGAGATCCCCGCAGCTGCTACATGCTGTACAGAATGTACTTCAACGGACTGGGTACCGAAAAGGACATTCTCAAGGCGAAGGAGTGGCTGATTAAAGCAGCTGAAAACAATGAACCGGATGCCGAATATGAATATGCCGTTTATTTTGCACCGTATCAGAATCAGCCGGAATTCAGCTACGAGGAAAACTTCAGATGGCTGAAAAGAGCCGCAGAGCACGGCCATGCAAAAGCCGCCGTGGAACTGGCAAAATTATATTTCAGCGGCAGAGGATGCACTGAAGATCCCGCCAGAGCCGAGGAAATCATAAAGGATGTTGCGGCAAAAAATCCGGAATACAGTTTCAATGAGGAATTCGGACAGCTCTGCTACACTTCTCTGAAACTTCAGGAGGCATTCCCGTATCTTAAAAAGGCCTTTAATGAAAAACGCTACTCCGTCAGCGGAATCCTTGCAACCTACTACATGCGCGGCATCGCCGGCGTGGAGCAGGATGTCGAACTGGCATTTCAGATTATCAAAAAGGGTGCTGAAAACAAGGAGGGACTGTGCGAATTCATTCTGGCCAGTCACTACAAGTCGGAAAGAAATATCAGACTTGCCATCCGCCACTTCCGCTCCGCCTATGAACACAATGTGCTTGAAGCGGCATATGAGCTTGCAGATCTGATTATGAAAGATCCGCTTCATACCGCAACCGATGAAAAGCAGGTGGTAAGACTGCTGAAAAAAGCGGCTGAACTGCCCGCCGCCAACCGTTATGACGCGCTGGCCGATCTGGCAACCTGCTGCTATTCCGGCTGGGGTGTTGAAAAGGATGAGAAGAAAGCCTTTGAATACTACAGCAGAGTTCTGGAAAACAAACCCGACCATAAGGTTGCGATGTTCGGACTTGCCATATGCTGCAAGACAGGCAGCGGAACCGCCGAAGATCCGGCAAGGGCTCTGGAGCTTCTGAACAGGGCCGCGGAACTTAAAGCTGTGCCGGCACAGCTGGAACTTGCAGAAATCTACCGCGACGGCACCATTGCCGCCAAAGATCAGGAAAAATACATCAGCTGGCTGACGCAGGCGGCAGAAAACGGCAGCGACAATGCGGCGTTCCTGCTGGGAAATATCTTCCGTGAAGGAAATTCCGCACCGAAAGATCCGAACAAGGCGTTTTCACTGTTCAAGAGAGCCGCCGACCTTGGTCATATTGAAGCTGTCCGTAATGTGGCAAAGGCTTACGAAACCGGCGAAGGAACAGAAAAAGATCTGTATCAGAGCAGATTGTATGGTAGAATCGAAAAGTCGTTATTTGGAACCACTTCGGGAAATATCAGCGATTTATCCGCCGATGAAATCTCCGGAGAAATATTGAGTGAAAAAATTTCAGAAATCATAACCGCCCGCTACAATGCGGATCTTCCTATGTACTGTGCAGAATTTCCTGTTCTCAGGCATCACCTGACGGATATTGATGACGATCTTGCAGATATTGAGCCGGCGGGCATACTTGAATAATTTACAAATATAATCATGGACAATCAGAAAATATTCACTCTGAATTCAGCAAAGGATATCGACGAACAGCTGAAGGTCAGAATTATAACCAATACCCTTGAGGAGCTGATTATAAACTACAGTCTCACCGCCGATATCAGCAGGGCGGAATTCAGCGACTCCCCTTTTTTCGGACTTAAGCCCTTAAGAACCGTTAAATTCAGAATCACAGCCGGAGAAAACTGCAGATCTTTGTCGGGACTGTTTGCAAACTGCGAGAATCTGACATCCTGCACTCCGATTGACGTGTCTCATGTTTCAGATTTAAGTTTTGCTCTGAAGAACTGCCATAAGCTCGTTTCCATTCCGTTCACCGGTACTGGCAACGTAAAAAAATTCAGAGGTTTCTGTGAATGCTGTTTTCAGCTTAAGGATCTGAACGCTCTTGATACCTCATCGGCAGAGGATCTTGCATTCGCCTTTTCCGCCTGCCGCTCACTGGAAAAAATTCCCCGTCTGAACACCTCATGCGCAACCGATATGGAATCGGCCTTTGACAACTGCTATGCACTTACGGAAATCGCACCGCTTGATACCGGCAGAGTAAAAAACATGAACAACTGTTTCCTCAGCTGCTGCAGTCTGCGCGAACTGCCGAAATTCAGATTCAACAGTCTGGAAACCGCCGTCAGCATGTGCGACAGCTGTGAACAGCTTAAAAAGGTGCCGGAATGGGATTTGAAACATGCAAAAAAACTTAATATGATGTTTATGGGATGCAGCTCACTGGAAAGCGTTCCTGATCTCGATCTGAGCAATGCCTCGGTTCTCTCCTACATGTTCGCCCACTGTGAGAATCTGACCTCCGTCGGTACAATTACCGCAGGCAGAGTTAATGTGGCGGACCACATGTTTGTGGACTGCAAGAAACTGACCGCGCTGCCGAAAATCACCGGTCTCGGCTCAGCCACCGATTTAACCGAATTTGCCGCCGACTGTCACAGTCTTTCCTATGTGCCGGTTTACGAAACGGATAATACCCAGAATCTCAACCGTGCATTTATAAACTGCGCAAACCTGGTTAAATTCCCGGAATGGAATACCTCAAAAGTAATTAATTTCAACAGCATGTTTGAAAACTGTACAAAACTTGAAGAAGTTCCTGAATTTGATACCACAGATGCCCAGCTGTTTGATAATATGTTCAAAAACTGCAGCGCACTGAAAAGAAAGCCGGACTTTTTTATAACATCGAAATTCAGGCGCCTGTAGACATAATTAAACCCGCAGCGAAAAACCGTTCTTTTTCAGTTCCCGGATATGTCCGGAGCAAAGGAACAGGAGCCGCTGTACATCAGCAAATAAGAAATAGGCATATGATGAAATTTCTACTAATTGTTCTGGCACTGGCATGGATGATGACGCCGTCGGTGTCAATAGGAAACCTTCCTGTTGAAAACAGCCGCTACACCCTGGTGATACCGTGCAATACGGAAAAGGAACAGTGCATGCCTTATTTTCGCAGCATACTGAAATATCTCCGAACCTTTACCGTTCATTATAAAATAGTCAAAATTGCCGAAAAGGATAATCTCAGAAGTCTGTTCATAAAATTTGTTGAAGGTGATATGTGCCGGAAATTTCTTACCCGCGGTGCCATGGATTTACAGTATCTTGATGTTCATATGGAACAGAAATTCAAGGACAATAAAAATTATTTTCTTCTGTACAATCTTAATCACCGCATGATCATGGCATGCATAGATTAACGGGCAAAATTTTTTCAGGCGGCTGCAGCAGAAGATCTGCAGAACCGGCTACCGCATCAGAATACTTAAAAAGCAGATACATCAGTCATAAACAGTCAGTAATGTTATAATGTCAGAAATAATTTCAAAAAATAAGCGAGGTTGCTATCAATGAATTTAAAACCGGTTCTTTTTTCCATGTGCGGAATTCTTTCCTTCGGAACGCTGCAGGCGGAAACTCCGACATATCAGGTTGGCGACAAGGTTGAATTTCTCCTTACTGATCCTGCACACAATATGATTAAATTCAGAAAGGATTCATCCGAACTGGATCGGAGCTATGCATTGGAATGGGATGTGATTGACGTAGATCAGGCCGGAAAAAAAATGCTGCTCCTGGCAAGACAGGGAATTTATTCAGGTTCCTACTGCACTCATGAATATTCTGAAGAGGAGCCCGAAGGAAGCGAATGTTCATTCAGCGGATTTGCCGTGCTTGACGGACGTGAAGGCGGCTCTCTGAAAGACATGATCGATTTCGATTCATGGGAGGGAGATTCAATAATTCCGTACAATGAGGAAACAGATACTCTGTTTTTTATTCTGAATAAACAGGAGACGGAAAAATATCTGCCAGACACGAAAGATCGTCTGCTCTATGCATCACAGGAGGCAGACAGGAACAATGCCGCAGAACTCAACAATCTGAAATACGGCTGGTGGTGGCTGAGATCAGACAGAACCGGCTCACGCGCGCCTTATGTAAATTCGAGCGGAATGATCAGTTCAGAAGGTACCGAAGCTTTCCACAAAGGAGGGCTGATCAGACCTGCTGTATGGGTTTCCCTTGACAAATTCAAGGCTCCGAAGAGAAACGGCGGCGAGATCATCAGATTCGGAAAGGCTCCGCAGAAAGCAGGTTCATCTGAAAAAACAGATCTCGAATGGATTGTTCTCTATGAAGATCGCGCCAAAGGTAAAAAACTTCTGGTGACAAAATACGGTATTGACTACCTGCCTTTCAATAAAGGCGAAAGCTATACCGCCTTTGACTGGAAAAATTCGGAATTAAGAAAATATCTGAACGGGGATTTTATAAAAAGCACGTTCAGCAGCGAGGAAATCAAAAAAATTGTTAAAGTAAAACTCGGCTCAAATGTGGAACTGTACGGAGAAGAAGCAGATGAAACTTTTTCGCAGGATCAGGTTTTTCTGCTCACCGCCAGAGATGTTATGCATTTTATTCCCGAGCACTCTCTGAGAAATATTTCCGTTACCGGTTATGTCCGTCAGAAAATCAGAGAAGGTTCTCCTGAATGCGCGGAAAACCAGGAAAAATGCGCGGCGGCTGATTATGCTGCAGACAACCCTGTCTGGATTTTAAGAGAACGTTCCAACGGTATTGAATGCTACGACGGATGCAGTGATATGCAGAATGTTCAGAACGGACATCTTCACACGGAATACGGACCTTCAGCAAATGAACCGTCGGTAATCAGACCGGCAATCTGGATCACAAGCAAAAAATAATTTTTTTGTTTCTGATTACATGCAATCATCCGGTTCCGGTTAACGGAAAAACTGCAGGCGGCTTTCCAGTGAAATTATTCTTCTCATGTGAAAAGCCGCCTGTTCATATTCTGTTCTTCTGTATTTCCCGGACTGATTCATATTTTTTTCATGAATTCATGGATCATACTGATGAATCTGCAGTCTCCTGCTCAGACTGAAATAAAATTTCAAGGATTTAAAATTTTTTTTTCGATACTGCAGAAATTATTTTTTAATCAGTTCCAGCGCCTTCTGATTGTAGTCGTTCCATGTATTCAGCAGAACCGTTGCAAACCTGGTAAAAATTTTTTCATTGTTATTAAGCTGAACAAGAGCATCGTTCGGAACCTTGAAATGCGGGATCGCTCCGCTGCCGGTATTGGTTGTGGTGTCCCCGTTAATGGTTATATAGCGCCAGCAGATCCACCCGTCAACCGGTTCCTGCCCGGATGAAATCAGTTCTCCGAAAAAATTTTTAAGCTGATTTTTCAGTTCTTCGGAAAAAATTATTTCCTGATCTTCAGCATCGGAAATCTTTAAACCAGCATAAATTTTTCCCGGAGCATACCAGTTGATTTCAGAGCAGAGCCATAAATCAAACACTCTGTTATTCAGAGAAAATTTTCCCAGATATTTTTTTATCTCGGGATTTGTCTTCTGCGCAGGATCGTCACTGAAAAAGGAATCGTCAAGTTCAATATTCCTTGCCATGACAGGCCTGCCGCTGTTCTGAAGATTTTCGAGAACCGTGTCGTACAGCAGACTTGCCAGTTCGGCAACTGCCTTATATTCTTTTGATAATTTTGCCATTTGATTTTCCAGATAATAATTTTTTTCTAAAACATTTTTTTGCCGATTATTTTTTCATGCAGTCATTCAAATCCAGAATCAGAGCAAACGACGGCTTACCGTCCACATTATAAATATATTTCATTGTTCTGAACCCTGCATCATAGAAATTTTTTGCTCTGATTTTCAGGCAGTAATCGTCAAGCATTTTTTTGTCCTTCGGATTGAATTTCCGTTCGGTATATTTTCCCCCTATGTAGCCTTTCGGTGCAGCCTCCGGACTCACTTCATAACTGAATCTGAATTCGGTTCCCTCGTATGAACATCCGGATCCCATGATTCTCGGGTCGGCTATCTGCTTTGACATTGTTTCGCACTGCTCTGTTATCGAATCCTTTAAAAAATTATCCGAGGCGGGACCGCCGGCATCAGGTCCGAAATTTCTGCAGGCATTCCTGGTGATTTTCGTTTCAGATAAAGTTCTGTCCCTGTAATATGTTCCCGACTCAAGACTGTAAATATCCTCGTTATCCCTGAAAATACGGCAGAATAATTTCCGGGTCTCAGGCATAATATTCTGATCATTAAAAACAAAGGTCTGGGAAAAGATATCGGCAAGGGATTTGTCAGCCTCATAACGCAGAAGCAGATTAAGACCGTTTTCATTTTCAATTACCGTGCAGTAATCCAGTTTTGTATCTGCAGGCACCTCAATTTTTTTTATGTAACTGCAGATGATTTCGGATTTGTTAACGGCATTAACAGACGAAATGCCGCACAGGCCTAAAGCCAGAAATTTCAGCAGGGAAAATTTCATTTTTGTCTCCTGGGTTCTAATAATATGCCTTTATTTTGTTATTTCTGAATTCGGTAAGGGTATTGCCGTCCCGGTTAAGTTTAAAAATAACGTCAAAAAGTTTCATCGGATCGATTAAATCATAATTTTCTTCAGAATTAAAATACTGATCCTCATAATCGGTGCTGACCAGCAATTCAAAAAAATTATTCTTTTCATGCTTTTTACGGTTTCTGATCAGATCGATCAGACTCTGTGAATATTTTACCTTGCCGTCGGTCACGCAAAGCACGTCAGATCGGTAGAACGCAGGATCGTTTTCCATTAGTCTCAGGCATTCCGTAAGAGCCTCATCCAGATCCGAACCTCCATTAAATGATTTGCATAAAAATTCGGTTACGGTTTTTTCTGCATTCGCCGTATTTTTATTAACCAGCAGTTTTTCAATGGTTACAGAAAAATTAATTATGAAACAGTCACGTGACGCTGAAACACATTTCGTTGCAAGACTCATGACTATCGCCTTTGCATAGCTCTCGGGAATTCCCTGCATTGAAGAACTGGTATCTATGCAGAGAATTACCGGTCCCCTCTCGTGAGAAGGAGAACTTGGAATTTTTTCCTGTTCGCCGTTAAGATCTGCAATGCCGTCCAGATCGAAACGGATCAGATTTCTTTCCAGATAATTTACATCAAAAAGAGGCTCCACCGCTGGATCATTCAGTTTTACCAGTTCCTGGGGCAGAACATAGCTGATCTCGTTTCCCAGAGTGATTCCGGAAAGAGACTCCCTGCTGTCTTCTGTTTTTTTGCGGTTACCGGAATTCTCGTTCCTTCTTGCCTTTTCATTCTGAGCGCGATCAAGATCCATGCACCTTCCCAGCCGGTTAAGCAGTTTCTGCAGTCCTTTGGAATGCTCAACCACCTTGAAGTAATGGATGAACTGATCGTTTCCTGTGGTTTCCGCTCCCTTGTTTTTTCCAGGTTTGTTAAATGAATTTTTTTTCGCATTGCCCTTGTTGAACAGAATGGATTCCACCAGTTCATCAATCAGCTGTTCATCGGGATCCGGTTCCTGTCCGTCGTTTTCCGGCAGTTCCTCCTGCTGAGCTGATGCGTTGTCACTTGTCTGATCATCGCTGTTCTGCGGTCCGTACGGAATAAATTTTCCGCCCATTTTCGGGATTTGCCAGTACTGATGAGTCCAGAAATTTGAAGGGTTCGGATCGAATATGCCGTTTTCATCGTACCCGAGCTCCTTAAGATAATCCATAATTGATTTGGAACTTTCAGCATCATAATCACCGTCGCTCTCCCCTCCGCCTGATGAGGTTCCGTCTTCCTGGTCGGAATTCAGATCGGCAGAACCGATATCTCCGGTTTCCTCAAGATCGAAGTAGTTACCAAGATCATATTCGGGAGCCGCATTTATTTCCTCTCCTTCCGCACTGCTTCCTGGATTCATGTCCGGTCCGGTCATATACTGCCCTGTTCCGGTATAGTTGTCGGGTATTTCATTCTGCGGACTTATTCCGTTACCGTCATTCCAGTTCCGGTTCGCACTCTCCTCATTGCCGAAGGAGGAATTCAGAGCATCGGACAGTTCCTGAAGAAATCTTGTCTGTTCGTCAATTCTTGAACTGCGGCTGTTATTTTCACCGCCTGTGTCTGACTGTGTTCCGTTCTCTCCGGAATTTTCCTTTACCCCGTTCCGAGACTCTTCACGGCTGTTCGGTGAATTTTTTTTCTGTTCACTCCTGTCACTTCTTTCCGGATCTGAAGATGAACTATTTTTTTCTCCGCCCCGTCTTCCCTGATTTTCGTCCGGATAACCTGAATCCGCTCCTTCACCTGATTGTCCGTTTAAACCTCCTCTCTGCCGCTGACTGCGCAGATCGGAAAAATTATTTTTCTCAGATTCCGATGAATTTTCCTGACTGATGTTTTCCTTGCCGCTCTGTGAATTTTTTTTATTTTCCTGCTTTCCGGATGATTCCCCGCATCCTGCTCCTGAACTTTTCTGTTCTTCGTTTCCGGTTCGTGAGTCCCCATCCCCCTCGGATGAATTATTTTTTCCGTCAGCAGACTTACCCGAAGATTTTTTTTCCTGACCACCGCCGTTCCTAGAATTATTTTCTCCGGTCTGATTTTCAGAATAATTTCCTGCTGGCATATTACGTTCATAATTTTCCTGCCGCTGCGGATTTTTTTCATTATTGCCTGTATGTTCATCAGATTTATTATTTTCGGGAGTACGGTTGTTTTTATAGTCATCCATCATCTGATCTGCAATCGTCTCATAACGGTCACCGGATTTATCCGTCTTATTCATGCCGGAGGCGCTGCTGTTCTCAGACGAGGATTTTTTCTGTTCCTCCTTTCCGGCCGCATTGTATTTTTCCTGCCTGCGGGCATTATTGCGACGATCGGACGGCTGAAGAAATTTCTGCTGTTCTGCATTGCGCAGACTTGCAGTCTGGTACTGTTCGTTATTTTTCGATTTATTTTCAGTCCCGTCGGATTTTTTTCCGGAAAAACCGGAAAGATAATTATCAGCAGGAAGTTTAAGTCGGTTGCACAGTTCCACTCTTTCCATCTGCACAGCAAACTGATCTGCAATAACCTGATCGAAATATCTGCTGATATTGGAAATATACTCATCCTCCTTCTCTCTTACCTCCTCGAGAATATGAGAGACAAACGAGGAATGGGCGCCTTCCAGAGAACTTTTGAAACTGTTGATGGAATTATGATAGTTTTCCCATGTTTTCGGATCTGCACTGCTGTCGGGAACATTTATGGAAAAATAATTGTTGTAGTATTTTTCCAGAAGATCCAGTTTATAATGACCGCGTTCCCTGAAATATTTTTTGAACAGTTCCTTTTCCCTGGCAAGAACCGTGCTGTTGATCTGATCTGCCGTGTATCTGGTATATTCAGTAAGCGTCTGCAGATCTTTGATAAATTCGTCGTTGCTTAAAACCTTCGGAGATAATTTTGCATTTATTTTTTTGATGAAATTTTTCATCGTTTTGCGCAAAACGGAAAAATTCTCAAGCGACAGGGAATTTTTACTCTTTTTTTCCTTGCCTATCAGCCGTTCAAGGGTCCGGTCTGCATGCCGGAGCAGTCTTGTACTATTTGATGTAAACATTCTGCAGCTCTAAGAAATCACTTTTCGCTTTACGTATATTAGGAACCAGATCAAAGAAAATTTCCTTCAGACAGCGTTTGTCCTCATTATTCAAAAACAGTTCTTCATCAATTTCTTCAATCACATTTTCAAACAGACGATCATATTCCTTGAAATAATTCAGGATCTGCTCCTCTGTTTCGGAACGTTTGTTGAAAAGTTTGATCAGCAGCAGCAGCAGGTTGATTGATTCCTTCTTGATGATGTGCTTCTGCTGCAGTTTCTGCCCGATAATCGTCAAATCGAAATTACCCCTGCTGTTGGCGCTCAGTTTAAAGCTCAGACTTGGACTGCGCACCAGCTGTTCGTCATAAATGGATCTGTAAATAATATCCAGATCGTAATTCAGTATCGGCAGCCAGTATTCAGCGTTTTTCTTGATTGTGCGAACCCAGATCAGACGATTTTCACGGTCGATGGAATAAACCTTCATTTTAATATTCTGACCGTGAGACAGCACGTTCGGATCGAACTCGTCATCAGGGAAGCACTCCAGCTGGTTCAGATACAGTTTATATCCGCGGGCTGACGTTTTGGTAAGAGTACAGGCAACCTCCTTTCCGGGTTCCAGATGCATTTCCGTAATGTAGGATTCAAAATTGACCTTGTTGATGGCGGAAGGTTTCGGAATACGGCTGTATTTTGGCGACATGTCCGTATTCTGCCGGAAAAAGAACTGGCGATCTCCGCTTCTTATTTCAACATCGTTTGCCTTAAGTTTCTTGAGAACCGTGTCGATTTCATTTTCGACACTGCGGATCCGGGAAACCATGTCATGACAGAATGATGCCCCGTGTTTGCTGAATTCCGTCTCGACACTCTGCAGCAGTTCCTCACTGATTAAGTCCTGCTGCGCATACTCCTTGATTATATCGGTGACAAGATTATCAAAACTCGCCTGATCCGAAGCATTGTTCCACAGACAGTAGCGCATAATGAAAAAATCCTTGATGCAGGTTTCGGTTCTGCCGTTATAAAAAGCCGATGCCTTCAGAAGACGGACAACCTGGAACCAGCGACGATCTGATACATAGGAAAGATGTCCGTATTTCAGATCATCGTTCAGTGCTTCATTATCATCATCAAACGACCGTTCTAGTTTGTTGTCGAGATCGCTTAAATCAACCTGCTCGGCAATGATCTCGCGCATTTTTACAATGGCCTCGGCATTGCGTTCGGATAAACGAACGGAATCAATTCTGCCGAGCCAGTCCTCGTATTCCTCATTGGTAATGCGGAGCTTTCTCGGGATTTCATGATTTACGGAACCGGTATTGCTTAAAATAAGATTCCGGAAAGTGGACGAATCACGGATTGGATTCACCGTGATGCGAACAAGAAAACGATCATACAGCGCATCGAGTCCGGCCTCGTGAAGAGGAATTTCGTTTGATGCGGAGATCAGGGATTTCAGCGGAACTTTTACCGTTTCACTTCCGTTGTGGAATTTTCTTTCATTAATCAGAGTAAGCAGAGTATTCAAAACCGCAGGAGACGATTTCCAGATTTCATCGAGAAATGCAAAGTCGGCGGAGGCAAGGTAACCGTCAGTCAGACGCACATACTGATCGTTCTTCAGCTGTTTCAGCGAAACAGGTCCGAAAAGTTCCTCTGGTGTGCAGAAACGATGCATCAGATGCTCGTAATAATTCGAACTTTCAAATATACCGGACACTTTGCGTGAAATCATACTTTTTCCGGTACCCGGAGGACCGTAAAGAAAAACATTCTGACCTGCCAGAATAGACAGAACAACCACTCTGACCACATCTTCACGATCATACAGATCTCTGCAGACACTCTTTATAATCTGACTAATACGCTCGGATATTTCAAACATCAAAACACCAATAAATTATTTTTTGCACCTTCTTCATGACTGTACAGCCGTTGCATTTATTTTCAGCTGCTATAACCGATCTATATTAATCTAAAATTTTAAATAAAAGTTCGGTATCCGTCAAAAAATACAAAGCAGAACTGATTTTATATTTACAGATACCGTCTGGCGGATTGCTGCTTTGCATACTGACAATAAGTGATTCGAACCGGGAACAAACTGCACTTTTCATTCATTATGCATGGTCCGTGCTCCCGATAAAAACTGCTCACTGTTCATTGTCCGGAAACAATGAACACCGGGATCGTTTATGCTCGTCATAACAGATACCGTTCCTTCCGTCATGTCCCCGGCAGACACATAATATTAATGAATATTAATGACTGAACCCAAAATTTTTAAAGTCAGGTATTAAAAAATACCGCCGCAATAATTAATCTTAAAAAAACATTTCTTTTTGGTTTAAAAGAATTGGATTATAATTAAAGAAAAATTATTGATAAATTTCTTGAAAAAATAAGCAGTTATGAACAGCCGAAGCCAGAATTTTTTTGATAACGATGATGAATTGGAAATAGATTTCACTAAATTCAATTCTAAAAATTTTTCCGACGGTGAGAATGAAAAATCCATGGATGATTTTGACGGCACCGGAATTAATAAAACAGTCTCCGACAATGTGGAAGATAACGGCTATACCGGTGTTTCATTTGACAATTCTGAACCATTCGTTCAGTCTGCAGTTTCCGACGCCCGTGAAACAGATGAGTATGCCGCATCTGCCGGCAGGGAAAATCATAATTCAGATTACGCCCGCCGAAATTATTCTCAGGACAGCGGCACAGCTGAAAAAAATTTTTCTGCAGTTCCGGATAATGACAGAATCAATGATATATCATCTTTCAGAAACAACATCAGTGAACAGAATGTTCATGACATTCAGAATTCTGAAACCGCCTCTTTCGATCTTGAAAATTTTTCCATGGAAGGTGCGGAAAAGAAAACTACAATCTATCGCGAAATCAAAGACGGATATGTTATTCAGAAAACCGTTATAATCGAAAAAAAGAAAAAACCGGTGTACTCGGTACCAGAAGGACACAGAAATTTTGAACAGAAAAATTTTAATACCGGGACAGTCCCTGAAGGAAAAATTTCTTCCGGCAGTTCAAGTTCACCTGTGCAGAACAGAGCACCTGCGGTAAAAAATTTTTCTGAGACTTTAAACCAGGGTTTTAACGTTCTGGACGGTTCCGGCAGCATTGACGATCCAAAATATCAGGAAGCCATTAATTTATTTTCACAGAAAGATTTTAAAATTGATGAATCAGACATAGAAACCTCTGAACATGAAGAATTTCAGTCAGACGCAGAAGAACCGGGAATTTTCAAAAAAATAAATTCCTTCGCTGTCAAAACCGCACACAGATTATTTTTATTCACTCTGACCACTCTTATTGCAGTTCTGGCGATATTTATAATCTACGCAGTACTGAAACCGAGCGGAACCGATGAATTTAAAACCATTATCGGATCACTTGAGCCGATTAAGAAACAGGTTGAACAGTGCATTGTTGCAAATCCGGCAACTTTTCAGACTGTCTGCAATTCCAACAGCAAGGCCGATGACGGAAGCTGGGATTTATCAAACAGATTTATTTCTGAAAATAAATATGACTCAATTGCCAACATTGTGATAGACGGCGGAACAATTACCGTTAATTCCAATTATAATGCATCATTAAAAGGTGCAAATTATATTTTAATTCCGCAGCTGAGTCCGAACCAGAAGGTTTCCTGGAGCGTGTCCAACCAGTCGACCTGCTTCACCAAGCATCTGTGCTGACAGACAGGATGACGGAGTAAATCAACAAACCTTACATTTGAAAATCAACTTCCATTGTGGAAGTTTTAAGGCCGAATATGAAAAAATTATTATTAGCAATTTCAGTTTGTACCGCAGTAACCTGCGGATGTGAATCAACACCGAAGCCGTCATCTGTTGCAAGCAATGTGGAAAATATTAAAACCTACAATCTGACCGACTGTAAAGTGTACAATGAACGCGGTCAGTACAATGAAGCAATAAAGGCATGTGAAAACACTCTGAGTCAGGGAATTTCCGAATCAGCGATTTATCTCGGTGATATCTACCTTTTCGGTCGCGGCGATCAGCAGATTGATGTAAACAAGGCACTTTCCTACTATGAAATGGAAGGCGGTGTTAAAGGTCTCTATAAAGCTGCACGTGTTTATGAAAAAGGAATCAATACCGATATTAATTTAAGCAAGGCGCTGTCGTACTACGAAAAAGCTGCAAATCAGGGAGATATTCTGTCGGCAAACTATGTTGCCAATTCCTACCTCAAGGGTCGCGCTGTTGGAAAAGATCCGCAGAAGGCTATTCATTACCTGACCATAGCCGCTGATGCAGGCGATGCCAAATCACAGTATCAGCTGGCCAAATTCTATGAAGAGGGAAAAATAGTACCTGAAGATGATGAGCTTGCCTATATCTATTTCTCTAAAGCCGCGGCACAGAAAAATATAGATGCACTGTACGAGAAGGCTGTCATGGAGGAAAACGGCATCGGAACCGAAAAAAATATTAGCAAGGCAATTGAAACTTATCGCGAACTGGTAATGCGCAGCAATTATACCCAGGCGCTGTTTTCTCTCGGAAAACTTCTGATTACTACAAGTTCCAATCACGATGATCATACCGACGGCATCGGCTATCTGGAACAGGCTTCAAAGAAACAGTTTCTGCCGGCTAAATTATATCTTGCTATCCAGTACTATAAGGGAGAAGTCGTAGATCAGAATACATCAAAGGGTCTGGATCTTCTCAAGGAATGCATTTCCAGAGGTTATCCTCCTGCAATGTATGAACTGGCACAGGTATATGAAAACGGAACAGGTGTTGTAAAAAATGATGCCTCCGCATATGCGTGGTACCGTCTGGCATTCGACTGCGGCATTCATAAAGCAGAAAACATGTATAAGACAGCATACAGCAATGCGACACTGCGAGGAATTGTTAAAT
The DNA here is from genome assembly GCA_902761645.1 of uncultured Aeromonadales bacterium. Classification (GTDB taxonomy): domain Bacteria; phylum Pseudomonadota; class Gammaproteobacteria; order Enterobacterales; family Succinivibrionaceae; genus UBA2804. Next base: position 17,602 of record CACWLF010000010.1, on the reverse strand, counting down.
TAGCCGACAACAAATACGTGGAATACAGCCAGCTGTACAAGTGTGTAAAAAATTATGATCCTAGAATTCTTCAGGATCTCCTGTAAAACAGGATAATCAGAATCAAAAAACTGAAACCATGAATCATGTTCATGGTTTCTTATTTTTTTTGATGTTCTGACATTTCAATTTAAATCTTCAAACAATCAGAACAACTGATTCAGATCACCATTGCATTCCAAAAGACGATCTACGAATTTCGGCAGTGTTGTTCCGGCTTTACCGTAAATTCCGTAATCAAAAAATCCCTTGGTTGCCGACGGTTCCAGATTAAACTCAACTGTCGGAATATTATAGCGGTGAGCGGTACTGACAAAGCCTGCCGCAGGGTATACAACACCTGAGGTTCCAATGGAAATAAACAAATCACCTTCGGACAGGATCTGTGCAATCTCATCCATATAAAGAGGCATTTCACCAAACCATACAATATGTGGTCTCAGTGTTCCCATTTTTCCGCAGTGAGGACAGCAGTCCGTTGGTTTCTGATCTGTATGAATTTCAAATACATCGCCGCATCCTCCATGAAGAACGTAACAGCTTTGTTTAAGCAGTTCTCCGTGCATATGCAAAATATTCTTTGAACCTGCACGCTCATGAAGATCGTCAATATTCTGGGTAATGACAGTAACCGTTCCGTTTTTCCAGTTTTCTTCCAGTTTTGCCAGCGCTTTGTGAGCAGGATTAGGTTCTACCTTTTTTAAGTTTGATCTTAATGTATTGTAAAAGTTACGAACAAGATCAGGATCTCGCTCATATCCTTCGGGAGTTGCGACGTCATCCACGTTGTGATTTTCCCACAAACCAGTTTCAGATCTAAACACAGGTATTCCTGACTCTGCAGAAATGCCGGCACCAGTCAATATCACTATATTCTTTAACATCCCATGCTCCCTATATATAATTATAATTTAGTCTACAGTTTTTGATTATAGAATATACATAATGTAAAACAGAAAAAGAATTAATAATTTTTGCAATGCTTATCAATTTTTTTCATGCGATACTTATTGGAACTGTCTTGGTTTCAGGCAGTTTTTAAACTTAAAAAATCACCGTTCCACCAAATCCTCTTTTACTTTGCGATACACCAGATATTGTAATTAAAGATTTACTTCACTGCACTCAACTTTGGTTCCATCCAACAATTTTAGATTCTGTCAGATTATTATTTTGTTTTTTCGATCTGCCAAATAATAATTTCCGGCAATTCCGTGATTTGTCAGATATTTTTTTATTTATAGGAACTGCAGGATTATTGTTATATGTTATTTCGAACTGTGGGGTTAATTTTCTTCTAAGAATAATTCCCCTGACGATTCAATATAAACTTTTCAAACTGTCTGCATTGAAAAAAAATTGAACCGCCGGCAGAATTTTTTTCTGAAATCAGATCGATTGCAAAATTTTTTTGCATAGTCAGATAATATTAATGTAAAAAGTCAAAGGAGCAAAAAATATTCAGAAACAATCAGGATCTGATGCTGCAGAATTGTTCATGTGCAAAATGCGGTTCAAAAAATGTTGAAATATCAAGAAGTCTGCCTGGCAAGGATGAAGGTTTTATCGGAAAAGGGTTGCGTAAGCTGAAAGATCAGTTTTCCCAATCAGGACCATTGGCCGGTTGTTATTTTGTTATCTGTAAAGACTGCGGTCATATTAATGTGATTCAGAAATAATGACGCTGTTTTAAATTTCTGATTTTCCTGCTTCAGTTTTTTTACGGCACTTTTTTTTGAAACAGTCCGTTGCATTTTGTTTCTTACCCTATAAGCAATCCAGTTGAATAAAAAATAAGGGATAAGAACGGGAGGAAACATTATCACGCACCACACAAAATATATACCGGTTGCAGTTTTCAAAGACAAATAAAAAATTCTGCAGATAAGTTTTCCGTTTCCTGCGCAGCCGTCCGGTACTAAAGAATTATTTTTGTCAGTAATATCAGCCAATCTTTTTTTTCTCCGCAAAACATCCTTTAATGCATATAAAAAAAGCACCTTCAAGAATTTCTCAAAGGTGCCTGTGATATATTGATTAAAATCTGCTTCTAAGCGACATAGGATTTTATGGCATCCCTTAATTTTGTGCCAACCCTGAAGGAAACAACATTTCGTTCAGAAATTTCATATTCCTCACCCGTCTTTGGATTTCTGCCAGGTCTGGCATTTTTCTTATGAACCTGAAATGTTCCAAATCCGGCAATTTTTACATTGTCCCCCTTTTCAAGATTTTTTTTGATTTCTTCAAAAAAATTCTCCACTAAATTTACAGCGACATCATGATCGATATTGCACGAATCAATGATGTGATTCACTATATCCGCTTTTGTAACAGTCATATTAATCCCTTAAAGCTGCCCCAAACTTGTTTTTTAAAGTATCAACTACTTTATCCACCAATGCATTGATTTCGCTGTCTTCTAAAGTCTTATTGTTATCCTGCAAAATCATGCTTATAGCCAAACTCTTTTTAGCCATGTCAATATTATCACCTTCATAGAGATCAAACAAGCAAACTTTACTAATTTGATGACAATTTACGACTTTAATCTCATTAATAATATCTGCAGCAGGAATATTTTTATCGACTAAAACAGCAATATCGCGTCTATTGGCCTGGAACTTGGACAGAGGCTTGTATTCCGGAATAAGGGTTTTCAGAATAGCAGACTGTTCAATTTCAAAAATGAAAGTCTTGAATTTAACACCGTACGCCTTTTGCACTGTAGGATGAACAAGACCGATGAATCCGACTTCATTGCCGTCCAGTAAAATTCTGGCACTCTGACCAGGATGCAGTGCCGGAATATTGCATGGAACAAATGAGAAGCGTTCTGACTGCTGAGTCAGACCAAGCACAGCCTCGAGGTCTCCCTTGATATCATAGAAATCTACATTGCGGTTTGACACAGCCCACTGTTCATCATTTGCAAGACCGGAAACCGCACCTGCAAGTACAGGAACCTGTCTTATGCCGAATTCGGCGCCCTGTTCCGGAATGAACTTGAGTCCGCTTTCAAATATTCTTACACGGTTCTGCTGACGGCTGTTGTTATAGGCAACCACATCCAGCAGGCCAGGCAGCAATGAAACACGCATTGCATTCATTTCAGCGGTAATCGGTTTCGGAACTATGATAGGTGCAACATCAGGGAAAGCAACCTTCATCTTGTCTTCCTGAACAAAGCTGTATGTTACAACCTCGTTGTAATCACGGTTTACAAGAGTTGATTTGATACGATCCAGCGGCAAATCGGTCATTGACGACTTAATCATGCGCAGACCTGCCTGCGGAGGAAGATTAGGAATATTATTGTAACCGTAGATGCGGGCAACCTCTTCTATAAGATCTTCGGCGATTTCAATATCAATTCTCCATGAAGGACTTACCGATTCAAACTGATCGTCAGCAACCTTTCTGGTTTCAATACCAAGATCGTTAAGGATTTTGAACACCTGATCAGCGTTGACAATATTATTGCCGATTACGCGGTTTACAAGTTTCATTGAAAGACTGATGCTCTTAGGCTTAGGCAGATTGTCTGCAGATTCCACCCTGATGATTTCTCCCGCTTCACCGCCGCAGATATCAAGCAGCAGCTGGGTTGCTCTTTCGCATGCCAGTTCCTGAATATTGTAATCGATGCCGCGTTCGAAACGATGTGAGGCATCTGTAGCCAGACCGTATTCACGTGCTCTGCCCTTGATTGCATCAGGTGCAAAATATGCGCATTCCAGCAGTACGTTGGCGGTTGTTTCGCTTACTCCTGAATTTATGCCGCCGTAAATACCGGCCATTGCCTGAGGACCGTTTTCATCGGCAATAATCAGAGTATCAGGAGTCAGAGCAGCTTCCTGACCGCTTAAAAGCACCATCTTTTCGCCTTCATTTGCGAATCTGATATTGAGAGAACCTTTCAGCTTGTCCAGATCAAACGAATGCAGAGGCTGACCGAGTTCAAGCATTACATAATTGGTTACATCCACAATCGGATCTACACTTCTCAAACCGCAGCGACGCAGTTTTTCCTGCATCCACATCGGGGTCTGAGCCTTTACATTCAGACCTCTGAATACACGTCCGTAGTACTTCGGACAGGCCTTGAAATCATGAATGTTAATCGGGAAGGTATCGCTCAGAGTTGCCTTCGCTCTGGTAAATTCAGGCATTTTGTACGGCTTGCCGGTCAGCACGGAAATTTCTCTTGCCAGGCCGATGATACTTAAACAGTCGGCGCGGTTGGCTGTCAGATCCACCTCTACAGAACTGTCATTCCAGCCGAAATATTCACGAATATCCATGCCCAGAGGAGCATCTTCCGGCAGCTCGATGATTCCGTTTGACGGAAGATCAACTCCCAGCTCCTTGAATGAGCAGAGCATGCCGTTGGAAGGTTCACCCCTTAATTTGGTAGGCTTGATTTCAAGTCCGCCAGGCAGATGGGCACCGACCAGAGATACACACACCTTCAGACCCTTGCGGCAGTTAGGAGCGCCGCACACAATATCCAGAAGTTCACCGTTTCCGATGTCAACCTTGGTTACATGCAGGTGATCGGAATTCGGATGATCTGCACATTCAGCAACCAGGCCCACCACCACGTGATCAAAATCGCCGGCAACCTTTTCAACTGTATCAACTTCCAGACCTGCCATAGTAATAATATCAGAAAGCTGATCTGCACTTATACCGGTATCAACCCATTCATCAATCCAGGATTTTGAAAATCTCATTATTTACAACCTCTATCTGTTATTATTACTGTTATTTAAACTGTTTTAAGAAACGTACATCGTTTTCAAAGAATGCACGCAGATCGTTCACTCCGTAACGCAGCATTGCGAAACGTTCAACTCCAAGACCGAAAGCGAAACCGCTGTATACTTCAGGATCCACACCGGCTGAAATCAGTACCTGAGGATGAACCATTCCGCATCCCAGAACTTCAAGCCATTTTCCGTTTTTGCCCTTTACATCCACTTCTGCAGAAGGTTCAGTGAACGGGAAGAAAGAAGGACGGAAGCGAATTTCCAGATCTTCCTCAAAAAAGTTGAGAAGGAAATCATACAGAATACCCTTGAGATCGGTGAAATGAATATCGCGATCGATCAGCAGACCTTCAACCTGATGGAACATAGGGGAATGAGTCATATCGTAATCAGGACGGTACACGCGGCCGGGAGAAATCATTCGGATCGGCGGCTGCTGTTTTTCCATAACGCGGATCTGCACGCCTGATGTCTGAGTTCTCAGTACAAGATCAGGATTGAAATAGAAAGTATCATGATCGCTTCTGGCTGGATGATTTGCAGGAATATTCAGTGCGTCAAAGTTATGGAAGGTGTCTTCGATTTCCGGACCTTCAACAACCTGGAATCCCATATCCGCAAACAGTTCGCGGATACGCATGATTGTCTTGGTTACAGGGTGAAGAGTACCAACCTCGGCGGTACGGCCCGGCAGAGTAATATCAATTTTCTCACTCATCAGTTTTTTGGTCAGTGCGGCCTGTTCCATATTGCTCTTCTTTTCATTGAGAGCAGTTAAAACAGCCTGTTTTGCCTTGTTGATTTCAGCACCGACCTTAGGTCTTTCCTCTGGACTTAATTTGCCAAGAGACTTCATCTGTTCAGTAAAATAACCTTTTTTACTGAAATATTCCAATCTGATTTCTTCTATTTTTGCTTCGTCGTCACACGCATTAATTGCAGCAAGAGCTTTAGCAACTATTTCTTGCAATTGATCCATTTTTTCCTCATTGTTCAAGGTAAAATTAAAAATTAAAAATAAAAAACTACTGATAATTAATCAATAAAAAGCCACAGTCCCTTCATTGTTACTAAAAGTGACTGCAACCGCTGGTAAACCGTGTAGATCCTACCACATTTTTTAAATATCCGTACCAATAATAATAAGATTATCACTGATCATCGATACTTTTAAGAATTTCAACGGCGGAATCGCAGGTAGCCTGATCGTGACAGATAATTGTACTGATATATGCAGTATCATTATGAACCGCCACTCTGGTAAAGGTATCTATGTGATCACAGGTTATAACATAGCTGTTGCCTGCATCTTCAATCCTGAAACAGTTGGCCTTGTTGGCAAGAGCCATGGCGATAAGCTTGGCATTATGCCCTTCAGCAGGCACAATGTCATATTCGAGACTGCCCTGGGTTGTATTATTGCGGAACACCTTGCGATTGCTGCCGGAAAGCGATCTGTCCTGTTTCCATCCTGCGGGAAGCCAGATCTCGGCGCAGGCGGACTCCGCGGCGGATAACAATATAAAAACCGCAGAAATCAATGTTAAAAATTTCTTCATCTTGACCTTTTTCTAAACATCCGTCTAATTATCTGATACAGTATTCTGTTGAGCAGTCTTGAAAACAGACCTTTCAGCGGATCTCTTTTTCTTCTTCTTCCTGAAACCGATCTTGTCATAAACACCTAATCCTGTGAACCGTTCAAACTTATAGGAAGCGGACGTTCTATGCCGAATCCCTGATATGCATCGAAATTGTATTTTTTGATGATATTATACATTTCCTCATTTTTGATATGCATGATCACAATCTTCAGAGTATATTTCTTCAATTCCTTCTGAAGTTCGCGAATTACGGATTCTCCGCCCAGCCGTTCAAGACCGATTAATGTTTCGCAATCAATCTTAAGGTAATTTGGTTTAACCTGTTCAATCAGCGCAAAGGACCCTATGCCGCACTCAAAATGATCCAGGGCAAGCTGGCAGTTGAAGGACCTTATCAGTTTGACAAAATCTCTCACATTGGCCGAATTGTCACGCATTGAATTTTCCGATATTTCAAAGCATAGTTTGTTCAGCGGATATGACGATTTTTCAAAAAGTCTCTTCAGCTTGCGATGCGTATGAAGCGAACTTATGGATGACAGGGACATATTAATGAAAACAGCCTCAATCTCATCAATATTCTGGGTATCAAGCCATGAATGCAGTGATTCGACTACCCATGAATCGATGTGTGAAATCAGACCGAATTTTTTGGCTGCTCCGATAAAGGTGCTGGCCGGCAGAATATTTCCGTTGTCGCCCAGCAGTCTTACAAACACCTCATAGGCCAGCCGTTCATCATTCACAAAGGTAAGAATGCGCTGCTTGAACAGTATGAACTTGTTCTGCTCAATGGCCTTGTAAATCTGTGCAACCCAGCCGATTTCCTTCTTGTAGTTAAGAACATCGTCGCTGAGTTCGGAATAGAGATAAACTCTGTTGCGGCCCTGAAGCTTCGCCGCGCCGCAGGCTGTTTCAGCAAGTGACAGGATGGCGCTGGTATCAATTGTTTCACAGGGCACTATACCTATGCTTGCAGTAATTGAATAGTAATTCTTATTCCACTCGAAACGGAGTTTCTGCAGCGATGAACGGATTTTCTCCGCAATACCTATGGCATGATCAACGTAACAGTTGGAAACGACTATACCGAACTCGTCGCCGCCGATACGGGCAACATCATCGTCAGGAACAACCTCCTGAAGTGTCTGTCCGACAATCTGCAGGAATGAATCTCCGGCGATTGAACCGCAGGAGTTGTTGATTACCTTGAAATGATCGATATCGACAAACAGGAAATAATCATGACAGTTTGCCTTGTATGTACCGGCCTCCTCGCTCAGTTTCTCCACCCGTTTCTGCATGAATGACCGGTTATGCAGATTGGTCACCACATCGTGATTCATCAGATAATCAATTCGTGATTTTATTTCACGGATTTCCGAGATATCAAGAATAATGCCTTCCAGCACATGATTGCTCTTTACATCCTCTGAACGTTCAAAAAGACGGAGAGAAACCTGCGCGGTGAATTTGGAACCGTCCCTTCTTGTTAGGGAAAGTTCGCGCTTGATACCGTCTTCCTGTCCGGCAAGAATAACATCCGACAGCAGTTTATTGGACTCCTCGACATCTGAATATACTCCGACAATCGAAGGACCGCAGTTAATCCGGAAATCATCGATGTTCTCATAGCCGAAAAGATTAAAGAACGCCTTGTTGGCATCGAGCAGCTTGCCGTCAAGATCTATGGAAAAGAATCCTTCCTCGGCCTGCTGGTACAGATCAATAAAACGCTTTGAATGGTGTTTATGCACATTGCCTGCATAAATGCGGCTCTGCTTTTCGATATAGGCGCGGTAAACCAGCGCAAAGCTCAGTGAGAAGGATGCTATGATTGCAAAATAGAATAAAACCTCATCCGAAAGCAGCGGCAGGTAGAGAACGCCGAAGCGGGACAGACAGTTGCCCAGCCAGCAGACCAGAAAAATCAGCAGGGTTATTCCGTAGATACGCTGGTAGTTGCTGATCTTGCTCCACTTGTTCTGCAGCACATAGAAGCAGGTGGAAAGACAGAAGAGCAGATACGCGAGATTGCTGTATACGCTGATTTCAGTAGGAAGGAACCAGCAGGCCACCATCATTACTATCGGATAAAGGAGATAGATAAATGAATGTCTCGACAGCTTTCTGACAATATCCAGATGAATGTACATTTCGTAAAATGATATCAGCAGAGCTACATAGAATATGCAGGAAACAAAATAGTACATCTGATGAACATTCAATTCCTGCGGGAAGGACCAGAACATGGTTATCAGACCAGAAAGGAAGGCAATCAGAATGAGCAGCGAAAGAGAAAAGCACGCGTAGCTGAGGAATCTTTTTTCCTTGATCAGTATGTACATGACGAAGGAGAAGATGGATACCACCAGAATAATGCCGATAAGGGCTCCGACGAATATTTGGGAAATTATATCCTTGAGGTCGTAAACCTTTTTGCTGTAAAGCCTTACAGGAATATACGCACTGTGGGCATTTTTTATCTTCAGATAAATATCAGTCGATGCTTTCGGACGGAGCTCTACAGGAACAACAAATCTTGAGGATGGAACCTCGCGATCCAGAACCCGATCGGTTCGCATGAATGTCCACGAATTTTCAAATCTGCGCCGGACATTGTCAATCTGGTAAACCTCGGCTGAATCAAGGAAATTGTTGCCGAACTGTAAATAAACCTTCTGTTCGGTGTTCAGGGTATTCTCCAGTCTGAAACGGACCCACAGCTCCTCATTCGGAGCATTGTAATTAATATCGCTTATGTGGCTGGCCTTCCAGTTTTTTGAATCCCTGATCTGAAAAGGTGTTTTGTATCTGGAATCGGCCTGGTGGACTTCCAGATTTTTACCCAGTGTCATGCGCTCAAAGGATTCGCCGATCTCAACACTGTCGAGGGCATAACTGCAATTCATGAACAACAGAGCAAAAATAATCACCAGGAATCTAAAAAACATCATCACAACCAAATTCTGCAGCAGTCCGCAGGCCGGATTAACCACCTGCCGACGCAAAACATCTTCAAAAAAACAAAAAATAACAACTTCGATATTAAATCAGAAGTATATCACATTTTTGCCTTCTTGAATTAAGAATACCGGCGGAGGACGATAAAGAAAAAAATATAGATAATGAATTTTTCCAGGATCATGCCTGCGGCAATTGCCGTACCCGCCTGCGTCACTTCTGCAAGTCGGGACACGACGACGGATACCGAAAAATAATGTTTTCAACGGAAACAAAAAACCCGGTTGTAAAGTACAGCCGGGCCCGAAACATTAAAGATTAAAAAATTAAGCTAATGCAGCTTTTGCTTTTTCAACTAAAATAGTAAAAGTAGCTTTATCCTGAATCGCAATATCAGAAAGGATCTTACGGTCGATTTCGATAGAAGCTCTCTTTAAACCGTTGATGAATTTGCTGTAAGAAATACCGTTCTGACGGGCAGCGGCATTGATACGAACAATCCATAACTGTCTAAACTGACGTTTCTTCTGACGACGGTCACGGTAAGCGTACTGACCAGCTTTGGTTACAGCCTGAACCGCAACTCTGTAGGTGCGTGAACGTGCACCATAATAACCCTTAGCAGCATTTAAAACTTTCTTATGACGAGCGTGAGCTGTCACACCACGTTTAACTCTTGGCATCTTCTAATCTCCTAAATATATGGTAAGCACTTCAATACTCTTTGAATATCGCTATGATGAACACAGGTCATAGCACGTAAATGACGCTTACGCTTAGTAGACTTCTTTGTCAAGATATGCTGTTTATTGCGATGCTTGCGTTTGAAACCGTTTGCGGTTTTCTTGAAACGCTTCCAAGCACCTTTATCGTTTTTCATTTTAGGCATTTTAAAAATACTCCGCTATTGAAAAATTAAATATAACAAAATACTTCAGGTGAATATAAAAATACTGCTTGCAGACCTTCAGTATCACTTCTTTTTAGGGGCCAGCACCATTATTGCCTGTTTACCCTCAACTTTTGATTGAGATTCAACTACAGCAACATCGGCAAGATCTTCTTCGATACGTTTAAGTACCTCGAGACCAATATCCTGGTGCGCCATTTCACGGCCTTTGAACTTAAGGGTAACCTTAGCCTTATCGCCGTCTTCAAGGAATCTTTTCAGGTTGCGTAGTTTTACCTGATAATCTCCCTCGTCAGTTGCCGGTCTAAGTTTAATTTCCTTAACCTGGACCTGCTTCTGTTTCTTCTTCTGCTCTTTCTGAGTTTTACTCTTCTCGTAAAGGAACTTACCGTAATCCATTATGCGACAAACAGGCGGTTCTGCATTCGGACTGATTTCAACCAAATCAACTCCGGCCTCCATAGCCAATTTCAATGCATCGTCTACAGTGGACAATCCCAAAGATTCTCCATCCAGACCTATTAACCTGATTTCTTTGCAGCGAATTTCGCCGTTTATACGTGTCTTAGGTGCCGCACGTCCTGTTTTCTTTACAGTATTGATGGTTTATTCCTCCAAAAGCTTTAAACTGCGTGAATCAATTTCGGACTTCAGCTTGGCGATAAAATCATCAAGTTTCATTCTGCCCAAATCAACTCCCTTGCGAGTACGAATTGTAATTTCGTTACTCTCCATTTCTTTAGCTCCACATACTACCATATATGGAACATGCATTAAAGTATGTTCGCGAATTTTATAACTAATTTTTTCATTTCTCAAGTCAGTTTTTGCTCTTAAGCCTGCCTGAACAAGTTTTTTCTGAACATCCTTCACATAATCGCACTGTGAATCGGTAATATTCATTACCACAACCTGAATCGGAGCCAGCCATGTAGGGAAGTAACCGATAAAGTTTTCAGTAAGAATACCGATGAATCTTTCAATTGAACCTAAAATGGCGCGGTGGATCATTACAGGTGTATGTCTATCGTTATCCTCTCCTACATATGAGGCACCGAGTCTTCCAGGCAATGCGAAGTCAAGCTGAACGGTACCGCACTGCCATGCGCGATCCAGACTGTCGTGAAGAGTAAATTCAATCTTCGGACCGTAGAAAGCGCCTTCGCCAGGCTGATATTCAAATTCAAGATTGTTTGCCTTCAATGCATCTGCCAGATCCTTTTCAGCACGATCCCACATTGCATCGTCGCCGATACGTTTTTCAGGACGGGTGGACAGTTTAACATCAATATCGGTAAAGCCGAATGTTGAATACAGATCGTAAACCATCTTGATGCATCCGCTAACCTCGCTCATAATCTGATCTTCGGTACAGAAAATATGAGCATCATCCTGTGTAAATCCTCTCACTCTCATCAGACCGTGAAGAGAACCTGACGGTTCATTGCGGTGGCAGCTGCCGAATTCAGCCATTCTGATCGGCAAATCACGATAGGATTTAAGACCCTGATTGAAGATCTGAACATGACCAGGACAGTTCATAGGTTTAATTGCATATTCACGGTTCTCGGATGATGTGGTGAACATTGCATCCTTGTATTTTGCCCAGTGACCGGATCTCTCCCATAAAACACGATCCATCATGAAAGGTCCCTTAACCTCCTGATAACCGTATTCCTGAAGTTTTCCGCGAACAAATGATTCCAGCTGACGGAACAGAGTCCATCCGTCGTTGTGCCAGAACACCATGCCCGGAGCCTCCTCCTGCATGTGGAAAAGATCCATCTGTTTGCCGATCTTGCGGTGATCTCGCTTTGCCGCTTCTTCAAGGTGCTTCAGATACGCCTCAAGCTGTTTCTTGTCAGCCCATGCAGTACCGTAGATTCTCTGCAGCATTTTGTTCTTTGAATCGCCGCGCCAGTATGCTCCGGCGGTCTTTGTCAGCTTGAAGTTATGGCAGAAGCTCATGTTTGGAACATGAGGACCGCGGCACATGTCGGTATATTCCAGATGATGATACAGTGCCGGATGATCGTTCCTGTCAATATTCTCTTCAAGAATCTTTAATTTGTAGTCTTCGTGTCTTTCCTCGAAAACCTTGTGTGCCTGATTCCAGTCTACCACTTCCTTGACAACGGTGTAGTTCTGTTCGGCAAGCTTGTGCATTCTTTCTTCTAATTTGGCAATATCCTCTTCTGTAAGTGTATGATCTAAATCCACATCGTAGTAGAAGCCTTTGTCTATAACCGGACCGATTGCCATTTTTGTATCAGGCCACAACTGCTTGATTGCATGACCCAGGAGGTGTGCGCAGGAGTGACGAATTATCTCAACACCCTCTTCATTCTTTGAGGTTATGATTGACACCGTTGCATCGCTGTCAATAATATCGCACGCATCGCGCAGCTGTCCGTTTACAGAACCGGCGATACATGCTTTGGCCAGACCGGCGCCGATACTTTCAGCAACATTTAAAACAGTAATTGGCTTGTCGAATTCTTTTTTGCTACCATCAGGTAAAGTTATAACAGGCATTATATAATCCTTAAATACAGTGGTGACACAAACCAAGTGCCACATGAAAAAATATTAAACCAAAATAATAATTTCCCGTCTCTACCGCCACATCAGAATGCTTTGCAAACTTATCAATAGTTCCAACAGGAATTATCACAAAAAACTTTGTGATTATACCACTAACTTGGAGTCAGCGCACAAAAATTTAACCATATTTCCTGCGGAAATTTATTCTGCTGCCGAATCAAGTTTCCTTGTGCACGACTGCACTGAAAACAACCGGATTTGCAGAAAAATTTCTGTAAAAACAGTCAAAGTTCAAGAATTTCATTAAATTAAAAATAATAAAGTTGCAAAAAAACAAGAAATATTTGACAATAGAACGATGTTTGATTTTTATAACAGAAGACTTCACCGCCTAATCCATGATCAGGCGGTACGAACAAGTAAATAAAGATTGAGTGATAACAAATGAGTACTTTAAAGAATTTAATTTTAGTTACTTCCCCTCCGGCCTGCGGTAAGACCTTTGTTTCAAAGAGAATTGCTGAAAGTCTGGAACACGTGGTTTATCTTGACAAGGATACACTGATAGTTCTTTCTCATCAGATTTTTAAAGTTGCAGGTCAGGAATGCAACCGAAGCTCCGACTTCTTCGAAGAAAATATCCGCAACTATGAATATTATGCAATATTGGATCTGGCTTTTGAGGCTCTCCAATACGAAAACAACGTACTGATCAATGCCCCTTTCACACGTGAAATCAGAGATCCCAAGTATGTTGCCGATTTACGCAAGAAACTGGAAGAAAAAGGTGCCGGACTGGTTATTGTTTGGGTTGAAACAAGTCCAGAAGTTTGTCATCAGCGCATGATTGAGCGCGCTTCCGACCGTGACGGATGGAAACTGGCTCACTGGGATGAATATATTGCAAAATGCAATTTCAACCGTCCTACAGATATCGGCGAAATCTTCATCTTCAATAACAATTCAATGGAAGAATTCAAGGAATCCATTGAAAGAATCAAGAAGCTGCTTGATTAAACCGGAATATTTTTCAGAATTGAAAAAGAAGGACAGGTTTTATTCCTGTCCTTCTTTTTTATTGTCTGTTTGATCGTTCCGTCGGCAGAATTCCGAACCGGCATGCGAAGCTGTCCCGCACCGGATGTTGACAGACGGAAAAACAGCTGTTCGAATTATTCGAATTCCTTTTCGTCAAGTCTGAACATAACCCAGTCAGGCATCTGTTTGGCATTGAGTTTTTCATAGAATTCTATTGACGGTCTGTTATCTTTCAGACATACCCAGTCGATTCGTCCGAACCCGTTTTCCTTTGCAACACGCATCATGTATTTAAACAGGAAGGTGCCGATTCCGATTCCTCTCTGATCTTCCCTGATATAGAAATCCTCGATGAAAATGCCAGGTTTTCCCTTGAATGTTGAATAATTGTAGGAAAGAAGTATCACACCGATGTATTCATCAGATTCATTGTCATAAACCAGAATGGCGTCACCGCACTTCAGATTGAAAAGGATATTTTCCAGATCCTCCGGTGTTGATTTAAATTCAGTATGCAGATTCTCATAATCACACAGTTCCAGCAGCAGCTCATGAACTATATTGCAGTCATCTCTGGTTACCTGACGGAATACATAATTATCCCAGCTTAAAGTTTCAAATTCCATAAAACCACCTCCTTTGTTCTACATGCGGGCAAGCTCGTCGAAAAAGTTCAGGACAATATATTCCAGATCCTTTTCCTCAGTCTGTCCAAGCACGTACATTGTGGTATATTCATCACTGTCCGGCTCTTTATAAACATAGAGCATCATTTTATTCTGAACACTGTCCTTAATTTTCGCTGAATCCCCAGGTACATCCTTCTTTTCGCTTGAATTGCCCTTTGCATCATTCAGATTAATCAGCAGCGAATATAACGCTTCCGATTTTACGCGGATATCCAGTTCCGAAGCATTGTAAATCTTTGCATAGTTTCTCATGATCTGCTCTATGCTGTACTTGTCGGGATTAAGTTTATACAGAATAACCACAGCTTTTTTACCGCCGACATGCTTGTACCGGCAATTGACAGAGGCCTCACTCGAACGGCATTCCCTTTTCCAGTTCTTCAATATGGCCTCGCGGTTGACATTGTCCAGAAGCTTCTGCTCAGCCTCTGTCATATTCTGTTTTTTCTTCTGCTCCTCTTTTTTCTTTGTATCCTCCAGAATTCTGTTTTTTACATTCAGATCTTCGATAGGAACAGGAACTGTTACCACAGCAGACTCATCAGCAGTCGCAAGACCGGATGCAGCCCATGCCGCATTAAAACCAAGCAGACATGCTGCAAATCCGCCCAGCAAAACTAATTTATTCATCTATATCTCTTTTTTCCTTTTAATTTTTACACTGACAGAAAAATCCTGCATGAAAACTACTTTCCTTCGGCAGCCGGCTTCTGATCTTCGCCGCCTGACGGCTGTTCCGCGGTATTTTCACTGTCATCCTTAAGAACATTAAGTTTCTGCTTACTCAGCTCATTAATTTCATTTTTAAACCTGTTAGTAAACTCATTGGCCTTTTTAAGTTCCTTTCTGTTGAACCTGAGAGCCTTGATTTTACCGTCAACCTCGGATTTACTGTCCTTTGTCATTGCCAGCGAGTACCATGCATATGATTTCATCAAATCCTTGTCAGTAAATTCACCGTTTTTATAAATATCACCCAGTTTGATTCTTGCCGAATGCTCTCCCTGCACGGCGACATAATTCAATATGGTCAGAGCATAGCCGGTATTCTGCTGTATGTTGTTTCCGCCCTTCAGCAGATTTTCTCCGATGTTTTCCAGCAGCTCCAGATTTCCGCTGTCGACAATCTGCTGCAGATATTCCCTTGCCTTTTCAGAGTTATGCAGTTTGTTGCTGCCCGCGTACAGATAGAACAGTTTTGTTGCCTCGTTAAGATCACCGCCCTTTGCCTTTTCTTCTATCTGGGCTATCAGTTCACTGAATTTATCCGGATTATTTCCGGTTTCCGCATACAGATACACAAGATGATAACGTGCCTGTTCGCTTCCGTTTGCCAGAGCCTTTTCATACCACGAGATGGCTTCGCTTTCATTTTTTGTTCCGGCGAGTCCGTCCTTGTAGATTTCTCCGACCTTCAGCTGTGAAGAAACATGATCCTGCGCGGCAGCCTTAGCATACCAGTACAGCGCCCTCTTATAATCCTCCTGACTCCAGTAGCGGTTTCCCAGAAACACCTGGGCATCCACATATCCGGCTTCACCTGACTCGGTAAAATAGTTCATGGCCTTTTCTTCATCAACCGGATAACCGCGGCCGTATAAATACACCTTGCCCAGCGCCATATTGACCTTTGATTTATCACTGTTGTCAGGATCATTTGCCGCAATTTTCAAATAATTCAACCCCTTGTAGTTATCCTGCAGTATGCCTGGGGCACCGGTGAAATACAGTTCCGACAGAATAAGAAGAGATTCAGGCTCCTTGTATGATGATGCCTTCTGCAGCAGAGCCTCGGCTTTCTTGTAATTCTGCTCTACGCCGTCGCCGTAAAGATACAGTTTTGCAAGATATGTCATGCTTCTCGGATCGCTGCGCGCCGCCATCTTAAGAAAATCAATGGCATCACTTCTTGCAACATCAAGTCCGTTTTTCTTGTACAGGGTCTCCGATAATTTTATTGCCGCTTCAGTTATACCGTGATCGGCTGCTTTCATATAATATAATTTTGCTTTCTGCAGGTCCTTGTCAACGGAATTTCCTTCAAGGTACAGACATGCCAGCATATATTCAGCCTGCGGATATTCCTCCTGCGCCGATTTGGTAAACAGTTCCACTGCCTTTTCACGGTCAAACGCCAGATTCATGCCGGAAAAGTATTCCTTCGCAATTTCATACATTTCCCTCGGATCTGTCGGATCATCGACATAACCGGTGTTACCGCCAACATTTACATCGTCACAGGCGCTTAAAAACAAAACAAGAGAAGCCAAAGGCAATAATTTTTTAATCTTCATAATAAATATAAATATCCGTACAATTCGAACAATCAATCCTGCAGACAGCTCCGGCTTAACAACCATAAAAAACGCAGGTAATCTGCAATTCAAAAGTCTGATATCCGTGGAAAATGATCTTAAACATTAACCGCCATCAGATAATCATCCATTACATACCCCTTTCCAATATCCATCACAAGATCGTCAAGTTTCCTGAATCCCCAGTGATAGTAAACATCTATGGCGCGGGAGTTATACTTGTTCACAGTCAAAAATATGGATTCGCATTTTTTATCGGCGGCCTGCCTTTTAACAAATTCAAACATGGAAGTGGCATAACCGTTTCCACGATGAATTTTTTCCAGGTAAAACTTCGACAGAAACAATTTTCGCTTGTTCCCGGAAACCTCGACATTCATGGCAACAAAACCGATAAATTCACGATCTTTTTTAACAATATAATACTCTGTTCCTCTTGCCATCTGTTCGGTAATGGCCTTTTCCGATAAAAACTTATCCAGCATATATTCAATCTGCTGAACGGAAATTATACTTGGAAAATATTCGAACCAGATAGTCTCAGCCAAAGCGGAAATGTTTTTTACTCCGGCATCGTTTTCCACTTTTACAAATGTAATAATATTATTATCCATAGTTATATCCCGACTATACTCCGGTTTTTACAATATTCTACCGAGTATATTACAAACACTAAATCTCCAGCATATTTTAATGTTCTTATTTTTCAGCAATCAAGGTTTTTTAT